>NZ_JBNPNH010000003.1:0-309324 GCF_050314555.1 Candidatus Spyradosoma sp. SGI.093 | reverse complement strand
TCTCAACCCCGACAAAAATAAAGCGCGCCGTGAGCGCGCGCTCACAGCACTTTCGCGAGAAAGTCACGGATGCGCGGATTCGCCTGCGACGAGAAAAACTCCCTCGGACCGCAGTCCGCCAGAAGCGTTCCCGAGTCCATGAAAAGAATCCGAGACGCCACCTCCCGTGCGAACGCGATCTCGTGCGTCACCACGACCATCGTCAACCCGCCCTCGGCGAGATCCTTCATCAGCGAAAGCACTTCGCCGACCATTTCCGGATCGAGCGCCGAAGTCGGCTCGTCGAACAGAATCACGTCGGGCTTCATCGCGAGCGCGCGCACGATGGCGATGCGCTGCTTCTGCCCGCCGGAAAGCTGCTGCGGGAACGCGTCGCGTTTCTCGAAAAGCCCGATGCGCCGCAGCAGCCGTTCCGCCTCCGCGACGGCCTCCGCCTTCGTGCTGCGTCCGGTCTTCACGGGCGCGAGCGTGATGTTGTCGAGCACGCTCAGATGCGGGAACAGGTTGAAATGCTGAAAGACCATGCCGACGCGCGTGCGATAGGCGTTGATGTCGCCGCCGCGCGCGCCGACGCGTTCGCCGCGGAAAAGAATCTCGCCGCCGTCTGGCGTTTCGAGCAGATTCAGACAGCGCAGAAACGTGCTTTTGCCGGACCCGCTGGGCCCGAGCACGAAGACCGCCTCGCCGCGGCGGATTTCGGCGGAAACGCCGTTCACGGCGACGTGCCCGCCGAAAATCTTCTTCAGACCGCGAATGCGGAAAAGCGGCTCGCCGCCCGCGGCGGGAACGGAATCGGAAGGCGTGTTCATGGATGCGGAAGGTTCTTTCATCGTTCGTTGCGTTTCAGGCGTTTTTCCAGGCGGGAGAGCAGGGCGGAGAAGAGCATCACGATGGCAAGATAAATCGCCGCGACCGCGAGCAGCGGCAGAAACGCCGTGTACGTCTGGCTGCGGATCACGTCGCCCGCCTTCGTCAGATCCTGCAGCGCGATGTAGCCGGCGACGCTCGTTTCCTTGAGCAGCACGACGAACTCGTTGCCGAGCGCGGGCAGCACGTTCTTCAGCGCCTGCGGAAGCACGACGTGCACCATCGTCTTCGCGTGGCTCAGCCCGAGACTGCGCCCCGCCTCGAACTGCCCTTCGTCGATTGACATGATGCCGCCGCGGATGATCTCCGCGACGTAGGCGCCCGAGTTCACGCCGAACGCGACGATCGCGACCAGCGTCTTGCTCACGTCCACGCTCCCGAAAATCACGAAATAAATGATGAGCAGCTGTACGACGACCGGCGTGCCGCGAATGACGGTGAGATAAATCCTGCAGAGAAAATCCGCGAATTTCAGCGAGCCGTTCTTGTCGTGCGTCGCGCGTATCACGGCGACCGCGAAGCCGAAAAACAACCCCAGAATCACCGCGAAGAACGAGACTTCGAGCGTGACGAGCAGCCCGTTCGCGAGGTAGCGCCAGCGTCCGCCTTCGACGAAGTTCGTGTAAAAGGCGCCCGGCGTTCCCGCGCGCTTTTCCGCTGCCGTTCCCGCGGAGGCGCCCGCCGCGTCGTCCCACGCCGGAAGCGTTCCCGCGCCGTCCGCAGTATATTTCTTCAGAATCGCTTCGAGCCGTCCGTCCGCGCGCATCTCGCGCAGCGCGGCGTCGATGCCCGCGAGTAGCTCCGCGTTTTCCTTGGCGACGGCGAACGCGTAGCTCTCGCTCGCGAGCGGCTCGGGCAGAATCCGCAGCTCGTCGGGATGCTTTTTTTCAAAAACCTTCGCGGGCTGGTCGTCGAGCACGAGCACGTCGATCTTCCCCGCGAGCAGCGCGGAAACGCCGAGCGCGCCGTTCTGAAAACGCTCCGGCTCGGCGATGTGCTTCGCGACGTAGAGATCGCCCGTCGTGCCGTGCTGCACGCCGACGCGCTTGCCCCGCAGCTCCGCCGGGCTCGAGACGCCGCGCTGCGCGGGAACGATGACGACCTGACGCGCCTCGACGTAGGGCAGCGAAAAATTCACCTGCCGCCGCCGCTCCTCCGTTACCGTGATGCCGGACGCGGCGACGTCCGCCTTGCCCGTGCTCACGGCGGAAATGACGGAATCGAAGCTCATGTCCTCGATGACCAGCCGCCGCCCGAGCGACTCCGCGACGGCGCGCATGATCTCGGGATCGATTCCGACGATGCGGTCGCCCTCCCGAAATTCGTAGGGCGGGAACGTCGCTTCCGTCGCGACGATGAGCGTTTCCTCCCGCGAGGAATCGCCGCACGCGGCGCAGAGCAGCGCGCAGACCGCCGCCGCCGAAATTTTCAGAAAATTCATGGCGTCCATTCAACCCGCCTTCCCCGCCGGAGACAAATTCTTTTCCCGCAAACGTCATGCGCGCTGTAAGTGCGCGATTACGGGAACGCGGAAAATCTCCCGCGGATTTCGCGGATTGACGCGGAAAACGCCCTGGCGGGGCGAAACAAGCGTAACCCCATGCGCGCCGCGAAGCGCGCGCTTGGGGAACGCTCCGCGCATCGAGCGCGCCTAAAAGGCGCAACCACCCTCGCGCCCGCGTTCGTTTTCGCGGCGCTTTGCGCCCGCGCGCGCCGTTCTCGCTTGCGCGCGGGGCGCGGGCGCGTAAAATGGGCGCTTCAACAATCAACTTCTTTTTACTTATGAACGTTCAGACTTCTCAAGCTCCGGGCGGAATCCTCGGCGAACTCGTCGCCTGCGATCCGCAGAACACGAATCTGCTCGTGCAGAAATACGATTACGACGGCATCGTGCGCGGCGGCGTTATCGTCGTCCACGAAACGCAGCGCGCGGCGCTCTACATCAACGGCGTGCGCGAGACGCTCATCGAGCCGGGCCGTTTCGTCTGCGACGAATCGGCGAACATTCCCGTGCTCGACGAGATGCTCTCCGTCGCGACGAAAGGCGAGACGACGTATCCCGTTTCGGTCTGGTTCGTCAGCACGACGGTCGAAAACAATCTGCTCTGGGGCGTGCGCGTCGTCGGACGCGACGCCGATTACGCGCAGACGATCAACGTCGGGCTGAACGGCTCGGCGGTCGTGCGCGTCGCGGCGCCGGAGACGTTTTTGGACAAGTTCGTCGGCACGCTTTCGCGCTTCACGGCGGAGGACGTCGCCGAGAAGATCAAGGCGTGGCTGATGACGCCGATCCGCACGGCGGCGGCGCGCGCGTTCGCGGAATGCGGCTCGATGATCCGTTTTCAGACGGAGCTTCCCGCCGTGCAGGCGCGCGTGCGCGAAGAGCTGAACGCCGAGATCGGCGAGCTCTACGGGCTCGAATTCACGCGCTTCGAAATCCGCAGCGTCGAGAGCGACGACTACCAGCAGATCGTCGCCGAGGAGCGCGCGGGAACGGCGGAGGCGCGTCGGCTGGCGCGCCTGGGCGTCGATTACGCGACGGAGCGGCGCTTCGGGATTTTGGACAGGGCGGCGTCGAACGAAGGCGCGGGCACGCTCATGGGCGCGGGGCTCGGGCTCGGCGCGGGCATGCCGATGGGCGCCGCGTTCGGCGAAATGCTGCGGCAGACCGCGGGCGCGGGAACGGGAACGCCCGCGGGAACGCCTTTCGCCGCCGCCGGCTTCGCGGGAGCTTCCGTCGCCGCCGCGACTCCGCCGCCGATTCCGCCGAGCGCCGCCGCGGGCGCGCCCGCGTATTTCGTCGCGCTCGGCAACGTGCCGACGGGACCGTTTTCGCCGGAACAGCTCGTCGCCGAAATCCGGCGCGGCGCGCTCGGCGCGGGAACGCTCGTCTGGCGCGCGGGCATGGCGAGCTGGATTCCGATCGCGACCGATCCGGCCTTCGCGCCGCTGTTCTTCCCCTCGAAATAAACTCCGAAAAAGAAAGGCTTCACGATGAAAATTCTGACCGGAAAATCCGTCTCTCTCTGGGCCGTCGCGGTCGTCGCGACCTGCGCTCTCTTCGCGATCTTCGCTCCGGAAGAGCTCTCCGTGCTCTTCTGGGAAAACCTCGTCTGGCTGCTCGCGCTCGAAACCTTCGGGCTCTTTTCGATCTTCGCCGTCTCCTCGCGCGGCGCCTATTCGACGCAGAACGTCGCCGTCGCCTCGCAGATCGTGAACTTCACGGGCTGCGGCTTCCTGCTCTTCGCCGCGTACAACGGGCTGACGCTGATTCCGCACTGCGACGTTTCGCCGAAATGGTACTACGCCGCGCAGATCGTGCTTTCCGCGTGGTGGATCGGCAAGATTCTCTTCCTCTCGATGGGCGCCGAAGCGCAGACCGAGCTGCACGCCGCGCACGAACGCCGCGTCGCCGAAAAACGCTCGCGCACGGCGACCTTTCCCGCGCTCGTTCCCGTGTTCCGCACCGTCGTCGCCGGAAAAAGCTCGCTCGACGCGCTCAAAAAACAGGCCGCCGAACGCGCGCTGACGCGCTTTTTCGACGCGGCGACGCGCGTTCCCGCCGGAGAATTTTCGGAAAATCCGACGTTCGCCGAACTCGTCCCGCAGGAGTTCGCCGCCGTGCAGCGCGCGATGGACGCGCTCGCCGACGCCGCCGACGCGGACGCTCCCGACGCGCTCGCGGCGCTCGAAAAGACTGCCCGCGACGCCGCCGCCCGCATTTCCGCCGCGCGCACGCTGAAGCGCGCCGCGGTCGCGATCGGCGACGCGCGATGAAAAACGCTCCCGCAAAGGCGCCGCGACGCGAAGAACGTTTCCCGATTCCTCCGTCTTTCCCTTTAAGCTTTCCCTTCTTCCGATGTCTTCCGAAAAAATCACGCTTCACGAAATCAAGTGCCCGAACTGCGGAGCGACGATCAGCCGCTTCAACCCGTTCGCGGTGACTTGCCGCTGCCCGAACTGCGACAAGATCTTTCAGATTCTCGGCGGCGCGCATCGTCGCGACATCGACCGTCCCGAGCGCATCTTCCCGTTCAAGATCACGAAGGACGAATTTCGCAAAAAATTTTCGGACTGCTTCTGGCGCGAATTCTCGCGGGAATACGGCGAGAAGGTTTCCGCCGAGGCGGAGTTCGGCGACGAGGCGCCGTTCTACGTCGCGGCGTATTTCTTTGACGAGCGCGTGCCGATGCGCCTCCTCGTCCGGCTGGAACCCCAGGAAGGGTTGCCTTCGGAAACGACGCTCGACGCGCACGCCACCGTCACGGGAACGCTTCCCGCGACGGACTCGCGGGCGCTTCCGCCGGGGCTTGCGGAAGCGACGAACGCGGTGCGCTACGTCCACGCCGAGGCGGAATTTTTCCGTCCGGAATACTTCGGCGAAATGGAGGACTGCAACATCGTCGATTCGACGCTGCCGGCGGATTTCATTTGGGAGAAGAAAGTGGTGCCGAAAATCCAGAACCGGCGGGATTTCGGGAGCACGATTCCGGACTGGGAAGCGTTTTTGAATCGGAAGGTGTCCGGCGTCAGTCGCGTCGAAGTGGAGAACTTCACGAAATACAAATTCGCCTACGTTTCCGTGTGGCGCCTCGCGTTCACCTTCAACGGGAAAACGTATTACTACGCGTGCGACGGTTCGGGGCGGAACGAAGAATTCTCGTTCCCGCCCGATCCGATTCGCGAACGCGAAGAGCGGGAACGCCGCGAGGCGGAACGGAAAGCCGAATGGGAACGCAAATCGGCGGAGGAACGAAAGCTGCGCCAGGAAGCTGCGGCGAAAAGGGCGCGGAAAGAGGAAAAATCCACGGTGCTGATGGGAATCGCCCTGATGGTGGCGCTGGTGCTCATCGTCTGCTTCATTGTCACGATGACCATGTTGGACTTGTGTTTGCGGGATGAAGCAAGCCAAGCTTTCGTCGTCTGGTTCGGTGCCGGGGGATTGGTGGCCCTCTTCGGGATAACGGAGAGCGCAGGGGGGAAGGCAGTGGGGCTGGGCTGCCTCACGGCGCTTTTGTGCCTTTTCGGGTTGATCGCCGCGATTGTGTTCTTGTGCATTTGAAATCGCGATGAACGACGGGAACGGAAATTCAGGGGAGAAGCGGCGTTCCCGCCGCTTTTTCGGAATCCCCGTCGGGGAAAGAGCTCCGAAGCGACAGGAATGTCGCTTCTCCCCTAAGAGGAAGGCGACTGGAGGATGAAGATTTATGACTGAGACGAAGAAAAACGAAAAGCGCGAGAGCGCGTTGTTGAGTCTGGCGGCGAACATCGTCGTGCCCGCGCTGATCTTGTCGAAAGGCGGCGATTGGGCGCCGCAGGTGCCGGCGGCGGCGCGGCTCGTCGTCGCGCTCGCGTTCCCGTGCGCGTATTTTTTTTATGACTACGCGCGTCGCCGCGAGGCGAACTGGATTTCCGTGCTCGGCTTCGCGGGAACGCTGCTGACGGGCGGCGTCGGGCTGATGCGGCTTTCGCCGTTTTGGGTGGCGGTGAAGGAGGCGGCGATTCCCGCGCTGATCGCGGCGGCGCTGTTGTGTTCGCGCAGGCTCTGCCGCACGCTGCTCTTCAACGAAAAGATCTTCGACGTTCCCGCGATCGAGGCGGCGTGCGCGTCGCGCGGGACGGAGGCGGCGCTCGCGGGAACGCTGCGCCGGGCGTCGCGCGTGCTGGCGGCTTCGTTCGCGCTGAGCGCGGCGCTGAACTTCGCGCTCGCGCGGCTTGTCGTCACGACGGATCCGGCGGAGAACCTCGACGCGTTCAACGCGGAGCTCGGCAGGATGCTTTCGCTGTCGTGGCCGGTGATCGTGCTGCCGTGCATGTTTTTCATCGCGGCGGCGCTGTGGCTGCTGCTGCGCGGGCTTTCGGCGGCGTCGGGCATGCCGTCGGAAAAGCTGCTGAAGATCGAGTCCAAGAATTAGCGCGAACGCGTCGCGGCCGCCCGAATCTTTACTTTGCGTTCCCGAGCGCGGGAGCGTAGTGTTTTCGCACTTATGGATCTGAAAATCGCAGTTTTGCCGGGCGACTACATCGGCCCGGAAGTGATGGACGCGGCTCTGCCGATTCTCGAAAAGGCGCTCGCGAAGCGCGGGCACAGGCTCGAATATTCCGTGCATCCCGTCGGCGGCGCGGGCATCGACGCCTGCGGCAAGGCGCTCCCGGACGAGACGCTCGCGGCGTGCAGGGCGGCGGACGCGATTCTGTTCGGCTCCGTCGGCGGCCCGAAGTGGAAGGACGTCCCGCGGGAACAGCAGCCCGAGCGCGGCGCGCTGCTGCCGCTGCGCAAGCAGTTCGAGCTCTTCGCGAACGTGCGCCCCGGGCTGCTCCTGCCCGCGCTGAAGGCGTCCTCGCCGATCGCGCCCGCGCGCATTCCCGACGGCATCGACATGGTGTGCATCCGCGAGCTCACCGGCGGCATTTATTTCGGCAAGCCCAAGGCGACGACGACGCTCGAAAACGGCGAGCTCGAAGCCGTGGACACGATGCGCTACCGCACGAGCGAAATCGAGCGCATCACCGACGTCGCGATCGCGACCGCGCGTTCCCGCCCGCGCCGGACGATCTGCCTCGTGGACAAGTCCAACGTGCTCGAAACCTCCGTGCTTTGGAACAAAATCGTCACCGAACGCGTCGCCGCGCTCGCGCCCGACGTCACGCTGACGCACCTGCTCGTGGACAACGCCGCGATGCAGCTCGTCGCGAATCCGGGGCAGTTCGACGTGCTGCTCACGGAAAACATGTTCGGCGACATTCTTTCCGACGAAATGGCGGTCGTCTGCGGCTCGCTCGGCATGCTTTCCTCCGCCTCGCTCGGTGCGGGCAAAAACCGCCACGGCTTCCCGTTCGGGCTCTACGAGCCGTCCGGCGGGAGCGCGCCCGACATCGCCGGTCAGGACAAGGCGAACCCCTGCGCGCAGATTCTTTCCGCCGCGCTCATGGCGCGCCACAGCTTCGGGCTGAACGACGTCGCCGAGGACATCGAACGCGCCGTCCGCGAGACGATCGACGCGGGAACGCGCACGGGCGACATCGCCTTCGGCGGCGCCTCCGTCGGCACGAAGGCGATGGCGGCGGCGATTCTCGAACGCGTCTGAGCGCGGGAACCGCCATGCCCGATTCTCCCGCCGCAGTCGCGCTGCTCGCCGCGAATCTGATTTTTCTCGCCGTCGGCGCGTGGTTCGCCGCGACGGAGGCGGCGCGCCTTTCCCGCGCGCGCGCGTTCCCGGCGGGAACGCTCGCGCCGTGGCGCGCGACGGGCGCGGAGCTCGTTTTCTTCTTCGTCGCCTTCGTGCTCGCGTTCGTGGCGCTCCCGCAGCTCGGATTCGCCGCGGCGCGCGCGGTCTTTCCGGACGTCGATCTCGCGGCGAATCCCGTCTATGCGGTCGGCTTTTATCAGCCGCTCGTCGCGGCGTTCGTGTGGGGCGCGTTCTCCGGGCGCAGGGTTCCGTTCGGCGACGCGTTTCTCGAAAAAATCCGCGCGAAGCTCGCGGACGGCTGGAACGCGGCGGGCGCGCTGCCCGCGCTCTCGCGCCTCGCGTGGCGTTCCCGCGAAAACGCGTGGGCGTTTTTCGGGCTCGCGCTGCTCGTCGTCTTCGTCGCCTCGGCGCTTTCGCAATGCGTTCCCGCGGTTTTCCCGGAGCTGAAGGACGCGTGGGCGCGCGACCAGATTCTGGTGGACAATCTGCGCTCGCTCGAGCATCCGTGGGCGCTGGCGCTGTTCGTGCCCGCGCTCGTCGTGTTCACGCCCTTCGTCGAGGAAGTCTTTTTCCGCGCGGGGCTTTATCGTTTTCTGAAGGCGAAGACGGGCGGCGTTCCCGCGGCGCTGCTGACGGGGCTTTGCTTCGCGCTCGCGCACGATTCGTGGGCGGGCGTGCTGCCGCTCGCGGCGCTGAGCTGCGTGCTCTGCCTCGCCTACGAGCGCACGGGACGACTCGCCGTTCCCGTCCTCGTCCACGGCCTCTTCAATCTCAATTCCCTCCTGCAGATTCTCGCGGACAAATAGCCCCGCCCCCTCGGTTCCGAATACCGATGCAAGCCCAAATTTCGACCCCGGAATGCACGGGCGAACACGGAGTAAGTCATTTGGCGAAAATTCGCGGAAACTTAGGGGAGAAGCGGCGTTCCCGCCGCTTTTTTGAAGTTTGCCTGAAAGCAATTTCGAGGAAGCGACAGGAATGTCGCCTCTCCTTTGATTGCTCTTTAAGCGTTCATAAGTTTCTTGTGTTTATGCGGTCTCGGCGGCGTTTCACCACCGGTATTCGGAACCGGGGATAATGCGTTTTCAAAATTCCACCTTAAACGCTTTATGAAAAAATTAATCACCATCACCACGCTCCTCGCCGCTGGAACAGCATTCGCGAATGCGGCAGAACCGAACGGCATCGTCTCTACGGAAACTCTCTGGACGATGAATTTCGGTTCTTCTCTGGAAGGCGGATACGAAATTGTCAATTCGTCCGGATCTTATGCTCTGGATAATGTTTGGGATGTCACCGGCTGTACGGATGAAAGCGGGGTAAATATTTCAAGCCAAAAGCGCCCTCACTTGGTAGGAGACACCGGAGTTACTTGGGGTGATGACTTCAAATTTACGGTGACTTTTGCCTTGGGAGATCCTATTTCAGCAAGCAACAATTGGCCTGTTGTTGCGACGCTTACGGACGGAACGAACAATCTGCGTTTTGGTCCGTACACAGGTGGTAGTAATTATGTGAATTTGGACGGAAATAGTCGTGATGTTTTTACGAAGACGCTGACAGATCAAGTTCAGCTTTCGTCCGGCGTAGAATACACCGCAGAGCTTTATGTCATCGATAACGTTGCAAGCCTTTACATCGATGGGGTTTTGGCTTCTGTTGGGGAACTTAATTCTGCGACATACGTTGCCGGAAATAAAGTTAACAATATCATGATTGGTGGCGGTAACGGCTCCGACTATCGTATCAATGAAAATGTCTCGAGCATTTCAATGACGAAGCTTTCGATGATTCCCGAGCCGTCGGCGTTCGGGCTGTTGGCGGGTCTGGGCGCGCTGGCGTTGGCGGGAACGCGTCGTCGCCGCAGGAAATAAAGTTCAGGAGTGGAGGAGCTCAGGAGTTTGGAAGGTAGTTACTTTTCGACCTTTTAAGCTTTTTCGACGCCTCGATTCTTTTCATCCCTTTTTCATAGTGTGTGTTGGCGTTCCCGCGGAGCGATCCGCGGGAACGTTTTTTTTGTCGCGGAAGGGAGCGGAGCATTTCACGGTTCCGCGCGGCGGTGAAGGCGGCGCTTTTCCGGGAATGAACTTTCCGCTTCTTTTCGGGCGAGGCGGCGGGTAGAATCCGCGCATGTTTTTCTCGATTTTGAAGACGCTCGTTCCCGACGCGCATTTCGCGCTACAGCTTCTGGCGTTCACCGTCGGCGGATTTTTGGTCGGGCTCGTGCTGCGCAAGGCGCTCATGGCGCTTTCCCGCCGCATGCTGGGCGCCGTCCGCGCGGGAACGCGTCCGTTGCGCCGCATCGTCGCGGGAACGCTCTTCGAGGCCGTCGCGCGCACCAGCGTCTTCCTGTTCACGGGGCTCGGCGTCGTCGCCTTCCGCGAGTTCACGGAGACGACCGCGCCGTTGAGCGAGGAGGAGACGGGCGCGCTCGCGCGGCTGTTCTGGATTTTTCTGATCTGCGCGCAGACGATTTTTCTGTGGCATTGCGTGCGGCTTCCCGTCGCGCTGGTGCGCCGTTACGCGTCGCCGAAGAACAAGTCCGCGGCGACGCTGTTGCCGTTGCTTTCGGCGCTGCTCAAGATCTTCGTCGTCGCGCTCGGCGTGCTGATCGTCATCCGGATCACGACGGACACGCAGCCGGCGGAGATTCTCGCCATGCTCGGCATCGGCGGTCTGGCGCTCGGTCTCGCCGCGCAGGATTCCGTGAAGAACTTTTTCGGCTCCGTGATGCTCATCGTCGATCGGCCGTTTCAGGTCGGCGATTCCGTGGACGTCGGCGGCGGCACGGCGGGAACGGTGGAGGAAGTCGGCGTGCGTTCGACGCGCATCCGTTCCCGCGACGGCGCGCTGCTGTGCATTCCGAACGGCGACCTCGCCAACCGCACGATCCGCACCGTGACGGCGCGCGAGACGATACGCGACGAATTTCGGCTCGGGCTGACTTACGACACGCCGCCGGAAAAAATCGAGGAGGCGCTCGCGATTCTCGCCGAGTTGACGGACGTTCCCGAGTGCGTCCGCGAGGGCTCGCGCGCGCCGCGCATTCATTTCGACGCGTTCGGCGAATCCTCGCTGGATCTTTCGGTCGTCTATCATTTCGCGTCGTCGGACTACGCGGCGTTTCTGCGCTTCAAGTCCGCGCTGAATCTGGCGATTCTACGGCGTTTCGCCGCGGCGGGAATCGAGTTCGCGTTCCCGACGATTTCGGTGGAGACGAAGTGAGGCGGGCGTTCCCGCCGCGTCAGAGCGTCGAAAAATCCGGCGGCGGGATCGTCGAAAACGTTTCGCGGAAAAGCGTCGCGCGTGCGCGGTCGAGCGCGGCGGCGTGCTCGCGGTCTTCCGGAATTTTTTGGCGGAAGGCGACGTGCGCGTCGAGCGCCTCTTCGAGCAGATCGTCGATGCGGGCGCGCGCGTATTCCGGAAAGACGCCGAGATCGCAGGCGAGGCGCAGCAGCGAGAGCGCCGAAACCGCTTCGCCCTGCGAGAGCGTCACGCCGAAGCGCGATTCGCCGTAAACGCGCCCGATCTGGTCGGCGACGCCCGTGCGGTTTTTGCGCACGACGCGCCGGCGGGCGTTGCGTTCCTGCTCGACGAGACTGCGGCTCCATTCGACCAGATCCGCGACGATCGCGTCGGCGGGCCGGTCCAGCGTCCGCCGGTTGGAGATCTGGAAAAAGCTGCCCGTCGCGTCGGAGCCTTCGCCGAGCCAGCCGCGCACCGTCATCCCGCACATGTCGAGCGCGCGGACGACCTTTTCCATCTGGCCGTCCATGACGAGCCCGGGCAGATGCGCCATGACGGAGACGCGCATGCCTGTGCCGAGATTCGTCGGGCACGCCGTGAGAAAGCCGTAGCGCGGCGAGCGCGCGTAGGGCAGCGCGGCGCCGATCGCGTCGGAGAGCGCTTCCGCCGCGCGCGCGAGCCGGGCGAGATCCGGGTCCGCGGCCGTCGCTTGAATGCGCAGGTGGTCTTCTTCGTTGAGCATGACGGAGCACTTGCGGTTGGCGGAAACGACGACGGCGGCGCCTTCGCGGCCGACGAGCTCGGCGGAGATGAAGCGGCGCTCGGCGAGCAGGCGCGCTTCCGTCGGCTCGAGTCCGCGCATGTCGAAGACGGTCGCGCCTTCGAATTCGGGCAGCCGCGTCAGCGCGTCGATCATGCGCGTCTTCAGCGCGTCGCGTTCCCGCGGCGCGAGCCGGTCCGGGAAGAACGCGTCGGCGAGATTACGCGCCAGGCGCACGCGGGAGCTCCGCAGCACCGGGAGCGACGGGCGCGTGATCAGCGCGGAATCCGCGAGAAAACGGGCGAGGGCGCTCATTGGGATTTCCCTTTCCGGCGGGAGCGCGGCGCGGGCCTGCCGCCTTTTTCGGAAGATTTTTCGGCGGCGGGCGACGGCGATTTGCGGGCGCGCGCGCGCGGTTTTTTCGGCGTTCCCGCGGGCTTCCGCGCGGGCGCGTTCTTCGCGGCGTCCGCCTTGCGGCGTTCCCGCAGCGCGTCGCGCAGCTTCGCCGCGAGCGCGTAGTCCTCCTTCTCCACGGCGGCGCGGAGGCGTTTTTCGAGCGCGTCCGTCGTCTCCGCCTCGGGCGCGGCGGCGGGCGTTTCCGCGGGTGCGCCTTCGTCCCGCGCGGCGGGCCCGGCGTCGCCGTGAAGCGCGTCCGCGTGCTGCAGCTTGGGCAGAATCATGGCGAGCGCGTCGGAAAAGACGTCGTAGCAGCGGGCGCAGCCGAAGCGCTCGTTCTTCAGAAAATCCGTTTCGCTCATGCCGCAGTTCGGGCACTTCGTTTCGGTGCCGCGCTGCTTTTTTTCGAAGATTTCGATCGCGCCCTTCAGGATTTCCGAGCCGACCTTGTCGCCGAAAAGCTTTTTCGTCAGCATCTCGGCGAACTTGATGACGGAAAGTTCGGGGGCGTTCTGCTTCGCGGCGCATTTCTCGCAGAGATGCACCCTGCGCGTCTTCCCGTCGATGATCTGCGTCAGGTGGACGGTCGCGGGCGCGCCGCAGATGTCGCATTTGAAAGCTTCGCTCATGATGGGGAAGATTTTGCAGAACGCGTGCCGTTTGACAACGGGCAATTGCCCGGCGGGGCTCAGACGAGCAGGGCCGCGAGCAGCAGGGCGGCGGCGAGGGCGACGAGCAGCGCGAGCGCGCGCCGTTCGCGGGGCGTGGTGCCGAAAATCATGCGCGGGAGGCGAAAAAGCCGTCGACCTGGGCGACGACGAAGTCCGCGAGCGCGAGCAGCTGCTTCGCGCCGAAATCGTCGGCGAAGGCGGCGACGGACGCGCGCGCCGCGGCGATTTCCTTCAGGAAGCAGGCGCGGCATTCGTCGAAGACGCCGGCGGCTTCCATTTCCGCGGCGAGTTTTTCGGGCGAAAGCGTTCCCGCGGCGACGGCGGCGGCGGTCGCGGCGCGCTCTTCGGCGGATTTCCCGCGCAGGAAAAGAATCATCGGCAGCGTGTACTTGCCGCTCGCGAGGTCGGTGCCGAGCGTCTTGCCGATGGCGGCCTCGGCGCCGAGGAAATCGACGAGGTCGTCGAAGATCTGATACGCGCGGCCGAGCGCCCTGCCGAACGCGGCGCACGCCTTGCCGCGCTCCGCGCCGTTCCCGCCGAGCGTCGCGCCGATGTAGGCGGAGATCTCGAAGAGCTCGCCCGTCTTCATCTGAATGATGTCGAAATACGCCTCGACGGAAAGTTCGGCGTTCCCGCGCTCCGAAGTCTGCCAGATTTCGCCGTCGCAGATTTTGCGCGTGGCGGCCGCCGTGGCGCGGCAGAGCTCGGCGGAATCGAAGTCCGCCATGAGCAGCAACGCGTGCGCGAGAATGGCGTCGCCGAGCAGCACCGCCGTGTGCGAGCCGTATTTCGCGAAAAGCGTCGGCGAGGCGTGGCGGATCTTCGCGTCGTCGAGCACGTCGTCGTGCACGAGCGTCGCGAGGTGGATCAGCTCGACCACCGCCGCCGCGCGGACGAGCGCGGGATCGACGCTCCCGTCGCGCCAGCCGGAAAGAAAGACGAGCGCCGGGCGCAGACGCTTGCCCGCGTGCGAAAACGTGTAGCGGACGAGCGGGCGCGTGACGGGCGCGAACGCGGCGACCTGCTCCTCGAGAAACGCGTCGAGCGCCGCGATGTGCGGGCGGATCGGATCGAAGATGCCGCTTTTCGAAAGCGTTTTCGTGAGCGGTTCCTGCGTTGTGTCGGGCGATTGCATTTAAGACGAAAAAGTAAGAGCCGCGCCGCGCGGACGCAAGCGCGAAGCGCGCGCCGCGGGAACGGATTTTCGCCGCGCGCTTGCGCCGGAGCGGGAATGCGGCTAATGTCGCCGCCCTCATGCTGTATTTTCTGAAAGACCTGGAAGAATTTTGGGGGCCGTTCCGCCTGTTCGAATACCAGTCCGTGCGCGCCGTGCTCGCGGGCTTCGTCGCGCTGCTGCTCGGCGCCGTCGTCGCGCCGCGGCTCATCCGCCGCCTGCAGAACGTGATTCAGCCGGAGCGCGGGCGCGACCTGCTCGGCGCCGCCGCTCAGGAAAAGCGCAAGGTGCCGACGATGGGCGGGCTCGTCATCTTCTTCTCCGCGCTCGCGGGAACGCTGCTGTGCGCGCGCCCGAACGTGTACGTGTTCTGCGCGCTCACGGTCTTCGTCGGCATGACCGCCGTCGGCTTCTGGGACGATTTTCAGAAAGTCGTGCGCGGGAACGCCGACGGCATGAGCTCGCGGCTGAAATGGGCGCTGACGTCGCTCACCGCGCTCGCCGCGTTCGGGATTCTGCTCTGCAAGGGCGGTTTCCGCATGGACCTGCTCGAAATCTGGATGCCGCTGATGAAACGGCCGCTCGTCGCGTTCGACGGCGCGGTGATCTCCTCGAACGACCTTTCGACGCTCGGTGCGCTCCTGTTCGCGGGCGGCGTGTGCGCGCTTTTCTGGTTCGTCTGCGTCGGCACGAGCCACGCGGTGAACCTGACGGACGGCGTGGACGGGCTCGCCGGCGGCTGCGCCGTGCCGAGCGTGTTCGTCCTGGGCATCGTCTCCTATCTCGTCGGGAACGCGCGCTGGGCCGCGTATCTGAACATCGGATACGTCGCGGGCGTGGGCGAGCTCGCGATCTTCTGCGCGGCGCTCGCGGCGGGCATTCTCGTCTTTCTCTGGTTCAACGGCGCTCCCGCGACGATCTATATGGGCGACACGGGTTCGCTCGCGCTCGGCGGCGCGCTCGGGGCGACGGCGCTGCTCACGGGGCACCCGCTGCTGCTCGCGATTTCCGGCGGCGTCTTCGTCGTCGAGACCGTTTCCGTGATGATTCAGACGAATTATTTCCGCTACACGAAAAGGCGCTACGGCGAGGGCCGGCGCGTCTTCCGCATGACGCCGATTCACCACGCGTGGCAGCTCGGCGGCACGCCGAACACGAAGATCGTCGTCCGCTGCTGGATCGTCTCGCTCGCGCTCGCCGTGCTCGCGCTGATTTCGCTGAAGATGCGCTGAGCGCGGGAACGCAAAGGAGGGCAAGCGTCCCGCGTGCCCTCGGATCCCTCCCGCCAAGACGCCAAGGCGCAAAGAAAGACCGCGAAGTCAAAGGAAGTTAAAGAAAGTTTTAAAAGGGGAGAAACGGAGAATGGCTTCACGCTTCGCTTGCCTGCCGCTTTTCGAAATCCGCCCGCGCAAACGTCCCCTTAAGCTTTAACCTTTAAGCTTTAAGCTCTTCTCTTAACACAGAGGAACGGAGAAACGGAAAAACGGAGAGTGAGCGTCTCGCTTGCCCTCGGATCCCTTCCGTGAGAAATTTCCTCTCCGAGGCCAGGTTTTATCGGGGAAAGAACGCCGTTCCTGCGCTCAAAAATCGGACTGATATTTATTTGTCGTGATAAACCTTGATGAATAAAGGGCTACGCGGCGTTTACCCCCGGTTTTCGAGACCGAGGGGGAAACGCCGTCCAAACCGCTTGAACAAAAGGATTTGCCCCAAAATCGAATTGCGCGGTTTTCGGACGCATTTCGAAGCGTCCGCGAACGCGGGCGAACAAGGCGCGGCAAGCGGCGTTTCCGGCGTCTTCCCGAAATCTGCGCTCATCCGCGACATCTGCGGCTAAAAAATTTGCGAGGCACCGCGGAAAGAAAATTCGTGAAATTCGTGCAATTCGTGGATTCAAATTCTTTGCGTCTTTGCGTCTTGGCGGGAAAACTTGCACGGAAAGGCTTTCGAGAAAGCGTCAAAATGTTGCATTTGCTAAAATTCCGTGTCTTTCCGTGTTTTCCGTGGTCAAATTTTCCCTTGCCTCGGTCTCGAAAACCGCACAAAATCACACCAGAAAAATTCCGTTCTTCCGTCCCCAAAAGATTCAGTGGTCGCCGAAAACGCCGCCGCCGGACTTCAAGGCGGGAACGGGTTCCTTTCAGAAAAACACAATAACGATCAAAACAACACATGAAACCGCAAAAATTCCTCCTCACATCCCTCCTCGCCGCCGCCGCGATGAGCGCCGTTCCCGCGTACGGCGATGCCGCGTATACGTCGACGACGACCGGCGTCGGAACGACGCTCGCGACCTTGCAGCTCGACGGCGATACGACGACCGTGTTGGCGGGCTCAAACATTAATCTTGGGAATTTTTCGGGAACGCTCGAGCTCAGCGGCAACAACGGCGGGTCGATTTCCACGGTCGCGACCAACGGCGGCTGGGGCGGGCGTGTTTCGTTCGCCGAAAATTCCTACACATCGGAGCTGACAAGAATCATTCTCAACGCCGGCATTGAAGCGGAGCTGACGAACGTCGCTTCTCAATCCGGGCTGACGATTGAAGCGGACAACGCATCGTTCTACTTCACGGGCGACACGCTTTCTGCCAATCTTCACGTCGGTTCGGGCGGCGTGCGACTGAACGGCAATTCCGGAGCGACTCAGACTTATGCCGGAACGATTACGGGAAGCGGGAACGTTTACAACTTTTTATCTCAGAGCACCAACGGTTCCGTCATTTTCACCGGGAACACATTCGGTTTCACGGGAACGTGGGTCAGCGCAAACGACAGCGCAAAAATTTGGCAGTTCGGTGACGGTTCAGCGGCGGCCTCCGGCGGCGCTGTCGGCGGAAATTTCGGCACGAGGACGCAGAGCGTGAAACTGAAATTCAACTTCACCGGCGATTATTCCGTCGGCGGGAACGTTTACGCTTCTGCGCTCACTATTGCGGGCGGGAACGCGAGTTTCGGCGGCGCCGTGAAAGCGGGTTCGATTTCCGTCGCGAGCGGCGCGACGGCGAAACTTGCGGAAGGATCCGCCTTCAATCTCGCTTCCGTCGCTTCCGCCATCGCGATAAGCGGCGGCGGGAATTTCGTGCTCGCGGGCAACGTCAGTCTTTCGGCGGACGCTTCGGGCGCGCCGCTCTCGCTGACCGCCGGCACGTTTTCCGTTGAAGATACGGCGAGCTTTGCTTTGACGGGGGCTGGTCGCTTGGGCGAAAGCGTCAATTTCGTCAGCGTTTCCGGAGGCACCGTCACGGCGGCGACGCTCAGCACGGAGAAGTTCACCTATAACGGGCACGCGCTTTCATCGCGCGTGACGGGCGTTTCGCTGACGGAAAGCGGCTCGCTTGCGTTCACGGGCAAAGCGCTTTCTCTGACGTGGAAAAGCGATTTGACGACGGGAACGTGGAACAAGAGCAATCAGAACTTCACCGCGAGCGACGGAACGGCTTCCTCGTTCGTGGATTATGATGACGTGACATTCGCCACGGCGGGAGCGTCTGTGACGATCGGCGAACCGATTGCGGCAGAAAGAATTACGATTTCCGAAGACACGACCTTCACGGCTTCGAGCTCCAATACGTTGAGCGCGTTGAACGTAGCCGTCGAATCGGGCAAAACGCTCACCATCAGCGGATCAGGAGGGATTTCCAATTATTCGTTCGGCTCCGTGGACGTCGCCGAAAACGCCGTGTGGGATTTAGGAACTTACGGGTCTGTGGCAGTTTCGCAGACCGTGACCGGAAGCGGAACGGTCAAAATCGTGAATTCTTCGGGCGGGCACAGCGTGACCGTGAATCTTGGAGAGTTTTCGGGAATTCTTGATTTCACCGGGAAATTCAAATCGGACGGGAACACGCTCGGAACGGACGCGACGATTCGTATTTCCGGGAGCGGCGCGAACTGTAACATGTGGGGCGGCGGCACGCTTGCGAACGACATCCACTTTTTGACCGACTATCAAATCGGAGATTCGACCTCGACAAGCATCATTCTTTCCGGACACGTTTTCACGGAAGAGGGCACGACGCTGACCGTCGGCGCTACAAGAAGCGGCTATACGGGGACTGCCATTTTCTCCGGCGACATGGACGTTGCGCATTTATTGGTCAATGACTACGGCGTCGTGCAAATCAGAAACAATGCAGGTGACAGCGGCTTTTCGAAAAAGCTGAACAAAGTGACGCTTGCGAACGGAAGGACGCTTACGTTGTATTCTGCCGCGCAGCCGACTGTCGCGACGACGATCGGAGAACTCGCTCTGAGCGGCGCGACGGCGACCTTGGCTATGACACACTTCCAAGGCTATTGGAACGTGGACAAGCTGGACATCGGAGAACAGACGTCCGTGACGCTGAACTTGGCGAGCTCGCAGTCATCGTCCAATACGGGCATATTTGAACTTGGGGCTTCGAGCGCGAGCGACGTCGGAAATTTCGCGGGAACGTTCAACGTCACGAGCACGGACACCGGAAAAACTCGATCAGTTTCCGTCGTAATCTCCAATGGCGACATCGCGAAAAAGGCTGTCGTGAAATTGGCGAGCATCGGGAGTGCTGCTTCGAGCACGATTCCATCGCGTCTTTCCCTTGGCGTGAACGCGAGCCGCGTGACGATTGCGGGCTTGGTTTCTACGCTTGGCGACAACGCGGGCGTTTATTCCGGAAAGGTCGGGACGGAAACGGATGGTGCTAGCATTCCTGCGGGCGATTCGACGACGCGCACGCTCGTCATCAACACGGCTGAGGGCGGCGATTATTCGTTCAACGGCAAGATTCTCGCGAATCTGAATCTGGAGAAGACGGGCGCGGGAACGCAGACGCTTGCGGGCGCGAGCACGGCGTTCAACGGCTCGGTGAAGGTTTCCGGCGGCGTGCTCGCCCTCGCGGACGCGTCGGCGATCGGCTCCGGGAACGCGGTGCGCATTGACGGCGGTCAGCTGAAGGTCGGGAACGGCACGACGGCGGTTTCGCTGAACGCGGCTGCCTACACGATCGTGCTGAGCGACGCGTATTCCGAGGATTCGGGCGTCGCCGCGATCGTCGGCACGGACACGGCGAACAAGAGCTCCGTCGCGCTCGCGACCGACACGAAAATCACGATCGAGCTTGCGGATTCCGTCGCGGTGAGCCTCGCGGCGGAAGCGGCGCAATATCAGTACAAGATTTTCGACACGGCGACGATTGTTTCCGACTCGTTCACCATCGACAGCTTCGCGCTTTCTGAAGCTCTGAAGTCCGACTGGCAGATTTCGGGTTACAAGAACGGCGTGCTGACGATTGCGGCGATTCCGGAGCCGTCGGTGTTCGGGCTGTTGGCGGGTCTGGGCGCTCTCGCGCTCGCGGGAACGCGCCGGCGCCGGAGGAAAGCTTAAAGGTTAAGGCTTAAAGCTTAAAGAGGCGGGAGCGCCGTTTCTCTAAACTCTAAGCTTTAAGCTCTCATCTTTTTTATTGTGTGTTAGTTAGTGTGGGCGTCCTCGTGGAGAGATCCGCGGGGGCGCCGTTTTTTTTTTGAGAGTTCTTGGGCGCAAGAAACCGAACAGGGATTTCGGGGATTTTAAGGGATTTGATTCGGCCCCAGGAAGCGCCCCTGCCGGAGAACGGGAAAAGCCCGCCTCGCGACCGAAAGCAGGAATGCCTTCGCCCCCCCATGTTCCCGCATGGAATGCGGAACAAAAATAACCCCATGCGGCGGCGCCGCTTGGGGCAGCGAGCGCGTAAAACACGCGCTTGAAAAGCGCAACTGCCCCGCGGGAACGGCGTGCCGCGAAAACGTCGAGCGCGTCGGGCGGTTGCGCCTTTCAGGCGCGGCGCATGTGCGGGATTTGCCCCAAGCGCGCGCTTCGCCGCGCGCATGGGGTTACGTTTGTTTCGCCCCGTCGGGGCGCGGAAAAAGCTTAAAGGGAAGTTTGTGCGGACGGATTTCGGAAAGCGGCAGGTAAGCGAAGCGTGGAGCCATGCCGCCTTTCCCCTTTAAAACTTTCTTTAACTTCCTTTGACTTCGCGGTCTTTCTTTGCGTCTTTGCGTCTTGGCGTCTTGGCGGGAAATTTCTGCGGGACGGATTTCGAGGGCAAGCGGGACGCTTACCCTCCTGTGAAATTCGCGTTCATTCGCGGTTTCAAAAAAATCTGCGGAAATCTGCGAGATCCGCGGGAGAAACTTTGTGCGGGCGGATTTCGGAAAGCGGCAGGAATGCCGCTTCTCCCTTTTAAAACTCTCTTGGCGTCTTGGCGGGGAAAAACGAAGCGGTCAGGAGAGGTCGCGGATTTCGTCGACGGGGATTTGGGTGCGGAACCATTTGCGCTGGCCGGCGGCGAGCTGCCGCGTGGAAAGCGCGATTGTCTCCGCGAGCGCGGGAACGCCGCCCGGCTCGCCGGAAGCGAGCCACGCGAGCGTTTCGCGGTAGCCTATCGCCTTGCCCGCGGGCGTGTCGGGCAGCAGTTCGCCGCGCGCGGCGAGGGCGCGGACTTCGTCCACGAGCCCGGCGTCGAGCATCGCGCGGACGCGGCGGTCGATGCGTCCGTTCAGATCCTCGCGGGAACGCCGCAGCAGCAGCGTGCGGATTTTGTATCCGGAAAACGGAGACGTCCGCGCCTCCATCTCGCGGCGCAGCGCGGAGATCGTCTTCCCGCTCGCGAGGCAGCGCTCGAGCGCGCGGACGACGCGGCACGGGTTCCGCCAGTCGAAGCCCGGCGCGCCGTCGGGGTTGAGTTCCCGCAGCGCGGCGACGGCGGCGTCGTTTCCGGCGGCGACCAGCGCGGCGACGCGCGCGCGGACGCTTTCGGGGACGTCGATTCCGTCGACGACGGGCGCGTAGAACGCCTTCAGATAAAAGCCGCTCCCGCCGGCGACGAGGATTTTTTTCCCGCGCGCGGCGAGAGCGCGGACGCAGGGCACGGCGAAGGCGAGGTAGTCGGCGACGGAAAATTTTTCGCGCGGCGAGACGAGGTCTATGCCGTGATGCGGCACGCGGGCGCGTTCTTCGCGCGTGGGCTTCGCGGTGCCGACGTCCATGCCGCGATAGACGTTCGTGGAGTCGCAGGAGACGATTTCGGCGTCGTGCTCCTCCGCCCAGCGGAGCGCGGTTTCGGTCTTGCCGACGGCGGTCGTTCCCGTGACGACGAAGATGTCCGCGTCCGCCTTCATTTTTTCACGGGGCTCATGTAGAGCTCCTTCCATTTTTTGAAGATGCGTCCGGCGACGGGGCCCGCGGTCGCGCCGCCCGCCATGCGGTCTTCGTGGTCGGCTTCGAAGACGACGGTGACGGCGACGCGCGGCTTGTCGGCGGGCGCGAATCCGGTGAACCAGGCGAGGTTCGCCTTTTTGCCGCGGTTGCGCCACTGCGCCGTTCCCGTCTTGCCCGCGACGCGCAGGCCTTCGACCTTCGCGCGGCGTCCGGTGCCGGAGTTCACGGCGTCTTCCATGCCGCGGAGAAGCGTCGCGTACGCCTCGTCGGAAAGCCCGATCGGCTCGCCGCCGTGATCGACGCGCTTGCCGGCGCGCGCGGGGTCGTACACGATCGTCGGGAGCGTGCGCGTCTCCCGCCGCGCGATGGACGCCGTCATGCACGCGACGTGCATCGGCGACGTGAGCGTGTAGCCCTGTCCAATCGCCATGTTGAGCGTGTCGCCCGCGACCCAGCCGCCGGCGCCGATTTCGTCGCGCTTGTATTCGGGCGAAGGCACGACGAGGTAGAGCCCCGTCGCCTCGGGCAGTTCGAGCGGGATTTTTTCGGCGAGCCCGAAGCGGCGCGCCTCGGCGGCGATCGGTTCCCAGCCGGTCGCGAGCGCGGCGTGGTAGCAGAAGACGTTGGAGGAGGAGCGGATCATTCCCGCGACGTCGATTTTGCCGAACGCGGCGCCGTCGTGCTCGGGCCAGTTGCGGCGGTCCACGCGCAGATAGGAACCGCAGTCGAATTTCGTCTCCGGAGAGATCTTCCCGCTGCGCAGCGCGGCGATCGCCGTGAGCAGCTTGAACGTCGAGCCCGGCGGGTAGCGCTGCTGCAGTGCGCGGTTGATGAGAATGCCGGGATCGCGCGCCTTGAGCTCCTTCAGATAGGCTTCGCGGATGATGACGGCGAACTCGTTCGGATCGTAGGAGAACGCGCTCGCGCAGGCGAGGATTTCGCCGGAATCGACGTCGAGCGCGATCGCCGCGCCGGGGCGGTTCACGGTCGCCATGGCGGCCTCGACTTCCTGCTGCAGCTCGAGGTCGAGCGTGGTGTAGACGAGCGCGCCCTGGACCGGCTTCACTTCCTCGATGAGATTGTAGAGATAGCCGTTCGGGTGCACCATCCAGAGCCGGTAGCCGGGAACGCCGCGCAGGGCGACGTCGAGCTGCTTTTCCAGCCCCGTCGCGCCCGTCTTGCCGCGATAG
Organism: Candidatus Spyradosoma sp. SGI.093; assembly: GCF_050314555.1. NCBI lineage: Bacteria > Pseudomonadati > Verrucomicrobiota > Opitutia > Candidatus Spyradosoma > Candidatus Spyradosoma sp. SGI.093. Next base: position 286,654 of record NZ_JBNPNH010000003.1, on the reverse strand, counting down.
CGGGAAATGCCGATTTTTTCGTGGCGTGCGGGAACGCTCTCGGTGGAGACGTCGTCCGTGTTCGCGAGATAGCCGAGCACGTGCGCGGCGAGCGGCCCGTAGGGATAGAAGCGCACGCCGTCCACGTAGAGCCGCACGGGGCCGTTCACGGGAAACTGCTCGACGAAGCGCGCGCGTTCGAGCTCGGTCAGGTTTTCCGCGAGCGGGAAATCCAGCGTGCGCTTCTGCCCGATGTGGCGCAGCAGCGCCTTGGGATCGAAGACCGCCTGGCGCCCGACGGCGCGGTTCACGGCGTCCTGATATTTCTGGATCACCTCGATGCGCGCGGTGTTGAGCAGCGCGTCGCGGTCGATGCGCACGGAGGCGGAGCGGGAACGCTGGCGGCGCGCCTCGCGGACGGCGCGGACATAGGCGGCGTCGATTTCGTCGCGCAGCAGGCTCAGGTCCGCCGTCACGGAAAAGCGCGCGACGTTGGCGACGATGGTGTTCCCGTTGCGGTCGCGGATTTCCCCGCGCGGCGCGGGCGTCATGACGATGCGCCGGCTCTGCAGGCGGTGTTCGCGCAGGTATTCGTCGGAATCGAAGATCTGCCGTTTCGCGAGGCCGACGAGCAGGAACGCCGCGATCAGCGCGAAAAAGACGCCGACGACGGCGAGCCTCGCGGGAGTGACTCCCGGCGCGCGCGCATCCCGGACTAATCGCATTCCGCCTCCCGTTCTTCGATCAGGTCGATCCCGCAGATGCGGTACGCCGAAAACAGCAGATCGAAATACCAGCCGCCGAAAAGCAGCAGCAGCGCCGAGGAGAAGAGCAGATTCAGCGCGAAGCCGCCCCAGTACGCGAGCGCGTCCGGCCGCGTCCAGCCGAGCGCGAACGCCCAGAAAAAGAAAATCAGCGCGTTCGCGATTTCCGCCCAGAGGATCCAGCGGAGCGGCTCCGTCGGCGAAATGCGGGAACGCAGCAGGCGCAGCGCCAGATACGCGAAGATCATCCAGCCCGCGACGAAGCCGAACGACGCGGGCGAGCCGCCGGGAACGCCGCCGAAAAGCGAGACGCTGCGCGCGCTTTCCCAGAAGCTCAGCGAATGCGTCAGCTCGAACGGGACCGGCAGCGACGCGTCCACGACGAATCCGCACAGCGCGACGTTCGCCAGCCCGCGGTAGAACGGCATCAGCAGCGCGGGAACGACGACGAAGAGCCCCGCCGTGAAGAACGTGACGCCCCACGGCGCGAGCAGATCCGTCAGCAGCGACAGAGCGAACGTCCACAGGCAGACGCTCGCGAGCGAGGGCGCCCAGTAGAACGCCGCTTTGCCGAAATTCATCGAAGCCATGACGCTTTTCTCCGCCGACGCGTTCCCGCGGGAACGCTCACGGCGCGGCCGCCTCCCATTCGTTGTATTCCGTCGGATCCGTCTTCACGGGCACGAGCACGGCGACTTCCTCGACCGCGGCGAGCCCCGGGCGCAGCGCCACGCGCGCCTCGAAGAAAAGCCCGTCGTCCGTCGGTCTCATGCCGCCGCGCATCGTGCCCAGCCGCAGCCCGCCCGGAAAGACGCCGCCGACGCCCGTCGTGACGATCGCGGGATCGCGCTCGAACTTCGCGGGGAAGTCCGACGGAATGTCGCGGATCATGCCGAAGGGCGACGAGAACGGCCCTGAGCCCGCGCCGCGGAACGTGACCGGGTAGTCGCTGCCCTCGATGTAGGCGGAGATGCGGAACGACGGGCTCGAAATCAGCTCCACGACGCTCGTGAAATGATAGACTTCGCGGACGCGCCCGACGACGCCGCCGGCGTCCACGACGGGAGCGCCGACGCGGATGCCGTCCGCCTTCCCGCGCCGGATTACGAGCTGCTGCCACCAGAGCCCGACTTCGCGCCGCGCGACGCGCGCGACGACGGTGCGCACGTCCGGCCGGCTCGGCAGCGAGAGGAGTTTTTCCAGGCGGCGGTTTTCCTCGCGCAGCGCGGTCGCCGTCTGCATTTCGAGCTGCATCGTCGCCGCCGTGCGCTCGGCGTCGCGCCCCGCCTCGATGAGCTCGTGCTTCGTGCGGGAACGCAGCCCCCAGTAGCGCGCCAGATCCTTCGCGTGCGAAGTCGCGAGAAACGCGGGCGCGGAAAAGTCCTGAAACGACTCGTAGGAACAGCGTTTCAGCGCCGCCGGCGCGAACCAGCACACGGCGACCGCGAAGACGCCGAAGAAAAACGGACGGAAATTTCGGTACGGAGACGCCATTCCCGCGAAGGTTCAAGCCGCGCGCGAGCCCGCGAAGATCAGCTCCGGCTCGGGCGGTTCCAGTCCGAATTCTCGATCGAGATGCCCGTCCCGCGGACGACGGCGAAAAGCGGATCTTCGGAGACGAAGAACGGCAGGCCCGTCGAATCGCTGAAGAAGCGGTCGAGGCCGCGGATCAGCGCGCCGCCGCCCGCGAGCGCGGCGCCGCGGTCGATGAGGTTGCCGGAGATTTCCGGCGGGCAGTGCTCCAGCGTCTGGTGGATCGCCTGCGCCATGTTCTTGAAGCAGGGGAGCATCGCTTCGCGCACTTCCTCCGAGCGCACGATGAGCGCCTTGGGCAGCCCCGTCATCGCGTCGCGGCCCTTGATCTCCATCGTCATCTCGTGTTCGAGCGGATACGCGGAGCCGATGTTCTTCTTGAGCTCTTCCGCCGTGCGCTCGGAAATGACCAGATTGTAGTTCGCCTTCACGTTCTCGATGATGGCGCGTTCCAGCGCGTCGCCGCCGACGCTGAGACTGCGCGCGGCGACGATCCCGCCGAGCGAGAGCACGGCGACTTCCGTCGTGCCGCCGCCGATGTCCACGATCATGCTCGCCTCCGGTTCGCCGACGGGCAGACCGACGCCGAGCGCCGAAGCGATCGGCTCGAAGATGATGCGCACGTTCTGCGCGCCCGCGCGGTAGGCGGATTCCTCGACCGCGCGGCGCTGGACGGGATTGATGCCGTAAGGCACGGCGATGACGACCGTCAGGTGCGTCAGAATCGAGTGGCGCGCCGCCTTGCCGATGAAGTAGCGCAGCATGTGCTCGCTCACGTCGAAATCGGCGATCACGCCGTCCTTCATCGGACGGATGACCGTGATCGAGCCCGGCGCGACCGCCGCCATGCGCTTCGCCTCGTTCCCGACCGCGAGCACCTTCTTCGTCTCGTTGTCCAGAGCGACGTAGCTCGGTTCGTTCATGATGACGCCCCGCCCCTTGAGATAGACGAGCACGTTGGCGGTTCCGAGGTCGATGCCGATGGACGTGGAAAAGATTCCGGGAAATTTGCTGAAAATGGACATGGCGGATTTCTGATTTTTCGTTCCCGCAAGTAAAAAACAGGCGCGCCCGCTTGTCAAACGTCGGCTTGCCGCGAAAGAGCCGCGTTCCCGCGTTTTTTCACTTTTCAAGTCGGCGGGAAGGTTTCATTCTCTGTTCACCATGCCAGACAATACGTTTCTCACGCCTCCGAAAGCCGGAATTCAGTTCGAGCGCGGCACGATCCGCATCTCCACCAAATTCCCCGCGAACAACAATTACGTCTGCAGCTACGAAGTCTTCGTCGAAGGCGAATTCTTCAAGCCCGAAAACGGCCGCTCCGCGATGATCAACTTCGTGCAGACGGGCGCGACGGTCGAAAAATCCTATTACGACTACGGGCGTTTCTGCTTCTTCCTGCCGAACTGCGTCCTGCCGATGTTCGAGGACATTCTCAACGGCCAGGGCGCGCGCCTCGCCGTGCATTTCGTCGTCGAGAACGGACGCCCCGCGCGCGACCAGGCGGAGGCGCAGTTCAAGATCACCTTCAAGGTCTGACGCCATGACGCCCGAGAAAATTTCAGTCAACGCGGACGGGACGCTGAACGTTCCCGCCGAGCCGATCATTCCGTTCATCCGCGGCGACGGGAGCGGGCCCGACATCTGGGCCGCCGCCGTGCGCGTGCTCGACGCCGCCGTCGAAAAGGCCTACGCGGGAACGCGGAAAATCGCCTGGCGCGAAGTCTTCGCCGGCGAAAACGCGTTCAAAAAACTCGGCACCTGGCTGCCGGACGACACGCTCGCGGCGTTCCGCGAATACCTCGTCGGCATCAAGGGCCCGCTCACGACGCCCGTCGGAAAGGGCGTGCGCTCGCTCAACGTCACGCTGCGCCAGACGCTCGACCTCTTCGTCTGCCTGCGCCCGGTGAAGCATTTCCGCGGCATCGAGACGCCCGTGAAGGATCCGTCGAAGGTGGACATGGTCGTCTTCCGCGAAAACACGGAGGACATTTACGCGGGCATCGACTGGACGGCGGGATCGCCCAAGGCGCTGCGCATGATCGAATTTCTCCGGACGGAATTTCCCGACGACTTCAAAAAAATCCGCTTCGGCGCGGAGACGCCCGACGAGGTCGGCTTCGGCGTGAAGCCCGTCTCCAAGGCGGGAACGCAGCGCCTCGTGCGCGCCGCGCTCGAATACGCCGTCGCGCAGGGACGCAAGTCCGTGACGCTCGTCCACAAGGGCAACATCATGAAGTTCACCGAAGGCGCGTTCCGCGACTGGGGCTACGCCGTCGCGCGCGAGGAGTTCGGCGCGGAGCCGATCGGCGACGGTCCGTGGCTGCGCGTTCCCGAAGGGCGCCCCGGCGCGGGACTCGTGATCAAGGACTGCATCTGCGACGCGTTCCTGCAGGAAATTCTGCTCCACCCGGCGGACTTCGACGTCGTCGCGACGCTGAACCTGAACGGCGACTACGTCTCCGACGCGCTCGCGGCGCAGGTCGGCGGCATCGGCATCGCTCCCGGCGGGAACATCAACACGAAGACGGGGCACGCGATCTTCGAGGCGACGCACGGCACGGCGCCGAAGCTCGCCGGGCTCGACAAGGCGAACCCGTCCTCGCTGCTGCTTTCCGCGGAGATGATGTTCCGCCACCTCGGCTGGAACGAAGCGGCGGACCTGGTCGTGAAGGGCGTCTCGGGCGCGATTTCCGCGAAGACGGTGACGTTCGACCTCGCGGAAATGATTCCCGGCTCGACTTCGCTGAAATGCTCGGAGTTCGCGGACGCCGTCATCGCGCATCTCCGCGCCTGAACCGCGCAAAGGCATCGCCATGAACGACAAAGTTTCCATCGGACTCGTCCAGCTCGCGGCGGCGGAAACGCCCGCGGAAAACCTGCGCAAGACGATCCCGCGCATCGAGGAGGCCGCCGCGCGCGGCGCGAAGATCGTCGGACTGCAGGAGATGTTCACGACGAAGTATTTCTGCATCGACGAAAATCCGGACCGCTTCGACCTCGCCGAACCGATTCCCGCGGGGCCGACCACGCGCGAGCTCTGCGCCGTCGCGAAGCGGCTCGGCGTCGTCGTCGTCGCGCCGATGTTCGAGGCGCGCGGGAGCGAAGTCTACCACAACACGGCGGCGGTCATCGACGCGGACGGCTCCTATCTCGGCAAATACCGCAAGATGCACATTCCGCAGGATCCGTGCTTCGAGGAAAAATTCTACTTCACGCCGGGCGACCTCGGTTTCCGCGCGTGGGACACGGCGTTCGGCAGAATCGGCGTCTGCATCTGCTGGGACCAGTGGTACCCGGAGGCGGCGCGGCTGACCGCGCTCGCGGGCGCGCAGATTCTCTTTTACCCGACGGCGATCGGCTGGCTGCCCGAAGAAAAGGCGGCGCTCGGCGAGGCGCAGCACTGCGCCTGGGAGACCGTGCAGCGCGGGCACGCCGTCGCGAACGGCTGCTACGTCGCGGCGACGAACCGCGTCGGCGTCGAGGGACGCACGGAATTCTGGGGGCAGAGCTTCGTCGCGAACCCCTACGGCGAAATCGTCGCGCGCGCGTCCGCGGACAAGGAGGAAGTGCTCGTCGCGGAATGCGACCTCGCGCTGCAGCGGGAATTCCGCCGCATCTGGCCGTTCTTCCGCGACCGCCGCATCGACGCCTACGGCGAAATCACGAAACGCCTTCGGGACTGACGCGCCGCCGCTTCTTCGGTGAAATTCGTGGATGAGGAAAGTTTCATGCGGCGGGCGATCGCGCTCGCGGAAAAGGCGCGCGGGGACACGCACCCGAACCCGATCGTCGGCGCGGTGCTCGTCGAGGACGGCGAGATCGTCGCCGAGGGCTTCCACGCGCGCGCGGGAACGCCGCACGCCGAGCGCGTCGCGCTGAACGCGCTCGGGCGCAGACCGAAGCCCGGCGCGACGCTCTTCGTCACGCTCGAACCCTGCTCGACGCAAGGCAGGACGGGCGCGTGCACGGACGCGATTCTCGCCGCGGGCGTCTCGCGCGTCGTCGTCGGCGCGACGGATCCGAACCCGGAGCACGCGGGCCGCGGCCTGGATATTCTGCGGGAACGCGGCGTCGAGGTCGTCTCCGGCGTGCTCGCGCGCGAGTGCGGAAATCTGAATCCGATTTTCAATTACAACATCGTCACGGGCGAGCCGCTGATCGCCGCGAAATGCGCGCTCACGCCGGACGGGAAAATGTTTTTCGAGCCGGGAAAACGCGCGGCGATCACGGACGCGGCGGCGCGCGGGAACGTGATGCGGGAACGCCGCAGTTTTCCCGCGGTCGCGACGAGCTCCGGCACCGTGCTCTGCGACGATCCCGCGCTGACGGCGCGCGTGCCCGGCGAGCCGGTCTTCTGCCCGACGCGCTTCGTCTTCGACCGCCGCGGGCGCACGCTCGCGCGCGCGGACTCGCTCGCCGTCTTTTCCGACGCGTTCCGCGAGCGCACGATTTTCGTGACCGTTCCCGAGACGGAGGCGGCGGCGCGCGCGACGCTCGCCCCGCGCGGCGTCCGCGTCCGGGCGCTTCCTGCGGAGACGGCGGCGTTCTGGCGCGCGTTCCGCGGGCTCTGCGCGGCGGAAGGCGTCACCGGCGTGTACTGCGAATGCGGGCCGACGTTTCTGCGCGCGCTTTTCGCGGCGCGCCAGGCGGACCGGCTTTACGCCTACGTCGCGGGAACGCCGGAAAAGTCTCCCGAAAAATTCTTCTCCGAAGCCGCGCGGCTCGTTCCCGAAGGCGAGCTCTTCTTCCCGCGCGCGGACGGCGGGCGCGACGTCGAGCTGTTCGGCTCCGTCCGCTACGATTCGTGAGCGCATGGACGAGGAATCTTCCATCAGCGAATCGGTCTTCGCGCTGCGGCACGGCGCGTTCCCGCGCACGCCCGAGCTGCCGGCGCTGCTGCGCGAAGGCGACCTGGTCCGCGGGCCGGAGCGCGCCTACCGCATTCTCGGCGCGCCGCTGGAAGTCGACGTGAACAACGCGGCGTGCCACCGGGCGTGCGCGGAAGATTCCGGCGAAATCGTCTTCTTCAAGGCCTATCTCAACCCCGCGCCCGGCGGCGAGAACGACTGGACGGAAGCCTACGTCGCGCACAGCGCGGCGCTCTATCGGCGCGTCGCCGAATCGCCCGCCGGGGCGTGCTGCGTGCCGCTGCGCGACGTCTTTCTCGGCGAGCCGGCGCGCTTTCCCGGAGCGCGTTTTCTCTACTCGGCGTTCCCGTTCGTCGGCGACGGGCGGACGCTGCGCGAACTGCTCGCGCTTCCGCCGGGTTCTCCCGAAGCGCCGACGCCGCGGGAACGGCTCGCGCTCGCGCGGGATTTCGTCCGCGGGCTGAGCCGTCTGCACGCGCTCGGCGTCGTCCATTCCGACCTGAAGCCGGACAACGTCCAGATTTCGGCGGGAACGTCGCCCGAGTCGCGTTTCGAAGCGAAGATCAACGACCTGGACTTCGCGTTCTTCGAGGACGAGACCCCGCCGTGGGCGCACGCGCGCGGCCCGACGGGAACGCGCTGGTATTACGCGCCCGAGTTCGTCGCCTACGGCGCGACGGATCGGCGCGGCGACGTCTTTTCGGCGACGCTGGTGCTGTGCGAACTGCTCTGCGGCGCGCATCCCTGCCGCCTCGCCGCCGCGGAAAAAGGCGTTTCCTACGACGCGCTGCTCTGCGCGGGAACGCCGTGCTGCGCCGACGCGGTTCCGCCCTTCGTCGCGCCGCCGGAAGACGCCGGGCGTGCGCGCGCGCTCGCGGATCTGCTCCGCCGCGGCCTTTCGACGGACGCGCGCCTCCGCCCCGCCGCCGCCGACTTCGCCGCCGTCCTGCGCTGATTCCCGCGCGCCGGAGGAATCGCGGGACGGCGGGCTCGTTCCGTCGCCTTTTTGTTCCGCGGGCGAAAATTTTTTGTCGCGGGAAGGCGGAAAGGCGGATAATCTCTTCTCATCATTTAAAATTCGAATATCATGGCTAAAGAACCTTCAAAAAACTCCCCTGTCACCGACACGAAAAAGGCGCTCGAACTCGCGCTTTCCGCCATCAACAAGACCTACGGCGAAGGCACGCTCATGCGCATGGGCGACGCCACCAAGATGGACGTGACGACGATTTCCACCGGCTCGGTCGCGATCGACCTCGCGCTCGGCGTCGGCGGGCTTCCGCGCGGGCGCATCGTCGAGATTTACGGGCCGGAATCGTCCGGCAAGACCACGCTCTGCCTCAGCGTCATCGCCCAGGCGCAGCGCGAGGGCGGCACGGCGGCGATCATCGACGTCGAGCACGCGCTCGATCCGCGCTACGCGAAGGTCGTCGGCGTGGATCTCGAGAATCTGCTCGTCTCGCAACCGGAAAGCGGCGAGGACGCGCTGAACATCGTCGAGACGCTCGTGCGCTCGGGCGCGGTGGACGTCGTGGTGCTGGACTCGGTCGCGGCGCTCGTCTCCAAGCAGGAGCTCGACGGGCAGATGGGCGACACGACAGTCGGCCTGCAGGCGCGCATGATGTCGCAGGCGATGCGCCGGCTCACGGCGGCGATCGCGAAGTCGAACTGCCTGTGCATCTTCACGAATCAGATCCGCGAAAAGATCGGCGTGATGTTCGGTTCGCCGGAGACGACGCCGGGCGGCCGCGCGCTGAAGTTCTTCGCGTCGGTGCGCATGGACATCCGCCGCATCGGGCAGATCAAGGAGCCTTCGGGCAAGGTCATCGGCAACCGCACGAAGATCAAGGTCGTGAAGAACAAGGTCGCCTCGCCGTTCACGGAATGCGAGTTCGACATCATGTACAACGAGGGCATTTCGCGCACGGGCTCGGTGATCGACCTCGGCGTCGAGCACAAGATTCTCGAAAAGAAGGGCGCGTGGATCTCCTACGACGGCAATCTGATCGGCCAGGGCCGCGAAGCCGCCAAGGATTATCTGAAGAAGAATCCGGCGGTTCTGGACGAAATCCAGGGCAAGATCATGGAGAAGGTCCACCCGACCGTCGGCGAGACCCTCGGCGCGACCGAAGAGGAAAAGGCCGCCGAGTCCGCCGCCTGATTCCGCCTCCGAAAAAAGCGTTCCCGCGAAACACGGAAATCTCCCGCGGGAACGCTTTAATCGTTTAAATACCTCTCTCAGAAAAATTCCCCGCCATGTCCTCGAAACAGATCATCTCCGTTTTTTCGGCGTTCCTGCTGTGCGCGGCGACGCTTTTCGCCGGACCTCCGAAAAACGTCTTCGGGACGGCGGAGAAAAAGACGTCCGGCGACCTCGCGATTGAGCTCGCCGGGAACGCCTACGTCGTCAAGGGCAAGGACGGCGCGCGCATCGACAAGACCGACGGGCTCGTGAAGTGGACGAGCGCCGACGCGATGCCGACGGTCTTCTTCCGCCTGGAGGACCCGCAGAAGAACGTCGAAATCAAGATCCGCGCGCGCGGGCGTTCGACGATTCTCGTGAACGTGAACGGCGAAAAGAAGCAGACGTTCACGGTGAAGCTGAACTCGGAAGACTTCAAGGAATACACGGTCGGCAAGGCGTCGTTCCCGAAAGCCGGCTATCAGAACATCCGCTTCAAGGGGAAGAGCAAGGCCGGCGACACGTTCGGCGAAGTCTCCTCCGTGCTGATCAAGGGCGTCGGCGGGCACTCGAATTTCGTCCGCGACTTCGACCCGTATTGGGGGCGCCGCGGCCCGAGCGTGCACATGAACTATCACCTGCCGAAGGAGAAGAACATCGAGTATTTCTACGGCGAAGTCGTCGTGCCGAAAGGCATGGACAAGGTCGGCACCTACTACATGGTGAGCGGCTTCGGCGAAGGCTATTTCGGCATTCAGGTGAATTCGCCGACGGAGCGGCGCGTGCTCTTCTCGGTCTGGAGTCCGTTCGAGACGCAGGATCCGAAGGAAATTCCCGAGCATCTGCGCGTCGTGGAGCTCCGCCGCGGCAAGGACGTGACGATCAAGGATTTCGGGAACGAAGGCGCGGGCGGGCAGAGTTTCCTGCGCTACCCGTGGAAGGCGGAAGAAAACTACGGCTGCCTGACGCGCGTGCGCCCCGACGGGAACGGGAACACGGAATACACCGCGTATTTCCACGTGCCGAAGGAACGCAAATGGTTCCTGATCGCCTCGTTCCGCCGCCCGGCGACGTCCACGTGGTACAAGGGGGCCTACTCGTTTCTGGAGAATTTTCAGCCTGAGACCGGCTACCAGCGCCGCGAAGTCTTTTTCACGAATCTGTGGGTTTGGGACAAAAACGGAAAAGCCTACGAAATCACGGAGGCCGATTTCACCGTGGACGCCACCGGGAACGCCGGCGTGCGGCTCGACTACGCGGGCGGGCTTTCCGACGACAAAAAATCCTTCTTCCTCAAAAACTGCGGCTTCTTCAACGAGCTGACGGAATCGGGCACGCCTTTCGAACGCAAGTCTCTGGGCACGAAAGCGGCTCCGATCGTCAACTTCAAGGCGCTCGACGCGCTCTAAAGTTTTTCCGCGACCCAGAAGCGCGTGTCGTCGGAGAACTCGCGCACTTCGGGCGGCTCGTCACCCATGCGGGAACGCAGCTCGGAAAAGAGCACGCGGAAGCCCGCCGCCTCGAGCGCGGAGCGGATCTCCTCGGGCTCGGCGGCGTGGATGAACATCGCGCCCTGCGGCGTCGCGTGGTTGTAGTCGCCGAAGTCGTCGAGCGCGGGATCGCGCGCGCCGTTTTCCCAGCGTTCCCGCTCGGCGGTCCAGTGGGCGCGCCGCGCGGCGTGCGTGCGGTCGTGCCCGGTGAAGACGAAGACGCCGCCGGGGCGCAGGACGCGGGCGATTTCGCGGATCGCGCGTTCCCGTCGGGCGCGCTTGGGAATCATCTGCAGTCCGTTGAACGCGAAGATCGCCGCGTCGAAGCTTTCCACCGGGAACGAGAGCGCGGTCGCGTCCTCGACGGCGAAGCGCGCGCGGACTTCCGCGGGAACGCCGGGCGTTTCGGCGAAGACGGCTTCGGCGATCTCGACCATCGGCGGCGCGAAGTCCGTGACCGTCAGCCGCGCGTAGCCGAGCTTCGCGAGCCCGAGCGAAACGCGCCCCGCGCCCGCGCCGAGCTCCAGGATTTCCGCGTCGCGCGGGACGAATCTTTCGCAGAGCCCGCGTTCGGAGCGCCACAGCCCGACGTTCGCCGCCGCGCGCGCGTAGGCGAGCACGGTGTCCGGGTGCGAGAAAAAGGCGCGGTTGACGGCGTCGTCCACGGGAACGGTCTCAGTCGAGCGCGCGCGGCGTCCCGTGCGCCTGCAGGTCGTCGCGGACGAGCGGCGCGACGAGCTTTTTCAGCGCGGCGATTTCCTGCGGCGGGAGCGCCGTCTTGCCCGAATCGAGCCAGCGCGCGATTTCGGACCAGATTTCCGGGCTCGGTCGGCGCATCGCCGCGAGCACGCGGATTTCCTTCGCGAGCGGCGTGCGGTCGGCGTTCCCGTCGATCGCGCCGAGGCGGATGCGCAGCGAGACGACGTTCGCCCGCAGCTGCGAATGCCACGGGAACGCGCCCAGCCCCGCCTGCGCGACGCGGAGCGCGAGCCCCGTTTCGCCGACGCGCTCGAAAAGCTGCGTGACGGCGGCGAAATTTTCCGGCGAAAGCGAGGCGTCGGCGAGGAACTGCCCGAGCAGCAGGTCGGCGTGGCCCGCCTGTGTGCGCGCGCTCGCGGCGTCGGGATTCTTCTTCGCGGCGAGCGCGTAGGCGGCGGCGAGAATCGCGGAGTTCGCCGCCTCGCAGCCTTCCAGCGCCTTGGGCGAATTCTTCGAAATGTTCTGGTAGGCGAGAATCGCCTTTTCGGGCTCGCCCGCCGTGACGAACGCCTCGATCAGCGCGGAGACGAAGACGTTGGGCGGAAAACGCTTTTCGGAGGCGCGCTCGACGCAGGTTTCCGCGACCGCGGGAACGCCCGTCTCCGCCGCGAAATTCGCGAGCGTGAGGAGCGCCGACTGCTGCGAGGAGAACGCGTCGAAGGCGGCGGCGATTTCGGCGTCGCGCGATTCCGTTCTGCCCAGCCGCTCCAGCAGAAGCAGGCGCTGCAGATACGGCTGCGGCGCGGACGGGTTTTCCGAAATGCGGCGGTTCGTCGTGTCCAGCGCGGCGGCGACGTCGCCCGTCGAGAGCTGGAAGCGCGCGATCTGCGAAAGAATGACGTCGCGCTTCGCCGCCGGGAATGCGTTCACCTTCTCCGAAAGCAGCGCGACGGCCTCGCGCGTGCGCCGCGTCTCGAAAAGACAGCGCGCCTTCAGAATGAGGCCCTGTTGCGTTTCGGAGAGCTTTTCCTCGTCGAGAATCCTGAGCGCGTCGGTGCAGTCGCCGATCCAGAAAAGCGCCATCGCCGCGTGGTTGGCGACGACCGTGCGCACCGCCGGCGGGAGCGTTCCCGAGCCGAGCAGGGCGAGCGCCTGCTTCGCGGCGATGCGGTCCTGCTGCAGATCCGCCAGCGCGCCGAAGTAGCGGTTGAAGTACGCCGGCGCGAGCTCGGATTTCAGGTCGAGAAACTTGATGCCGTAATGGAGCGTCTGCAGCGCCGCCTTCGGCTCGATGAGCGAGGCGAAGAGCAGGCGCGCCTCCGTGTTCGCGGGATCGCACTTGAGCGCGATCTGCACGGCGGCGAGCGCGTCCGCGTCGCGGTTGCCCTTGCGCGCCGCCGCGGCGAGCTCGTGGAAATGCGCGCCGACGCGCGCGAGGTGCTCCCGCCGGATGGCGGCGACGTTCTCCGGCGCGTTCACGACCTTCGAAAGCGAAAAGAGCACGATGCGGCGCAGCGCGGGATCGTCGATCTTTTCCGCGCGCTCGATGAGCGTTCCCGCGCGGTCGCGGACGTCGTCCGGCTTATCGTAGAGCGCGAGATCCGCGAGCAGGAGCAGGTTCACGAAATCTCCGCCGGCGGCGGGATTCCGCGCCGCGCCGCCCGCCGGAGCCGGCTGCGCGGGAACGTGCTGCCCGTAAAAATCAGGATGCGGAAAAACGAAGGATGCCATGAGAATCGCGGTGGAAATTATTTTTTTCACGGAGTCCAATCAAACAGCCGCGCCCCTGCGAACGCAAACGGAAACTCCGCCCTCCGTCCCGAAGATCCGCGGCGGCTCAGCGTTCGATTTCGTGGAGGAAGAGGCCGCTGCGGAGCTTCGGCTCGAACCAGGTCGATTTCGGAGGCATGATTTCGCCGGCGTCGGCGACGCGGAAAAGGTCCGCCATCGTGACGGGGAAGAGCGCGAAGGCGACGGCGCCGTTCCCGGACTCGCGGCAGCGGCGTTCGAGCTCGCCGAGCCCGCGGATGCCGCCGACGAAGTCGATGCGCGTGTCGGTGCGCGGGTCGGCGATGCCGAGGACGGGCGCGAGCAGGTTCGCCTGCAGAATCGCGCAGTCGAGCGAGGCGATCGGGTCCGCCTCGTCGAACGTTCCCGCGCGCGCCGCGACGGCGTACCACCTGCCGCCGAGGAACATGCCGAACTCGTGCTTGCGCCTCGGCGCGAAGGGACCGGGCGTTCCCGCGGGCGCGACGTCGAATTTTTCGGAGATCTTCGCGAGAAATTCCGCTTCGCCGAGCCCGTTCAGATCGCGCACGACGCGGTTGTAGTCCATGATGAAAAGGTCTTCGTCGCAGAAAATCACCGCCATGAGGAAGTTGAACTCCTCGGTGCCGGCGTAGTCCGGATGCGCGGCGCGGCGGCGCGCGGAAACGGCGGCGGAGGACGCGGTACGGTGGTGCCCGTCGGCGATGTAGAGCGCGGGCACTTCGGCGAAGCCGTCGCGGATCGCGGCGATCGCGGCGTCGTCGTCCACTTTCCAGAGAATGTGCGAAACGCCGTCGTCGGTGCGGAAATCGTAGTCGGGGCGGTGAAAACGTATCCATTCGCGCACGACGGCGGCGATGCCTTCGTGCTTGCGGTAGGCGAGGAAGACAGGCTCGGTCTGCGCGGAGCAGGCGTCGAAGTGCTCGATGCGGTCGAGCTCCTTTTCCTTGCGCGTGAGCTCGTGCTTCCTGATCGTGCCGTCGAGGTATTCGTCCACGCTCGCGCAGCCGACGATTCCCGTCTGCACGCGCCCCCAGAGCATCTGGCGGTAAATGTAGAAGCAGGGCTTTTCGTCGCGGACGAGCGTTCCCGCGGCGACGAATTTTTCGAGGTTTTCGCGGGATTTGGCGTAGGTTTCGGGCGCGTGGATGAGCGCCTCGGAAGTGTCGATGTCGGCGCGGCAGACGTGGAGAAACGACTGCGCGTTCCCGCGAGCCATCGAGACGGCTTCGTCGTGGTTCATCACGTCGTAGGGGAGCGAAGAGACTTTCTCCGCGAGGTTTTTCGGAGGCCGCAGCGCGGCGAAGGGTCGAACGGTTGCCATGATGCGGGAGAGCTTAGAGATTCGCGCCTAAGGCTTAAAGCCTAAAGAGCGGCGGGGGCGCGGAGGGCTCTTTTTTGTTGCGCGGGCGGCGCGGGCGGTTCATGTTTTGGAACTAATTATGGGTATGTCCGTCAGATATAACATTTCGATCAACCAGGAGCTGATCGATCTCCTCCACCAGGTCTCGAAGGAGCAGAAAATCCCTGTCTCCAAATACATCCGCATCGCGGTGATCGAGAAGCTTCGCGAACACGGCAAGAAGGTCAGCGACGAATGCACCTACTGGGGCGCGCGCACCGATCTGCCGAACCGCGTCACCGAAGAGGAAAAGCGTCGCCTCCGCAAGGAACGCCGCGCCGCCAAGGCCGCCAAAGCCGCCGCGAAGGCGGCCGTGCAGCCGAAGCGCGCCTCCGCGCGTTGAACCGAACCGAGCGCGGGAACGCGCCGCAGCATTTTCGGCGCATGATTCCTTGCCCGTTCAAGAAAATTTTCCCTTCTGAGCTGTCCCGCGACGACGCCTATTTCATGGCGCACGCCTACAACGAGGCCGTCGCCGCGTGGAACGCGGACGAGGTGCCCGTGGGCGCCGTCGTCGCGCGCGACGGCGAAATCGTCGCTTCCGCGCACAATCTCACCGTCTCCTCGACCGATCCCACCGCACACGCCGAGATGATCGCCATTACGCAGGCGGCGCGCGCCGTCGGCGACTGGCGTCTGAACGACTGCACGCTTTACGTGACCAAGGAACCGTGCCCGATGTGCTCGGGCGCGACGCTGATGGCGCGTCTCGGGCGTGTCGTTTTCGCGTGGGGCGACCCGAAGATGGGCTGTCTCGGCGGCGCGACCGCGCTCCAGGACCTGCCGGGAACAAATCACCGCCCGCAGGTGGACCGCGGCGTGCTCGAAGCGCCGTGCCGCGAAATCGTGCAGGCGTATTTCCGGATCAAGCGGGAACGCGCCGCCGCGGCTCCCGCCGACGAACCCGACGCGGCGAAGGAGGCGCGCGCCTGATGGACGCCGCCGCCGTTCCCGCGTCGCTCCCGCCCGCGCTCGCGAAGGCGCGAGGCGTGCGCGCGCTTTTCGAAGCCGTCGCGCAGAACCGCTGCCCGCACGGGATTCTTTTCTACGGCGCGTCCGCCGCGGCGCAGGAGGCGGTCTGCCTCGCGCTCGCGGAGCGCATTTTGGGCGTTCCCGCGGGCAAGTCGCTCGATTTCCACGCCGTGCGCCCCGCGAACAAATCCCGCACGATCGGCATCGAGAGCGTGCTCGCGCTGGTGCGGGAAATCCAGCAGTCGCCCGCGTTCGGAGACCGCAAGGTCGCGTGCGTCTTCGACGCGGAGCGCCTCGGACGCGATTCCGCCAACGCCTTTCTCAAGACGCTCGAAGAACCGCCCGCGGGAACGTTCATTTTTCTGATGACGACGGCGGTCAACAAAGTCCTGCCGACGATTCTTTCGCGCACGCTGCATTTCCGCATTCCCGGAGAAACCCGCGTCGAGAACGAGGAATGGCGGCTTTGGCTCGACGATTTCTCGAAATGGATCGGCGGGCTCATCGCCGGCGAAGCCGCGGCGGACGTCGGCAAGTCCGTCTTTTCGGTCTACGCGCTGACCGTGCGCCTGCAGGCGCTGGTGAAGGAAATTTCCGACGCAGAATGGGACCGGCTCGAAGCCGCGCTTCCCGCGGGCGTTTCCGCCGACCAGAAGGACGCGATGCAGGTCGGCGCGGCGCGCGGCGTGCGGCACCGTCTGCTCGCGGAAATCCAGGAATCGCTGCTGCAGTCCGCGCTGCGCGCCGACGCGGGAACGCCGCTCGTTTCCGAGACCGCGCGTTCCTGCGCGCTGCTCGAACACCTCAACGGCCTGCTCGAACTGAACATGCAGGACGGCGCCGTCGTCGAGGCGTTTCTGCTCAACTGCCTGCGCATCTGGTCGCGCCGTCGCAAAAGCAAGTGAGCGCGCCGCGGGCGGGGCGTTCTTTAGGCTTTAAGCCTCGGGCTTTAAGTTCTAAGCTTCCGCGCATGTTCCCCGTTCCCGCCGCTTTTCTTTCCGCCGCCGTCGCGCTCGCGTTCGCGGCGGGAGCGGCGCGCGCGTTCGCGGCGGGCGTCGTGAAGAACGCCGATCTCGGCGGCTACCGCGTCGTCGTCGAAGGCGGCGGCGTCGAGGAACGCAAGGAAATCCAATACGACGCGAACGGAAACGTCGTGTACGATTCGCGCGGCGTGCTTTTCCGCAATCTCGAACGGGGCACGGTCGACGATTCGCTGCTCGGCGAAGGCCTGGATCTGAATCTCGACCCGACCGCCGATTCCGCGGACGATCCGACCGGCGTTCCCGAAATCGCCGTTCCCGCAGACGCGCCCGAAGCCGTGGCCGCCTCGGAACGCGCCGGCGCGGACGTTCCCGCCGAAAACGCCGCGGAGCCGGAAGCCGCCGCGCCCGCGCGTTCCCGCTCGCCCTGGGCGGTTTCGCCGAAGGCGCTCGCCGAAGCGCGGAAGATTCTCGCCGAAAGACGCGCCGCCGCCGCCCGCGTCCGCGCGGAGCAGGCGCGCCTCGAAGCCGAACAGGCGCGGCGCGCTCCCGCCGCTTCGGAAACGGCGGCGCTCGGCGCCGAGGACGATTCGCCCGCGTCGCTTTCCGACGATTCCGTCTTCGTCGATCCGCGCAACGCGCTCGTCTCGCAGCCGATGACCGAGGACGGCCGCAAGATGCCGTTTTATCTGCAGCGCGGCGACGCGGACGTCGGCGTCGATCCCGCGGGCGGGCTCAAGAATTTCATGAAGGTCAACGAGCGCTACGCCGGCAGCATCGAGCGCGAGGGCTACGAGCTCGAACGCAACGAAGGCTACGACAACGTCATCGCGATGAAGGAATGGCACTCGAAGTATTCGACGCTCGGCGTGCGCCGCACGGACCGCTACGACGTGCGCACGGAGCGCTACGACGCGCGTCTGGACGCCCCCGAGACGCTCGAGCGCCGTCTGCTCGACAATTCGCTGATGTGGGAGCGTTCCCGCGAGGCGCAGATTTCCGTGAACGACGCGCTCGCGCGCAGGCTCGTCGAGCGCTACACGACGGGCACCGCCGCCGGGAAATACGATCTGCGCCTGCCCGCGCCGGGCGAGCGCACGGGGCTTTCGATGCAGGATCTGAACCGCTACCAGTTCCGCCGTTCGCACTCGACGGAGGCGGGGCTTCCCGTCGTCCAGCCCGCCGGCGGTCTGAAGAACCTTCCGCAGTGACGCGGGCGGCGTTTTCCGCGCCGCTTTTTTTCGTCGCGGGAAGGGGCGCGGGGGCGTATGCTTGCGCGCTACTATGAACAATCCGTTTCAGACGCTCCGCGAATTCAACAGCCCGGCCTCGGGCAGAAAAGGTTTTTACTACAGCGTTCCCGCGCTCGAACAGGCGGGCATCGGGCAAGTCTCCAAAATGCCGGTCTGCCTGCGCGTCGTGCTCGAAAGCGTGCTGCGCAACTGCGACGGCACGCTCGTCACGGAAGACGACGTGCGCGCGCTCGCGGGCTGGAACGCCGCCAGGCCCGCCGACTCGGAAATTCCGTTCACGGTCGCGCGCGTGCTGCTGCAGGACCTCACGGGCGTGGCGCTGCTCGTCGATCTCGCGGCGATGCGCGACGCGGTCGCCAAGCTCGGGCGCGATCCCGCGCTCATCGAGCCGCTCGTGCCGATGGACATGGTCGTCGACCACTCCGTGCAGATCGACTACGCGGGAACGCCGGACGCTTTCCGCAAGAACATCGAAAAGGATTTTTCGCGCAACACGGAGCGCTACGAGCTGCTGAAATGGGGCCAGGGCGCGTTCAAGACGTTTTCCGTCGTGCCGCCGGCGGTCGGCATCTGCCACCAGGTGAATCTGGAATATCTCGCGCGCGTCGTCTTCGAGAAGGAGACGGACGCGGGAACGGTGTTCTACCCGGATTCGGTCGTCGGGACGGACTCGCACACGACGATGGTGAACGGCATCGGCGTCGTCGGCTGGGGCGTCGGCGGCATCGAGGCGGAAGCGGGCATGCTCGGCCAGCCGGTGTGCTTCCAGACGCCGGAAGTCATCGGCGTGCACCTCACGGGAACGCTGCCGGAAGGCGTGCTCGCGACGGATCTCGCGCTGCGCGTGACGGAGATTCTGCGCGCGGCGAAGGTCGTCGGCAAATTCGTGGAATTTTTCGGCGAAGGCGCCGCGTCGCTCTCGCTCGCCGACCGCGCGACCGTCGCGAACATGGCGCCCGAATACGGCGCGACGATGGGATTTTTCCCGGTGGACGAAAAGACGCTGGACTATCTGCGCCTCACGGGGCGCGACGAAAAGAAGGTCGCGCTCGTCCGCGACTATCTGCAGGCGCAGGGCATCTTCGGCATGCCGAAGGCGGGCGAAATCAGCTACACGAAGGTCATCGAGCTCGATCTCGCGACGATCACGCGCTCCGTCGCGGGACCGAAGCGCCCGCAGGACCGCATCGAGCTCGGGAACGTGAAGAACGTCTTCGAAAAATTCGTCGCCGAGACGAAGGGTGCGCCGACGTCCGCGGGAACGCTGAAGGACGGGAGCGTCGTCGTCGCGGCGATCACGAGCTGCACGAACACGTCGAACCCGAGCGTGCTCATCGCGGCGGGGCTGCTCGCGAAACGCGCGGTCGAAAAAGGCCTGAGCGTTCCCGCGCACGTGAAGACCTCGCTCGCGCCGGGCTCGCGCGTCGTCACGGATTACCTGAACGCGACGGGGCTCACGCCGTATCTGGACAAGCTCGGCTTCAATCTCGTCGGCTACGGCTGCGCGACGTGCATCGGCAATTCCGGGCCGCTCGCGCCGGAAATCGAAGACGCGATCCGTAATGAAAAACTCATTACGACGAGCGTGCTTTCCGGCAACCGCAATTTCGAAGCGCGCATCCACCCGCTCATCAAGTCGAATTTCCTGATGTCGCCGCCGCTCGTCGTCGCGTTTGCGATCGCGGGCAGAATCGACGTCGATCTGGAGAAAGAGCCGCTCGGCGTCGGCGCGGACGGAGAGCCCGTCTTCCTCAAGGACATCTGGCCGAAGCAGGCGGAGATCGACGCGCTGATCGCCGCCGGCGTGAAGCCGGAAATGTTCGCGAAGCGCTACGCGTCGTTCGACGACGCGACCGCGGAATGGAAGACCGTTCCCGCGAGCGAGGGCGCGCTCTTCGGCTGGCGCGACGACTCGACCTACGTCCAGCTGCCGCCGTATTTCGACGGCTTCGGCATGGCGCTCCCGCCGCCCGCGAAGCTCTCGGGAATGCGCCCGCTCGCGATTCTCGGCGATTCGGTGACGACCGACCACATTTCGCCCGCCGGCGCGTTCGCGCCCGAGACGCCCGCAGGAAAATACCTCACCGAACGCGGCATTCCGCGCGAAAAGTTCAACACCTACGGCTCGCGCCGCGGGAACGACCGCGTCATGGTGCGCGGCACGTTCGCGAACGTCCGCATCAAAAACAAAATGGCGGACGGCAGAGAAGGCGGCTTCACGAAGCTGCAGCCGGCGGGAACGCCGACGACCATCTTCGAGGCGAGCGAAGCCTACAGGAAGGCGGGAACGCCGCTCATCGTCTTCGCGGGCGTCGATTACGGCATGGGCTCTTCGCGCGACTGGGCTGCTAAGGGCGCGGCGCTACTCGGCGTGCGCGCGGTCGTGGCGCGCAGCTTCGAGCGCATCCACCGCTCGAACCTCATCGGCATGGGCGTGATTCCGCTGGAGTTCACGAACGGCGAGAGCGCGGAGACGCTCGGGCTCGACGGCACGGAAACCTTCGACGTCGAAGGGCTGGAAAACCCCGTGAAGCCGAAGCAGACGGCGACGCTCGTCGTCCGCCGCGCGAACGGCGAAGTCTCGCGCGCGACGCTGCTCTGCCGCATCGACACGCTCGCGGAATCGCACTACCTCGCGAACGGCGGCATCCTGCAGTACGTCCTCCGCAAGATTCTGAAGTGAACTTGTCCGACGAGGCGCCTTTCCGCGAAGATGTTCAAAAAAAATCCGCGAGTCGAAAAAAAGATGTTGACGGCGGAGAGAATTTCGGGTTTTATGGCGTCTCTTTCCTTTCGTCGGTTAGGTAGCTCAGTCGGTAGAGCAAGGGACTGAAAATCCCTGTGTCGGCGGTTCGATCCCGCCCCTGACCACCATTTTCCTTCCGCCCGCGAGCGCAAACCTCGCGGGCGGTTCTTTTTTCCGCTTCGGCGTTGCGCCGGTCCGCGGGAACGCGTAGCTTTTTTTTCATGAAAATCGGAATTCTCGTTTTGGCGTGCGTTATTTTCGCCGTCGCGGCGGCGGCGGTTTTCGTCCGCTCGCGTCATGAATGCCCGAATTGCCGCGGAGCGGCGCCGCTCGCGGAAGCGCTCGCGATGCCGGAATGGCTGCGCGAAATCGAGGCGGAAAATCTCGGGCGCGTCTTCGCCGGCGACGAGGAAAAACTGCGTTTCGCGATTCGGCTCGCGGAAGAGAACGTGCTTCGCGGGACGGGCGGTCCGTTCGGCGCGGCGATTTTTTCGCTCGCCTACGAAAGGCTGATCGCCGTCGGCGTGAACCGCGTCGTTCCCGCGAAGCAGTCGTGGGCGCATGCGGAAATGACGGCTTACGCGCACGCGCAGAACCGTCTCGGTTCGCACGATCTGAAAGGCTGCGCGATCGCGTCGAGCTGCGAGCCGTGCGCGATGTGCACGGGCGCCACGCCGTGGAGCGGCGTCGAGAAGCTGATCTACGGCGCGTCGGGAGACGCCGCGCGCGGCGTCGGATTCGACGAAGGCGACAAGCCCGCGGATTGGCGCGGCGCGCTGGAAAAACGCGGCGTCCGCGTGGTCGGGCCGCTTCTGGAGGACGCCGCGGGAACGCCGTTCCGGCTTTATCGCGAAAAGGGCGGAGAAATCTACTGAACCGAGGAAGCACGATGAGAGCGGTCGTTCAACGGGTGAAGCGGGCGAGCGTGAGCGCGGACGGGAGCGTCGTCGGCGCGATCGGCAAGGGGATGCTGATTCTGCTCGGCGTGGAGGCGGGCGACACGGAGGCGGATGCGGACTGGCTTGCGACGCGCTTGGCGCGCGTGCGGATTTTCGAGGACGCGGACGGCAAGATGAATCTTGCGGCGCGCGACGTCGGCGGTAGCGCCCTCGTGGTGAGCCAGTTCACGCTTTTCGGGACGATGCGCAAGGGCTCGCGCCCGTCGTTCAATCGCGCCGCTGTTCCCGCGGAGGCGATTCCGCTCTACGAAAGCTTCACGGCGAAGCTTTCCGCCCTGTTGGAGCGGCCGGTGCCGACGGGGCGCTTCGGCGCGATGATGGACGTCGAGCTCGTGAACGACGGTCCCGTGACGCTGACGCTGGATTCTCGACGCCCGGATTTCTGAGCGCGCCGGCGGCCGAAGATTTTCTTGAAAGCGAAGACGTCTGGGTGCAGGCGGAGACGGCCGTCGGGACTCTCCTCTTAAGCTTTGCCCCTTAAGCTTTAAGCTCTCTCCCTCAGATCGTGTACTTGTCGATGACGTCCTGCGGGATTTTGGTCGCGCGCTTCGTCTTCAGGTCGATGAGCGCGTAGGACGCGTGCCCGTCGGCGACGAGCTTGCGCGTGTCCTTCTTGATGATCTTGAAGGTGAGCGTGATGGACGCGTCGGCGAAATCGACGATACCCGTCTCGACGATGAAGGCGTCGCCGAGCCCGAGCGCGCGCTTGTAGTTCATCGTGATGGACGTCTGGTACCAGCCGAGTCCGCGCGCGGCGAATTCCTGCATGGACATTTTGTAGCAGCGTTCCATCTGATCGAAGCGCGCCGCGAGCACGTAGTCGATGTAGCGCGAGCTGTGGACGTGCTGATACAGGTCGATGTCGTCGGGGCGGACCTGCATTTCGGTTTCGAAGCGGGAGAATTTCGGGGCGGAATCGTTCATTTGTTCAGAGTTTCTTCTTCGTTGAAGCGTTTCGCCTTCGGGTGATTGTAGCCGAAGAGCGGAATGACGTTGATGAAAAGGTAAAAGCACACGCCGACGACGATGCCGCAGTCGGCGACGTTGAAGGCGGGCCAGCGGCCGTAGAGCGGCAGGTGGACGTCGAGAAAGTCGATGACGTGATTGTGCGCCACGCGGTCGAGCAGGTTGCCGACGATCCCGCCGGCGAGCAGGCCGAGCGCGATCTGCGAGGGCAGGCGCTCGAGCTCGAGATGGCGGCGGAAGAAGAACAGCGCGGCGAGCGCGGCGACGGCGAAGAGGCTCAGCAGAATCTGATGCCCGGCGAAGAGGCTCCACGCCGCGCCGGGATTGTCGATGTGCACGAGGTAGAAGAAGCTTTCCACGACGGGAATCGGCGCGAACGCGGGATCGAAGCCGAAGTCTCCCGGCAGCGCGTAGGTCGGCTGCCCGGGCGCCCACGGAATCAGCCAGATCACGAGCAGCTTCGTGAGCTGGTCGAGCGCGAAGACGCCGAGAGCGATTTTCCAGAAAATCGCGTACTTGCGGATTCGTCGGAGGCGGAACGTCATGAAAATCCGATTACGGTTCTTCGTGTTCTTCCGGCAGGGAGATCGGCGAGTCGTTTTCGATGTCGATGACCTCGGAGATGTCTCCCGTCGCGTTGGCGCGGCGGCGGCGGGCTTCGACGCGGCGCTGCTTTTCCGCCTCGATCTTGCCTTCGACGGAATAGCGCGTGAACGGCACCTTGTTGAGGCGTTCCGCGGGAATGGGCTTTCCGGTGATTTCGCAGATACCGTAGGTGCCTTTCTTCATGCGCTCGACGGCGATGTTGATTTCGGAAAGCTCCTCCTGCTCGGCGGCGAGGCGGCTGATCGCGAAGTCGCGGTCGAAGGCCTCGTTGTCGATGTCCGCCGTGTGCTGGCTGTAGGCGGAGACGTCGCCGGTCTCCTCCTTGCCTTCCTTGCGGAACGCGTTCTCGGAGTGGCGGGAGATGTTCGCCATCAGCTCGTCCTTGCGCGCCATGAGCTTGCGGTAGTACTTGCGCCATTTTTCGGGAATGAGCGCCTCTTCCTGCGAAACGGCGTCCTTCGCGAACGGGTTGAAGCCGAAAAGGTCGCTGATCGAGACGGCGCCGACGGTGCGCTTGCCGTCGCTCTTCGGGAGCTCCTTCAGAATGATCTTTTTGTTTTCCGCCTTCTTGGCGGGAACGACGCCGAGCTCCGGGCTGAAGACGTTGATGCCCGCCGTGCCGCGCTGAAAGAGCAGCTGTTCGAGCTCTGCCGGCGTGTAGGCGCGCGCGCGGTTCGGCGAGA
Organism: Candidatus Spyradosoma sp. SGI.093; assembly: GCF_050314555.1. Classification (NCBI taxonomy): domain Bacteria; kingdom Pseudomonadati; phylum Verrucomicrobiota; class Opitutia; genus Candidatus Spyradosoma; species Candidatus Spyradosoma sp. SGI.093. The sequence continues at coordinate 262,802 of NZ_JBNPNH010000003.1, read as the reverse complement.
CGCGCTTGGAGGCGGCGCGCACGTCGCGCGGCACGGAAATGGCGGCGGTGGAAGCGCCGCGCGCGGCTTCAGCCTTGGGCTTTCTGCCGCGCTTCGCGGGAGCGATCAGCGGGCGCGCCTCCTGTTTCGCGGGAACAGTTTTTGCGGGGCGCGTCTCCGCCTTCTTGGCGGGAACGGGCTTCGCGGGAACGCTTTTCTTCGTCGCCTTCGCGGGCGCGGCTTTCTTCGCCGGCGGCGTCTTCACGGCGGCGGATTTCTTCGCGGGAGCCTTCGCCGGCGTCTTCGCGGCGGGGCGTTTCGCGGCCTGCTTGGAGGAAATTTTCTTGGCTGACATAAGAATAAGATTCTGACTGCGTTGAAAAGGAGGTATCGCCTTGCTGAAAAAGGTTGCGAACAGCATGTTGATTTCCGCTGAAGTGTCAATTCAACGCGCGCCGCGCCGCGCGCTTCCGCGCGAAAAATTCTTGTTGCGTCGAAAAAAACGTTCTCGTAATATCGACTCTTCATTCTCGACTTGTCTTCGGTCGAGGCGCGGCCGCAGCAGTTGCGGGCCCGTGACTACCACGGAGACACATCCAACCAATGAAAAAATACAAACTGAATGTCAAGAAACGCGACGGCATCGGCCGCGGGCCGGCTCGTCGCCTTCGCGCCGCGGGCGCAATCCCGGGCGTGATTTACGGAAAAAGCGGCTCGAAGCCCGTCGCCATCGACGCGGTCGAATTCCGCATGATGATGCGCGCCAAGGGCGAAAGCGCCGCTCTCGTCGAGATTGCTGTCGACGGCGCCGAGACGCTGCTCTCCCTCATCAAGGACTTCCAGCGCGACGCCGTCTCGCAGAAGGTCGTTCACGTCGACATCCTCGAGGTCGATCCCAACGTGCAGATGACCGCCACGATCCCCGTCCACATCAAGGGCGAAGCGATCGGCGTGTTGCAGGAAAACGCGACGCTCGAAGCGGTGCACGAAATCATCGTCCGCTGCCTCCCGAAGGACCTGCCCGAATTCATCGAAGTGGACGTTTCCGGTCTGCACGCGGGCCACACGATTCACATCGACGCGCTGCCGCCGATTCCGGGCGTCACGTTCCCGGCGAATCAGAACACCGTCGTCGCGTCCTGCACGGTCGAAAAGCAGGAAGAAGAACCCGCTCCCGCTGCGGAAGGCGAAGCCGCTCCTGCGGACGCCGCCGCTCCCGCGCCCGAAAAGAAATAACTTCGGTCCGCGCGTGTTTCTCGCCTTTCGGCGTTTGTTCTTTAAAATTCGATGTTCGTTTCCGCCATTTACGGTCTGGGCAATCCCGGCAAAGAGTACGAGTTCACCCGCCACAACACGGGTTTTCGCGTAGTCGATGCTCTGGCGAAGCGCCTCGGCGCCGAGTTCCGCAAGGACGCGGCGCTGCGCGGGGAGTTCGCGAAAGCGCGATTCGGCTCCGCGGGAACGCTCTGGCTCGGGAAGCCGCTGACGTTCATGAATCTCAGCGGCGAGTGCGTGGGGGCTCACGCCCGCTACCACAAGCTCGACTTCTCCACGGTCGCGGTCGTCTACGACGACATCGCGCTTCCGGTCGGGGCGGTCAAGATTTCCCAGGGCGGCGGAGACGGCGGCCACAACGGAATCAAGAGCGTCATCCGCTGCTGCGGGAACGCCTTCATCCGCTTCCGCGTCGGCATCGGCGCGAAGCCTTTCCGCGAACAGCCGCTCGCCGACTTCGTGCTGGGGAAACTCGGCGACGAGGAAAAGAACATTTTCGAAACACGGCAGGCAAACTTCATCCAAGGCCTGGAGCTTCTGATTTCCCAGGGGCTTTCCGCCGCACAAAACCTTATCAACAGAAAAGACAACAATGAACGACCTTAACAAATATCGTGTGAACATGATTTTCGATGTCCGCGGCGTCACCGCCGAGGCGCAGATCGAGAAGATCAAGACGCTCATCTCCGCGCTCGGGGCGACCCTCGAGGAAGTGACGGATCTCGGCGTCAAGGACTTCGTCCGCGTCACCAATCGACGCATGCCGAACGCGCACTACACGCAGTTCGACGTCGCCGCCGCGACGACCTTCCCGGTCGCCTTCCGCGAAAAACTTCGTCTCGACCGCACCATCAAGCGCATCCTGATCCAAGCCCGCTGACCGTAACCCCGAATCGCAAAGGACACCCCGAAAATGGCATCGTTCAACAAAGTGATCCTCATGGGCAACCTCACGCGCGATCCCGAGCTGCGCACGCTTCCGAGCGGCAACGCCGTGGCGCGCATCGGGCTTGCCGTCAATCGCGCCTACCTCTCCAAGGAAGGCGAAAAGAAAGAAGAAGTCACCTACGTGGACGTGGACGCTTTCGGAAAACAGGCGGAAACGATCGCGAAGTGGTGCACGAAAGGGCGCACGCTGCTCGTCGAAGGGCGTCTGCGTCTCGACCAGTGGGACGACAAGACGACGGGCGAAAAGCGCTCGCGCCTCGGCATCGTGCTCGAAAACTTCCAGTTCGTCGGCTCCCGCGGTGACTCGCCCGCCGGAGGCGCTTCCGCGCCTTCCGACTACGACGACGTCGCTCCGGCTCCGCGCCGCGCTCCCGCGCCGTCGCGCCAGCCCGCGCCGCCGCCGCCGGCTTCGTCGGACATGAACGACGAAGACGTCCCGTTCTGATTCGGTTCCGGTCTCGGAAAACAACAACGTTCAACATTTAACAAAACAAAATTATGGCACTCTCTGAAGTCCTCCTCAAAAAGCCCGTCGCCGGTCTCGGCGCCGAAGGCGATCAAGTCAAGGTCCGCGCCGGTTTCGCGCGCAATTTCCTGTTCCCGCAGGGAATCGCCGTTCCCGTGACGCAGGCGAACCGCAAGCAGATCGAAGCGCTCAAGAAGGCGCGCGCCGAACGCGAAGCCAAGGAACTCGAAGCGGCTAAATCCGCCGCCGAAAAGCTCGCCGGCGTCGCCCTCACGTTCGCCGTCAAGACCGGCGAAGGCGGAAAGCTCTTCGGCTCGATCTCCACGACCGACATCGCGAAGAAGCTCGCCGAACTCGGCCACGAAATCGAAAAGAAGGCGATCCACCTCGAACATGGCGCCATCAAGCACCTCGGCAAAACCTCCGCCGTCGTCAAGCTGCACGCCGAAGTCTCCGTGGAAATCTCCGTCGAAGTCGTTTCCGAAAATCCGGTCGAAGAAGTCGCGGAAGACTCCGCCAAGGGCAAGAAGGGCGCCCGCAAGCCGCGCGCTCCGAAGGCCGAGGAAGCCGCCGCTTCCGACGAAGCTCCGAAAGCCGAGTAAACGAATCTCCTTTCGTTTGACGAGCGTTCCCGCCTTCCCGCGGGAACGCTTTTTTTGCGCGCGCGGGCGGGGCGCGTCGGGGAAAGAAAGTCCGCGGTTGCGTTTTCGCGGCGGGGGCTTTTTCCTATCCGCATGAAAGTTCTTCGAGCAGCAAGCGCCGGGTTCTGCCGCGGCGTCGAACGCGCCATCAACATCGCCCGCGAATACGCCTTGCGCGGGAGATTTCCCGTGTTTACGGACGGTCCGCTCATTCACAACAGCCAGATGATGGCGGAGCTCGCCCGCGAAGGCGTCCGCGAGCTCGGCGACTACCGCAGCAGCGAAAAGCTCGAAATCGATCTCGACGACGAGGCGCGCGGGAACGCCGTGCTCATCGTGCGCGCGCACGGCATTTCGCCGCAGCGGCGCGAGTATCTGCGTTCGCTTGGGCTGGAATTCCGCGACGCGACCTGTCCCGACGTCGCCGCCATCGCCGGGCGCGTGAAAATGTATGCGCAGAAAGGATACGCGACCGTGATCTTCGGCGATCCCGACCATCCCGAAGTCGTCGGCATTCTCGGCTATTCGCGGGGGCGCGGCTACGCGGTGCGCTCGCTCAAGGACATCGAGAAGCTGCCCGAGCTCGGCGAAAAAGTCTGCATGGTCTCGCAGTCGACGATGTATCCGGACGAATTCGAAAAACTCGTCTCGGCGCTGAAAAAACGCTTTCCCGAAGCGCTCATCTTCAACACGATATGCGGCGCGACGCGCGACCGCCAGGGCGACGTTCCCGCGTTGGCGCGGGAAGGCGCGGAGGCGATCGTCGTCATCGGCGGCAGGCATTCGGCCAACACGCTGAAGCTGGCCCGGCTCGTCGAGCGCCAGGGCATCCCGTGCTTCCACGTCGAAACGCTCGCGGAGCTCGATCTGAACGCGATCTCCCGCTACGGGACGGTCGGCGTCACGGCGGGCGCGTCCACGCCGGGCTTCCTCATCGACGAAGTCTGCGACGCGCTGAAGAAGTTGTGAAGATTTCGGCGAAGCGGAGCCCGACAAAAAAACGCGCCCTTTGCGGGGCGCGTTTTTTTTGACGGGACGCGAAAATCACGCTTCCGTGGAGAAGGCTTTCTCCTTGACCTTCGTCGCGCTCTTGCCGAGGCGTTTGCGCAGGTAGTGGAGGCGCGCCTTCATCGGGACCGACTTGCGTTCGACCTCGATCTTGACGACGTTCGGGCTGTGCACCGGGAACACGCGTTCGACGCCTTCGCCGGAGGCGATGCGGCGGACCGTGAAGGCTTCCTGAATGCCCGTGCCTTTGTGGCTAATCACGATTCCGGAGAAGATCTGGATGCGCTCCTTGTCTCCTTCACGCACTTTCGTGTGCACGCGGACGCCGTCGCCGACGCGGAAATTGTTGCGGTCGGCCTTCAGCTGGGCTTGTGTAAGCGAATTAAGAATTTGCTGGCTCATTGTTGTATGTCTTTTAAAAGTAAATCAGGTCGGCGTTCGCGCGTTTTTTTCAGCTGCTGCTCGTGGCGCCAACGCCGTATTTCGGCGTGGTTGCCGGACAAAAGAACCGGCGGAACGGGCATGCCTCGGAAAACCTCGGGACGCGTATACTGAGGAAAGGAAAGAAGATTGGCATTAAAACTGTCGCTCGTCAACGAATTTTCTTCGCCGAGCACGCCGGGAATCTGTCGGGCGATGCAGTCGACCAGAACCGCTGCCGCGATCGTGCCGTTCGTCAGCACGTAATCGCCGATGGAAATCTCGCGCGTGACGAGCGCGTCGCGGATCCGCTGATCGATGCCTTCGTAATGCCCGCTGAGCAGAACGAGGCGCTTCTTGCGGGAAAGCCCGCGCGCGATATCGTTCGTCAGCGGCTCGCCGTCCGGACAGAGATAAATCACCTCGTCCGCGGGTTCGTCTCCAACGACGGCCTCCACCGCGTCGAAGACGGGCTGCGGCGCCATGAGCATGCCGGCTCCGCCGCCGAAAGGGCGGTCGTCCACGCGGCGGTGCTTGTCCGTCGACCAGTCGCGGACGTCGTGCAGGCGCACGTCCACGAGCCCGTTCTCCACGGCGCGCCCTAGGATGCTCTCGGAAAAGAATCCGGAGACCATCTTCGGGAACAGCGTGAGAATGTCGATCTGGAGCGGCATCGTAAAAAAAAAGGCGTTCTCGCGGACGGGAACGCCTTTCTCTCGAAAAGGTGAAACGCGGCGGGAGCGTTCCCGCGGAATTACGCGGCGGGAGCGGCCGCGACTTCCTTGCGCGCGCGCTTGATGAGCGAGCGGACCGTGTCCGACGGCTGCGCGCCGCACTTCACCCAGTAATCGACGCGGTCGAGATCGACCGTCAGCGGCTGCGTGTTGCCTTTGGCGGCGGGATTGTAGGCGCCGACGATTTCGACGAAGCGTCCGTCGCGACGCGCCGTGCTCTCGCAGACGACGAGGCGATAGTTCGGCGCGTGAGCGGCGCCATGACGTTGCAATCTGATACGAAGCATTGTGTTTCCGTTTGTTTGATGTATTGAAAAATTGAAAGAAAGGACATGAAACCTTAACGCGCCCTCTCCGTCAAGCGCGAAAAGCGCGGAAATGTTTTCGGTCGTCGGCGCTCGCGCTTGACAAAGTCCGCCCGAGTGAATGAAAGTAGGGAGCAACTTATTTTGATTCAAGAACTATGGAAACACTTAAAGGAAATTTACTGGTGGCTCAAAGCGGCGGACCGACGCCGGTCATCAACGCGAGCCTGGCGGGCGTTCTCGCCGCCGCGCTGCAGTTCGAAGACGAAATCGGCGAAATTTACGGCGCCGTGAACGGTGTCGAGGGAATTTTGAGCGAAAATCTGATCGATCTCGCCGCGGAGTCGCAGCAGACGGTGCGTCTGCTCAAGACGACGCCGGGCGCCGCGCTCGGCTCCTGCCGCTACAAGCTCAAGAAAGAGCAGGATCTCGCCCGCATTCTTGAAGTCTTCAAGGCGCACGACATCCGTTATTTCCATTACATCGGCGGGAACGACTCGCAGGATTCCTCCAAGCGCATCGCGGACTACTGCGCCGCGCAGGGCTACGAAATCCGCGTCGTCGGCGTGCCGAAGACGATCGACAACGACCTCGTCCTCACCGACCACTGCCCGGGCTACGGCTCGACGATCAAATACATCGCGACGTCCGTGCGCGAACTCGCCTGCGACTGCGAATCGCTCGGCCGCCACGACCTGGTGACGATCATCGAAGTCATGGGCCGCAGCGCCGGCTGGATCGCCGCCGGCTCCGTGCTCGCGAAGCGCCGCGCCTGCCCGGAAGACGCGCCGCATCTCGTTCTTCTGCCGGAAGTGCCGTTCGACCGCGCCGCCTTCGTCGAAGCCGTCCGCAACGTGCTTTCGCTGAACCGCCACTGCGTCGTCGTCGCGGCGGAAGGACTGAAGGACGCCGACGGGAACTATCTCGGCGCGAACACGGCAGTGCTCGACGCGTTCGGGCATCCGCGCCTCGGCGGCGTCTGCGAATACCTGAAGGAGGTCGTCGAAGAATCCTTCGCGGGCGTGAAGACGCGCACCTGCCGCCAGGGGCACATTCAGCGCACCGCCTCGCACTGCGCCTCGAAGACCGACGTGGACGAGGCCTTCATGGCGGGCGCCGCGGCGGTCAAGGCCGCCGTCGCCGGCGAAAGCGGCAAGATGGTCATCCTCGTCCGCGAGGAAAAGGACCGCTACCAGGTGAAGGCGGAGCTCGCGCCGCTCGACGAAGTCGCCAACGGCGTGAAGACGTTCCCGCAGAACTGGATCGGCGAAAACGGCATGACCGTCGGCTTCCAGTTCGCGAAGTACGCGCTCCCGCTCATTCAGGGCGCGCCGCAGCTTACGGACGAAGCCGGCGTTCCCAAGATGGCGATTCTCGACCGCGTCGCCGTCGAAAAGCTCTGCCCGCCGTACGAAACCCGCTGAAAAGCCGACAAAAAAAACTTGTATTTCGCGGACGGAGCTACAAAATGTCCGCAGATACAAATTCATTCGAGAGGAAAAAACTTATGAAATTCGCAAAACTGGTTTCCATCATCCTGTCCCCGATCTTCCTCGCCGCGGCGCTGTTCGCGGCTCCGGACACCACGGTGCAGGCAGCCAAGAACGACGTCGTCGTCGTCGTCAACGGCGTCGCGTCCGCGCTGAAGCCGGGCGACACCGTTCCCGCGGGCGCCGTCGTCAAGGCCGGCAAAGGCAGCGCCGCCCAGCTGAAGCTTCCCGACGGCTCTCTCGTCGGCGTCGGCGAAGGCGCCGAAGTCACGGTCTCCGTCTCCGAGACGGGCACCGCCACGGTGATTTCGCTTGGCAGCGGCACGATCACGGTTCAGTCCAACGCGCCCAGAGGTTCTTCGGTGACGATTCTGACGCCCTCCGGAACGGTCTCGGGCACGAAGGGCACCGTCACGGTCACGGCGACCGCCGCCACCGTCAGCGTCACCTCCACCTCCGGCAGCTGGCGCGTCACGGGAACGAACGGCGACACCGGCGTTCTCGGCGCCAATCAGACGGTTCTGGTGAAGAAGGGAGACGCCACGTTCGCGCCGCGTCCCGCCACGAAGTCGGAAGCCGCCAAGGCCGAAACGACGCTTTCCGCCGACGGAGCTTCCGGCGCGGAAAAGCCCGCCGCTCCCGCCGCTCCGGACGCGGGGTCCGATTCGGTCAACATCGAAGGCAACGACATCAACACGAACGTCACGCCCAATTCGCCCGCCATCGGTTGATCCGGCGCGCGAGTTGTCCGCGAAAAAGCCGTTCCCGTTTTCGGGAGCGGCTTTTTTCGTGTACGAATCGCCGCGCCGAAAGTCCGCGAAATTTTTTGAAGGAATCGCGCGGACGCCGAAAAAGCTTTCGTGAGAAAGCGCAAAAAAGGACGACCGGGAGCGGCCGTCCTTTTTCGCGCGGGAACGCGGGAACGCGTCAGAGAATGGCGCCGGGGCGGATGTCGGCGGCGGCGGGGAACTTCGCCAGAAGCTCCTTCGCGGAGGTGACGAAATTGTCCACCTGCAGGCCGGCCGTTCCCGTCTCGGCGGCGGCGACTTTCGCGATCGCGTCGAAGTCCTCGCGGGCGAGACGCAGGCGCCCGTCCGCGGCGAGGCGGTCGAAGAGGTCGTTGCGCGAAATTTTTCCCTGCCGGATGTCGCGCGCCGTGGCGACCGCGTGTTCCTTGATGACTTCGTGCGCGGTCTCGCGCCCGACGCCGCGCTTGACGGCCTCCATCATGATCGTCGTCGTGAGCAGGAACGGCAGATAGTAGTTCTTTTCGCGCTCGATGACGGGAACGTTGATCTCCATCTGGTTGAGAATGACGAGGAACGTCTCCAGCAGCGCGTCGATCGCGAAGAACGAATCCGGGAGCGCGACGCGGCGCACGACGGAGCACGAGACGTCGCCCTCGTTCCACTGGTCGCCGGCGAGGTCCGCCGCCATCGCGAGGTAGCCCTTGAGAATGACGTGCAGGCCGTTGAGGCGTTCGCAGCTGCGGGAATTCATCTTGTGCGGCATCGCGGAGGAGCCGACCTGACCGGGCAGGAAGCCTTCGCTCGCGAGCTCGTGTCCCGCCATCAGGCGGAGCGTCTTCGCGAAGCTCGACGCGCCCGAACCGATGTGGACGAGCGTCGAGATCGTCGCGAAATCCAGCGAGCGCGGATAGACCTGGCCCGTCGCGTTGAACGCGTGCGGAATGCCGAGGTGCGCGCGCACGCGGGAATCGAACGCCATGACTTTTTCCACGTCGTGGTCGAAAAGCGTGAGCAGGTCGAGCTGCGTACCGACCGCGCCCTTCACGCCGCGCGCCGGGTAGTTGGCAATGAGCGCGTCGAGCTCGCGCAGCGCGACGAGCATGTCTTCGCCGAACATCGCGAAACGCTTGCCGAAGGTCGTGAGCTGCGCGGCGACGTTGTGCGTGCGCGAGGTCATCGCGACGTCGCGCGTTTCCGCGGCGCGCTCGGCGAGGCGTTTGATCGCGGCGACGGTCTTGAGGCGGATGTATTCGAGCGAGCGGAACACCTGCAGCTGCTCGACGGATTCCGTGAGGTCGCGCGAGGTCATGCCCTTGTGGATGTGCTCGTAGCCGGCGAGCGCACAGAACTCCTCGATGCGCGCCTTCACGTCGTGGCGCGTGACGCGTTCGCGCGCGTTGATGGAGTCGAGATTCACGTCGTTCTTGACGCGTTCGTAGGCTTCGATCGCCTCGGCGGGAATGTCGAGCCCGAGGTCGCGCTGGGCGCGCATGACCGCGATCCAGAATTCGCGTTCGAGGATGATTCTTCCCGTCGCCGACCAGATGTTGCGGATCGGCTCCGTGGCGTAGCGTTGAGCGAGGACGTCTGCGATTTTTTCCATAAATTCGTTCAAAAAGGTTAAGCGCGGATTATCGCCGAAGGCGCGCGGAATTTCAATTGGAATAGCGGCGCGAAAACGGGACCGCGCGGTGATGTACGGCGCGCATGGAGCCGTCGGTCTCGCGGACGAAGACTTCGACGACGTCGAAGCGGTGCACCGGCGGGCGTTCCCGCAGTGAGTTCAGATATGCGCGGGCGGCGCGTTTCTGCGCGTTGCGCTTGCGCGCGTCCACCGCCGCGTAGCCGCCGTGCGGATCGTCTTCGGAGCGCGTCTTCACTTCGACGAAGACGAGGCAGTCGCCGTCGAGCGCGACGATGTCGATTTCGTCGCGCCCGTGCCGCCAGTTCCGCAGGAGAATCTTCGCGCCTTCGCGCCGCAGAAATTTCGCCGCGAAAGCCTCTCCGGCGTCGCCGCGTTCCCGCCGCGAGGTCTTCGGCCGCCTTCGCGGGAACGCGGCGCGCGCGAGCTCGGCGAGTCTCCGGAAAAACGTATTCAGAAAACCCATATGCCCGTTCCCGCGTGCGGCGTCAAAAAAGCGTGCCCTGGCGGCGGCCGCCGAAATCGCGTTCGACGCCGGCGACGCCCCAGCCTTTTTCCGTGAGCACGCGCCCCTGCGGCGTGCGTGCGATGTAGCCTTCCTGAATCAGATACGGCTCGTGCACTTCCTCGAGCGTGTGCTCGTCCTCGCCGACGGCGACGCCGATCGTGCCCAACCCGACGGGCCCGCCGTTGTAGTTCTGCGCGAGCGTGCGCAGGATGCGCTTGTCCATGTCGTCGAGCCCGTGCGCGTCGATTTCGAGCAGTTCGAGCGCGGCGGCGGCAGTCGGCTTGTCGATTTCGCCGTTCCCGCGCTCCAGCGCGTAGTCGCGCGCGAAGCGGATGAGATTGTTCACGATGCGCGGCGTCCCGCGGGCGCGCCGCGCGATCTCCATCGCGCCGCCGTCGTCCACGGCGATGCCGAGCTTGGCGCAGTTGCGCCGCACGATCTTGAAAAGATCCTCGTGCGTGTAGTAGTCGAGGCGCGTCTGCAGCGTGAAGCGGGAACGCATCGGCGCGGTGAGCAGGCCCGTGCGCGTCGTCGCGCCGACGAGCGTGAAGCGCGGGATCGACAGGCGCACGCTGCGCGCGTTCGGGCCCTGGTCGATCATGATGTCGATGCGGAAATCCTCCATCGCCGAGTAGAGAAATTCCTCGACGACCTTCGAGATGCGGTGGATTTCGTCGATGAAGAGAATTTCGCCCTCCTCGAGCGCGGTGAGCAGGCCCGCGAGGTCGGCGGGCTTTTCGATGACGGGCCCGGAAGTGATCTTCACCTTCGTGCCCATTTCCTCGGCGAGAATCAGCGCGAGCGTCGTCTTGCCCAGCCCCGGCGGTCCGTGGAGCAGAATGTGGTCGAGCGCGCGGTGTTCCCGCCGCGCCGCGCCGACCATCACGCGCAGGCGCTCGATCGTGCGCGGCTGCCCCGTGAAGTCGTCGAAGTTCGGCGGGCGCAGCGCCTGGTCCAGCGTCGAGTCCTTGCGCGCGAGCGCCTCTTCGAAATAACTGCGCGGCGCCTCCTCCTCGGGAACGCTCGGCTCTGTCTTCTTTTTCGCCATCGTGAGCAAGACAATAGCGCGTTCCCGCGAAAAAAGGAAGCGCGCTTCGCGCGGCGCAGAGCTCAGTTTTTCTTCACGAGGACGAGGCGGCCGTTTTCCGGCGCGAAAAATGCGACGACCAGATCGCGGAGAAGCGGATACTCCTCCGGCTCGAAACGCGTTTTGCTCAGCCGAATCCGCGCGAAGAACGCGAACTCGTCGCCGTCGCGTTCCCGCGAAAAGAAGACTTCTCCGACGGCGTTCGACGCGGAAGAGTGGACGGTTTCGCCCGGCGTTCCCTCCGGTTCCCAACCGTCCGCGAGGCGGATTTTCATGCGCACGGACTCTTCGAGCTTCTGCGCGAGCGTCGGCAGTTCGAGCGCGGCGACGCGCTTTTCCGCGAGCAGCGCGGGCTGAATCGCGGCAAGGCCTTTCGGCGAACGCGGGAGCTTGAGCACAAGCACGCCGTCCGTCGGCTTCAGCGCGCGCGTTCCCGAAAACTCGACGGCGTTCGCGCCGCGTACGGCGCGCTTCGCCTCGAGATTTTCCGGCGCGGCGTCGCCGAGAAATTCCTTCGCGAGCGCGGCGGCTTCTTTTGCGACGGGCACGCCCGAAAATTCAAAACTCCCGCGCGTGTTCGCGGATTCGGCAGAAAGCGCAATCTCCTCGACGACGCTCAGGCGTCCGAAAAGGAGCGGAGTCGAAGCGTCCACGGGAAACGCGCCCGCGGAGGTTTCGACGAAATACGCGCCGAGGCGTTCGTCGCGGGAAACCGAAACGTCCTTTTCGCCGACGGCGACGAACATCGCCCGCAGCGCGCGCGCCTTTTCCGCGGGAACGCCGTAGGCGGAGCGCAGCACCGCGTCGGGCGCGCGCAGATCGGCTTCTCGGAGCAGCGCGTCGGGAATCTTCGCCGTCGCGACGTTTTCGCGGACGAACTTCGCGAGCGCGGCGAGTTTTTCTCGGCGCGTCATCGAATCGTTCACGAGCGAGGCGACGAGACCCGCGCCGTATTCGCCGAGCGGCGGGACGGCTTCCATCGCGCAGAAATCGCGCGCCGCCGAGCGCGGCATTCCGGGGTAAATCACGGGAACGTCGTCGCGCACGTCGGCGAGAGGTTCGCGGGAACGCGCGGGAACGTCGAAATGCTCCGTCTGCGCTCCGTTGAAGTTCAGCACGAGCCGCGCGCACGGGAACGGCATGTCCGCGCGCTCGTCGAAGAGCGACTCCGACGCGGATCGGGTGAAGATCGAATAATCGAGAAAAATCTCCGCGCCGGGTTCGAGCGCCGTGTGCGTGACGACGAGCTCGCGCAGGAAGTCGAACGCGGGCGCGTCTTCGGCGCAGCGCGGGAGCACGGTGTTGAAGGCGTTTTCGGGAACGTCCGTGCGCGTCGAGCCGTCCGCCGAAATCGTGTAGGCGGCGTTGATCTTCACGCGCTGAAACTGCGGGTTGTAGACGATGAACGTTTCGCCGCAGAGCTGGTTGACCGCGGCGAGCGTGTTCACGCGCAGCGCCGTCCGGCAGCGGAATTCGCAGACGTCATCCGCGTCGAACGAATAGTATTTTTCCACGCTTTCGTAGCGGGCTTCGGGGAGCGCCTCGGGAAAATTCGCGAAGCGGGGCGAGGCGGGCGCGGTCTCGCGGGAAGTTTCCGGCGCGGCGCCGCCCGCGTCTTCGGCGAAGGCGGGAAGCGGGCAGAGCGCGAGCGCCGCAAAAAGCGCTATTCCTTTTTTCATCGTCTTCATGGCGGAAAAATCGTTGTTCGTCATTGTTTTTTCAATACGACCGGCGTTTCGGCGAACGCCTTGCCGGCGCGCAGCGCGTCGCGGACGGCGGGCCAGTCTTCGGGTTCGTAAACGCGTTTGTTCATCGTCAGTTTCTGGGAATAAGTCAGCGCGCCGCCCTGCACGGAAAGCGTTCCCGCGAAGGACGCCGCCGCGCCTTCGGTCTTCTTCTCGACGCGGCGGGGCTCGGCGCCGAAGGGCAACGCGACGCGTTCCGAAAATTCCGCCGTGCGGGAACACGAGTCGCGGAAGGCGAAGCGGCGCGTCTCCGGCGACGTATCCATTCGCTCATGACGCCGCCCGCGCGGAAAGACGTTTCTGAAGACGATGGGCTCGTAGATCAGCGAGCCGTCCGGTGCGACCGCCGCGTAACGCGGCGCGCGGAAACGCGCCTTCAGCCGCAGCGGCATTTCCAGATAAGCGCGCCAGTCGTTGCCGAGCTCGATTTCGAGGATTTCGACGTTCGGCGCGATCGCGCGCAGCTCGCGGGCGATCATCTCCGGCCAGTCCTCGACGCGGCCTTCGATGAAGGGGCGGCGGATACGCGCGTCCGTCTGTCCTTCCGCCTCCAGCAGATATTCGCCTTCGAGCGTCCCGTCGGCGCCGAGCGTTCCCGTCACCGACACGCGCAGGTAGTGGTTTTCCGCGGGAGCGACGGGCGTCTCGCGCAGCTCCGAGCCTTCGGGGACGCCGGGCAGGTAATGCTGCTGCGATTCGGCGGACGACCACAGTTCGCGCTCGAAGGGCACCCACGTCGGGTCGAGCGGCGTCCATTCGCCGTCGAGCTTCACGAGCGCGACGCAGTGGTTGAAGTGGTCCGCGGGAACGTCCTCGATGCGCGAGCCCGCCATCGTCATCGCCGCGCAGGCCTCGAAGCCCGCCATGCGCAGCATCGCGACGAGCAGCGACGCCTTGTCCTTGCAGACGCCGCAGCGGTCCGTGAAGTTCATGTCCGTCGGGTGCAGCGTGTAGCCTTCGCCTTTGCCCATCGAAATGCCCGAATAGCGCATGTTGTCTGCGACCCAGTGCGTGAGGCGCGCGACCTTTTCGCGGTCGTCCTTCGCGCCGGCGACGATTTCGTCCGTCTTGCGCTGCGCGGCGGGCGTCGGACGAAAGCTGCCGAAATCCTCGTTCACGCGGTGGAACCAGAGCGATTTTTCCCGCCACGAACGCGTCGTGGAAAGCAGCAGTTTCGGCGCTGCGTCGAAGAGATCGACCATGTTCGGCTCTTTTTTGAACGGCGTGACGTCTTCCGCGATGAAGCGGTATTCCGTCCTGCCGTCCTCGAGAAAACGCGCCTCCGCGCGCACGTCGCCGCGGTAGAATTTGTACTGAAGCGGCTTGCGGATCGCGACCGAATAAACCTTTTTCTCGATGGGCGCGCCCGTCGTCCAGAACGGCACGATGTCGTAAAATTCTCCGCGCATCGGCGGCACGAACTTGCTGTCGGCGTCTTCCGACGCGGCGTCCGGCGTTCCCGCGGCGTTTTCGGCGCCGAGCAGCGCGTAGGAAAAACCGCGCTTCTCGATGCCGTATTCGAGCACGTCGCCCGGATTCAGTCTCCCGATTTCGAGCACGATCTGCCGTGCGCTCCAATAGATGTCGCGCGCGGGAGCGGGGCGGTCGTGCGCCTCCGTGCAGTCGAGCTTGCGCTCGCTTCCGTCGGCTCCGATGACGCGCGCCTCCGCGAATTTCGCCTCGGCGGTCAGCGGATCGTAGTCGTATTTCACGACGCGGTTCGCGAACGCGCCCGCGGGCGTGCCGATCTTTATTCTTTTGAAAATGCGGAACGCGGCGCTCCCGTCGTCGTTCACGTCGGCGTGAGTCTCGTCGGCGAGCACGACGTAATCCGCCTTCGCCGCGGCCTCCTCGAACTCCGTTCCCGCGGACGCGAGCGCGGCGGCGCAAAAAAATCCGATGGCGAAAAAAACTTCCCGAATCATGCGGAAAGCTTAGCCCGCCTTCCGTCCCCGCGCGAGCGCGATTTTTTGATTGAAGCGTTTTGCGCGGCGGCGAGGAAGATTTCAGAGGCGCGAGGGCGGGAGGACGAGGTCGGGGCGCGCCTTCATGAGCTTGACGCAGAGCGTCGCGTTCGCGAGGTAGGCGAACGGCAGCAGCACGAGCAGACCGAGCCCCAGCGTCATCGCCGCGCCGACGAGCACGAACAGCGCGAGGCAGATTTCGACGAAAAGAACGCGCAGAAACTTTCCCCGAGTGATGAGCCACGCGTTTTTGAGCGCGGCGAACGGGTTCGTCCGTTCCGCGTCGAGCGCGAGGTAGGGCGCGAAGCCGAGGCGGATTTCGAGCCAGTACGCGGCGCAGAAAAAGAGGAGCGCGCACGCGAGCGCGACGGCGCCCGCCGTTCCCGCGTAGCCGTCCGTCACGAGCGCCCAGTCCGTTTCGTCGCATGCCGCCAGGATTCGATCGAGCTGCGTTCCCGGATCGTCCGGGTCGATTTCCTCCGCGGCTTCGGCGAGCGGCGCGGCCGCCTTCTCGAGGTTTTCGAGGGCGGCTTCGAGGCGCGCGCCGTCGGACGCCAGAGGCGCGACGAGGCTCGCGAGCGCGAGGACGAGGAGCAGAAAGACGGGAAGGACGACGATCGCGGAGGCGGCGAGCGCGCGCAGCCACGGGAGAAAGAAGAGTCGCTTCAGCGGGAACATGTCGGCGAAGGTCGCCGCTTCGCCGCGATCCCAGAGGCGGACGACGCTGAGGAAGACGAGCGTTTCCGCGAACGGTGTGAGGAATTTGGAACCGACGTCCGTGACGCAGTCCAGCGCGACGCCGACGAACCACCAGAGAACGCCGCCCGCGAGCAGCAGCCAGAAATTGCGGCGGAAGAACAGGGCGCTCCACGCGTCGGAGAAGACGGAGGCTGCGGAGACTTCCGGCGTGATGCGTTCGGGCGCTGCGGCTTCGGGAAACCACGTGCCGCGGACGGCGCCGAAGCGCGCCCAGTCGGCTTCGTCCGTGCGCCAGACGAGCGTTCCCGCGTCGATTTCGCCGGCGGCGAGCTTTTCGGAAAATTCCGTTTTCGTGAACGGACCGCGCTTGACTCCGTCGTCGGTCGCGAACCAGTAGAAATCTGCGTTTTCGGAGGAATTTTCGCTCATGGCGGGAACGCTACGGGAGGGCGCGGGGCGGTTCAAGCGAAAATTTCGGTCGCGCTGCGGCGCGGGAAAATCGCGGCATGCAAGAAAATTTTTCAAAAATTTCAAAAAAAACTTGCGTAAGTCGTTCGAATGCTTTTTTTTCGTCGTTCCTTTATATTCAATTTCAAGTTCAGGATATGCCGACAATCAATCAACTCGTCCGCAAACCGCGGGCTAAAGCCAACATCAAGTCGAAATCGCCCGCCTTGAATTGCTCGCCGTTCAAACGCGGCGTCTGCATTCAGGTCATGACGCGTACGCCCAAGAAGCCGAACTCGGCTCAGCGCAAGGTTGCGAAGGTCCGCCTCACCTCGGGCACGGAAGTCATTTCCTACATTCCGGACGAAGGCCACAAGCTGCAGGAACACAGCGTGGTGCTGATTCGCGGCGGTCGTGTCAAGGACTTGCCGGGCGTGCGTTACCACATCGTGCGCGGGCCGCTGGACTGCGCGGGCGTCGAAAAACGCCGCCGCAGCCGTTCGAAATACGGCGTGAAGCGTCCGAAGGGCGGCAAATAATTTCAGAGAGACAGGAGACTTTATTCAATGTCACGTCGTCGTAAAGCAAACAAGAAGGCGCATCAGCCCGATGCGCGTTACAACAGCCCGCTGGTGAGCCAGCTGATCAACGTCGTCATGAAGAACGGCAAGAAGACGGTCGCGCAGCGCATCGTCTACGGCGCGATCGAGCGCGTCAGCGAAAAGCTCGAAAAGGGCGATCCGATGGAACTTCTTCTCGGTGCGCTGGAAAACTGCCGTCCGAAGCTTGAAGTGAAGAGCCGCCGCGTGGGCGGCGCGACCTACCAGGTCCCGGTCGAAATCTCCCACGAGCGCCAGACGAGCATGGCTTTCCGTTGGCTCGTGAACGCCGCCGCCGGCCGCAAGGGCCAGCCGATGATGGAATCGCTCGCCGCGGAATTCATCGACGCGTACAACAACACGGGCTCGGTCGTCAAGAAACGCGAAGAGACGCACAAGATGGCGCAGGCGAACCGCGCGTTCGCGCACCTTCGTTGGGGCAACTAATTTTTTAATCGAAAAGTCGAGCATACTTTTACAATGGCCGCCGCACTTTCCAGCAAGAACTCCTCCGGGCGCAAGGCTCCGTTGGAATACACACGTAACTTCGGCATTGCCGCTCACATCGACGCGGGCAAGACCACGACCTCCGAGCGTATCCTCTTTTACGCGGGCGTCATCCACAAGACGGGCGAAGTCCATGAAGGCGCCGCCACGACGGACTGGATGGAGCAGGAACAGGAGCGCGGCATCACGATTACGTCCGCCGCGGTTTCCTGCGGATGGACGGTCGCGGACGGTCCGTTCGCGAAGATTCCGCATCGTCTGAACGTCATCGACACGCCTGGTCACGTGGACTTCACGGCGGAAGTGGAGCGTTCGCTCCGCGTGCTCGACGGCGCGGTCGCGGTTTTCTGCGCGGTCGCCGGCGTGCAGCCGCAGTCGGAGACGGTGTGGCGCCAGATGAACAAATACAGCGTTCCCCGCATCGCGTACATCAACAAGATGGACCGCACGGGCGCGGACTTCTTCAACGCGGTTAACGGCATCCGCGAAAAGCTCCGCGGGAACGCGCATCCGCTTTACATTCCGATCGGCGCGGGCGAAACGTTCACGGGTCTCGTGGACCTCGTCAAGGGCTGCGCCTACGTTTACGACGAAAGCGATCCGAAGGGCATGAAATACGCCAAGACGGACGTTCCCGCCGACATCAAGGCCGACTACGAAAAATATCGTGAGGAACTGATCGAAGCCGTTTCGGACTTCGACGACACGATCGCCGAAAAATACCTCGGCGGCGAGGAAGTCACGGCGGACGAGCTCCGCGTGGCGATCCGCAAGGCGACGCTTTCCCTGAACTTCGTCGGCGTCATTCCGGGTTCCTCGTTCAAGAACAAAGGCGTTCAGATGGTGCTCGACGCGGTCGTCGACTACCTGCCGTCCCCGCTCGACCTGCCGCCGATGAAGGCGTTCAAGGACGACGGCGAGACCGAAATCGGCGTGGAGCCGGACGACAACGCGAAGCCGGTCGGCCTCTGCTTCAAGCTCTGGTCCGACCCGTACGTCGGTCAGCTCGTGTTCTTCCGTCTTTATCGCGGCACGCTCAAGAAGGGCGACGCGCTCTACAATCCGCGCACGCGCAAGACTGAACGCGTCTCCCGCCTCATGATCATGAAGGCGATGGACCGCGAAGAAATCGACACGGCTTACTCCGGAGACATCTGCGCGCTCATCGGTCCGAAGGAAATCGTGACCGGCGACACGCTCTGCACGCGCGAAGAAGACATCATCCTCGAACCGCCGTCCTTCCCGGAACCGGTCATCTCCATGGCGATCGAACCCGCCACGAAGGCCGACCAGGAAAAGCTTTCCATCGGTCTGCAGCGCCTCGCGCAGGAAGACCCGACGTTCCGCGTTTCTTCCAACCAGGAAACGGGGCAGACGATCATTTCCGGCATGGGCGAGCTTCACCTCGACATCATCGTCGACCGTCTCCGCCGCGAATTCAAGGTCGAGGCGAAATCCGGCCGTCCGCAGATTTCCTACCGCGAAACGATCACGGGCAACTCCCGCGGCGTCGGCAAGTTCGTCCGTCAGTCCGGCGGTCGCGGTCAGTACGGTCACGCGGAAATCGAGATCGAACCGAATCCGGGCAAGGGCATCGAAATCGTCAACGAAATCGTCGGCGGCGTCATCCCGAAGGAATACATCAAGCCGACCATCGAAGGCATTCAGGAAGCCGCGAACAACGGCACGATCGCCGGTTATCCGGTCATCGACTTCAAGGCGCGCATCGTCTTCGGTTCGTTCCACGAAGTCGACTCCTCCGAAATGGCGTTCAAGATGGCGGGCATCTTCGCTCTTAAGGACGCGATGGCGAAGGCGTCTCCGATTCTGCTCGAACCGATCACGAAGGTCGAGGTCGTCACGCCCGAGGAATATCAGGGCGACATCATGGGCGACCTGAACCGCCGCCGCGGTCAGATTCAGAACATGGAGACGAAGAACGGCGTCTGCACGATCGACGCTATGGTTCCGCTGCAGACGATGTTCGGTTACGCGACGGACGTGCGTTCGCTCTCGAAGGGCCGCGCCTCCTACACGATGGAGCCGGACCACTTCGAACAGGTTCCCGCGAACGTCCTCAAGGAAATCGTCGAAACGGCTTCCCGCGCTCCGGCCCGTTCGTAATCCGCAAACAATTCAACTCAGATTTTTACAGCTATGGCTCGTCAAAAAATTCGCATCAAACTCAAAGGATTCGACTATCGAGTGATCGATCAGTCCGCGGGCGAGATCGTGGAAACCGCGAAGCGCACCGGCGCTCGCGTTTCCGGTCCCGTGCCGCTGCCGACCTCCATCGAGCGTTGGACGGTGAACCGTTCGCCGCACGTCGACAAGAAGTCGATGGATCAGTTCGAACAGCGCACCCACAAGCGCCTGATCGACATCATCGGGCCGACCGCGCAGACGGTCGACGAACTCAAGAAACTGAATCTTCCCGCGGGCGTGGACATTTCGATCAACGTCTGAATCCGCAACCGCAACAACAACTGAAAAATTTTCGTTTTTCGGATAGGCTTAGGACTGTAAAAGAATCGACATAGAAGATTTCGCAGCCTAAAGCAGGTCTGTGCAAACGGAATTGAACCTCCACCTGCCTCTTAGACAAAATGAAGTTACAACTGATTGGCAAAAAAATTGGGATGACCCAAATCTACGACGGGAACGCGAATCTCGTTCCCGTGACCGTGGTTCAGGCGGGTCCGTGCCCTGTCGTCCAGGTCAAGACCACCGAGTCTGACGGATACAATGCCGTACAAATTGCCTACGGCGCCCAGAAAAAAGAGCGTTTGACGAAGCCCGAACAAGGGCACTTCGCCAAGGCCGGAATCGATCCGCACGCCGTGCTGAGCGAAATCCGCTTTGACGACAAAGCTCCCGAATACAAGGTCGGCGACGTGCTGACCGTCACCACCTTCAAGGAAGGTCAGATCGTTGACGTCATCGGAACGACGAAAGGTCGTGGTTTCCAGGGCAACGTCAAGCGTCATAACCAGGCCGGGCAGCCGGCTTCCCACGGGCACATGATGCACCGCCGTCCGGGCTCCATCGGGATGCGCCAGACGCCGGGTCACGTGTTCAAGGGCAAGGACATGCCGGGTCACATGGGGCAGGTCCGCCGCACGACGCAGAATCTCACGGTCGTGAAGATCGTCGAGGACCAGAATCTTATTCTCATCAAGGGCAGCGTTCCCGGCGCGAACGGGGATCTCGTTTACGTCCGTGAAGCCAAGAAAGCCAAATAAGGAGAACTGAACGATGAAACTCAAAGTTTACACAGTCGACGGCAGTTCCTGCACGGAAAAAGAATTTGCGCTCCCGCAGCTTGAAGAAGGCAAGGGCGTCGCGGCGCTGAAGCAGACGATCGTCGCCTACCAGGCGAATCTTCGCCAGGGCAGCGCGAAAACGAAGGATTACGGCGAAGTCGCCGGATCCGGCAAGAAGCAGGGCCCGCAGAAGGGTTCCGGCGGCGCCCGTCACGGCGACAAGCGCGCTCCGCAGCTCTACAAGGGCGGCGTCGTTTTCGGTCCGCGTCCGCGCGACTGGTCCAAGTCCGTCAACGGCAAGATGAAGAAGCTCGCGTTCGCGCGCGCTCTCGTCGATCTGGCGAACGAAGGCGGTCTCAGCGTCATTGAGCGCTTCGAAGCCGCGCAGCCGAAGACGAAAATCATGAACGGCGTTTTCGCCAAGGTGTTCCCGAAGGGCAAGATGCTCATCGTTTCGGAGGCCTGGGACGACAACACGGTTCTTTCCATCCGCAACATCGAGCGTGTCTCCGTCACGGACGCCGCGACGCTCAATGCGCTGGATCTCGTCGCCTTCGATCAGGTTCTGGTCAGCGAACAGGGACTCCAGAAGATCATCGAACGCGCTCAATAAGGAGAATATTCAACATGAAATCCGCATACAGCGTCCTCAAACGTCCGCTCGTCTCGGAAAAGACGGCGGCTCTCGCGGAAGCGAACAAGTATGTTTTTGAAGTTTATCCGAACGCGGATAAGCCCGAAATCGCCAAAGCGGTCGCGGACACCTTCAAGGTCACCGTCGAGCGCGTTCACGTCGTCAACACCAAGGGCAAGGTGAAGCAGTCCCGCACGAAGCGCGGCGCCGTCATCAAGGCTCCGGATGTTAAAAAAGCGATCGTCACCCTCAAGAAGGGCGACAAGATCGAACTCATTTAACGTTTAAAAGACAGAGGAACATAGCATATGGCACTCAAATCTAATCGTCCGCTTACGCCTTCGCAGCGCTTCCTGGTCCGCAACAAGCAGGAACTCGCGAAGAAGCGTCCGGAGAAGGACTTGGTGGAATCCAAGAACCGCACGGGCGGCCGCAACAACAACGGACGCATCACGTCGCGTCGTCGCGGCGGAGGGCACAAGCGCCTCTACCGTCTTGTCGATTTCCGTCGCGCCAAGGTCGAGATCCCGGCGACGGTGCTCGCGATCGAATACGATCCGAACCGTTCCGCGAATCTCGCTCTCATTCAGTACACGGACGGCGAAAAAGCCTACATTCTCGCTCCCGAAGGTCTGAAGGTCGGCGCCACGGTCGTCTCCACGATGAATCCGGTCGAAGAATTCAATCCGGGTTGCACGGTGAAGCTCCGCTACATCGCTCCCGCGACGTTCATCCACGCGATTCAGATGGAACCCGGTCAGAAGGCGCGCATCGCGCGTTCCGCCGGCAACGCGGCTCAGCTCCTCGGCATCGAAGGCGATCTCGCGATCGTCAAGATGCCTTCCGGCGAACAGCGCTATCTGAACGCGGACTGCCGCGCGACGATCGGCTACGTCGGCAACGGCGAGCACTACAACCGCACGCTCGGCAAGGCCGGCCGCAACCGCTGGCTCGGACGCCGTCCGCGCGTCCGCGGTATGGTGATGAACCCGGTCGACCACCCGAACGGCGGCGGTCAGGGCAAATCCAAGGGCGGCGGCGGTCGTCAGCACCTGTCCTCCCCGTGGGGCCAGCTCGCGAAAGGCTTCCCGACGCGCATCAAATCCAAGTCCACGAACGTTCACATCATCGTTCGCCGCAACGGACGCAAAGTTAAGAAGGGCTAATAGACAATGGCACGTTCAATCAAAAAGGGCTTTTACGTCGAAGCTTCTCTCATGGAGAAGGTGCAGGCGGCGCAGAAAGCCGGAGACCACAAGCCGATCAAAACCTGGTCGCGCCGTTCCACGGTGACCCCGGACTTCGTCGGGCTCAACCTCAACGTTCACAACGGGAAGGTTTTCGTTCCCGTGTACGTGACCGAAAACATGGTTGGCCACAAGCTGGGCGAATTCGCGCCGACGCGCACGTTCAAGGCTCACACGGCTCCCACCAAGAAGGCCGTCTAATCCGTGAAAACGCGTTCCGCAGTCTTCGCCGTCCTCGCGGGCTCGATGCTTTTCGGGCTTGCGGGAACGCTTTGCGGCAAGGTGCTTTCCTACGAAGCACATTCGGGGAACGTCGCCTGCGTCCGCGCGGTGGCTGCGGGAACGAGCGCGGATCTGGTCCTGCTTGATTCGGGGATGAAGGACGATTTCTGCGCGGGAACGCTTTGCGTCGTCGAACGCGACGGTGTTCCCGCCGGAGAGCTCATCGTCGCCGAAGCGGACGCGGATCGGGCTGTCGCTCTGATCACGCAACTCAATAACAATCAAACGATTCGGGCCGGCGATCCGGTCAAAATCAAAACCATCACTTTTTAACTTAGTTCCAATGGAAGTTAAAGCCATCACCAAGTTCGCCCGCATGACGCCCGCCAAGGTGCGTGACGTGGCACGCCAAATTCAAGGTCGCCCGGTTCTCGAAGCGGCAGATCTTCTTCGTTTCATTCCGCGCAAATCCGCTCGCCTTCTGGCGAAGACCCTCAACAGCGCCGTCGCCAACGCCGAAAACAACAACAATCTCTCCGCCAAGGATCTGGTCGTCGTTGCCGCCACGGTCGGGCAGGGGCCGATGCTGAAGCGGTTCCGTCCCACGGCGAAGGGCAGCGCGCATCCGATCCGCAAATCCACCAGCCACATCACGATCGTGGTCGGTGACAAAAAATAATCCTCGCACTTTCAGACTATGGGTCAAAAAACAAATCCTATCGGTTTTCGTCTCGCGGTGCGCCGCAACTGGGAATCTCGTTGGTTCGCAGACAAGAAGACGTTCCCCGCGAACCTCAAGAGCGACTATGAGATTCGCCAGTTCCTTCACGACAAGCTGCGCCAGGCCGGCGTTCCCTCGATTTCGATCGAGCGCGCGGGCGCCCGCATCCGCGTGAAGATTTTCACGGCGAAGCCCGGCGTCGTCATCGGCCGCAAGGGCGGAGAGCTCGAAAAGCTCCGTGACGAACTTGCCAAGCTTTCCGGCAAGGACGTCATTCTCGACATTCAGGAAATCAAGAAACCCGACCTCGTCGCGCAGCTCGTCGCCGAAAACATCGCGCTCCAGCTCGAACGCCGCATCGCGTTCCGCCGCGCCATGAAGAAGGCGATTCAGGCGACGATGAGCATGGGCGCCGACGGCATCCGTCTGCGCATCGCCGGTCGTCTCGGCGGCGCGGAAATCGCCCGCGTCGAATCCGCGCGCGTCGGTCGCGTTCCGCTGCACACGCTGCGCGAGAACATCGACTACGGGTTCGCCGAAGCGCACACCGTTTACGGCAAGCTCGGCATCAAATGCTGGATCTGCACGAAGGATCCCGAAATCTAATTCCATCCGGACAGAGAAAGGATAATTCAAATGCCTAACATTCAACCGTCCCGCGTCAAATACCGCAAAGTCCAGAAAGGACGCATCTACGGCACGGCGCAATCCTGCAACGACCTCGCGTTCGGCGAGTTCGGCATCCAGGCTCTGGAACGCTGCCGCATGACCGCGGCGCAGCTCGAAGCCGCCCGCGTCGCGATTTCCCGCTCGCTCAAGCGCAAAGGGAAAATGTGGATGCGCGTGTTCCCGCACAAGCCCGTCACCAAGAAGCCGGCGGAAGTCCGCATGGGTTCCGGCAAGGGCAACGTCGAATACTGGGCCGCGATCGTCCGCCCGGGCACGATGCTTTTCGAAGTTTCCGGCGTCCCGCTTTCGGCGGCGCGCGAAGCGATGCGCCTCGCGGACACGAAGCTCCCGATCCGCTGCCGCTTCATCAGCCGTGAACAGCAGGAACAGTTTCTTTAATTTGAGATTGCATTCCGCGACCGAAAACTATTTTATCGCCCTTTCACGAAAATGAGCGCACAAACCAAACAAACAGCCGCCGCGAAAATCCGCGAGAACTCCGCCGAGGAGCTCTCGAAAAAGCTCCGCGACAACCGCGAGGAACTCCTGAACCTGCGTCTGCGTTCGCAGAGCGGTCAGGTGCAGAATCCGGCCCGCATCCGCACGCTTCGCCGCGAGAACGCGCGCATCAAGACCGTTCTCGCCGAAAAGTCGGCGGCGCAAAATTAATCATCAAATCGTTTAACCATGTCTGAAGAACAAAAACGTCCGTCCCGTAAAGTTCTTATCGGTGTTGTTACCAGCAAAACCGGCGATAAGAGCGTAAAGGTCACGTATTTCTACAAAAAACCGCACCCGATTTTCGGCAAGGAAATCAAGCGCAAGACCGTCATTCACGCTCACGACGAGAAGAATGAATGCAACGTCGGCGACAAGGTCGAAATCATGGAGACGCGCCCGATCAGCAAGCTGAAACGCTTCCGCGTCGTCGGCATCGTTCAGGCCGCGAAAATCGTCGGCGAAGCCGCCGTCTAACAGAAAACAGGAGAGACTGTCACAATGGTACAACTCAAATCTCGTTTGGACGTCGCCGACAACACGGGCGCGCGCCAGGTGGAAATGATCCGCCGCCTCGGTCAGATCACCGACACGGCCTCCGTCGGAGACGTGATCGTCTGCGCGGTGAAGGATTCGATTCCCAGCGCTCCCGACGCCGTCAAGAAGGGCAAGGTCGTCAAGGCGGTCGTCGTGCGCACCAAGGCTCCGATTCGTCGCGCGGACGGCAGCTACCTGCGCTTCGACTCGAACGCGGTCGTCATTCTCGACGGCAACGGCAATCCGCGCGGAACCCGCATTTTCGGGCCCGTCGCGCGCGAACTTCGCCAGAAATTCATGAAAATCGTTTCTCTCGCACCGGAGGTGCTCTGATATGGCAAAACAAATTCTCAAGAAGGACGACGAGGTCGTCGTGATTTCCGGTTCCGAAAAAGGCAAGCGCGGCAAGCTCCTCGCGGTCTTCCCGTCCAAGGATTCGGTGCTCGTCGAGGGCGTCAACATCGTGAAGCGCCACACGAAGGCGAACGAAGCCGCCGGCGTCGAAGGCGGAATCGTCGACCAGGAAGCTCCGATTCACGTCTCGAACGTGATGCTCGCCTCGAAGTTCGACGCGAAGCGCGCGGCAAAGAAATAATCAGGAAAGACACGTAAAATGCATACACCTGTTCTGAAGAAAATTTACATGGAGCAAGTCGTTCCCGAGCTGAAGAAGACGCTCAAGATCGACAATCCGCATCAGGTTCCCGCGATCACGAAGGTCGTCATCAACTCGGCGTATTCGTCCGACACGGACAAGAACGCGCAGGCGGAAATCCTCAAGGAAATCTCCAAGATCGCCGGTCAGAAACCCGTCGTGACGCACGCCCGCAAGAGCGTTTCGAACTTCCGCGTCCGCGAAGGCATGCCGCTCGGCTGCATGGTGACGCTGCGCGGCGACGCCATGTACGAATTCCTGGCGCGCCTCATCTACATCGCGCTTCCGATGATCCGCGACTTCCGCGGCGTCTCCAATCGTTTCGACGGCCGCGGGAACTACTCCCTCGGCATCGCCGACCACACGATCTTCCCGGAAACGCAGGGCGACGGTTCGCAGCGCGCGAACATCGGCATGGACATCTCGATCGTCACGACGGCGAAGACGGACAATGAAGGGCGCGAGCTTCTCCGCCTTCTCGGCATGCCGTTCCGCAAGTCCGCCCGACAGGTCGCGGCCAACAACTAAAACGGGGAACTCTGAACAATGGCAAAAAAATCTTCCATCGAAAAGAATCTGAAGCGTGCGCGCCTCGTCGCGAAATATGCGGAAAAGCGCGCTTCGCTGAAAGCGATCATCGCGAATCCGGAAACGAGCGACGAGGAATTCTACAAGGCGCAGGTCGCGCTGGACAAGCTTCCCCGCAACTCGAGCAAGATCCGCCTCCGCAACCGCTGCAGCATCACGGGGCGCCCGCGCGCCTACATCGGAAAATTCGGTCTTTCCCGCATCACCTTCCGCGAGCTCGCCTCGAACGGAAAGATTCCGGGCATCACGAAGGCTTCTTGGTAATTCCATTAACCGCAAACACAGGAAAAATTTAATATGGCTACTCATGATACCTTAGGCGACTTTCTTACGATCATCCGTAACGGAAGCCGCGCAGGTCTGAAAAGCGTTTCCGCCCAGTGGTCCTCGGTCCGCGAAGGCGTCGCCCGCATCCTCAAGGAATCGGGCTACATCGCGGATTTCGCGAAGACGGAGAAGAACAAGCTTCCCGTTCTCGAAATCACGCTGAAGTACAACGGCAAGAAGCCGGTCATCACGGAAATCAACCGCATTTCCAAGCCGGGCCGCCGCATCTACACCGGCTACGGCGATATCCCGAAAGTCATCGGCGGCATGGGGATTTCCGTCCTCACGACCTCCAAGGGCATTCTCAGCGACGCGGAAGCGCGCCAGCAGAAGGTCGGCGGTGAAATCCTCGCTCAGGTCTGGTAATCATTGAATACAAGGAGACACTACAATGAGTCGAATCGGTAAAATCGCCGTTCACATTCCCGCCGGAGTCAAAGTCGCCGTCGACGGCAACACCGTCAGCGTCGAAGGTCCGAAGGGCAAGCTTTCCCAGAACTTCGCGGACTGCGTCGAAATCAAGGTCGACGGCGGTCTCGTCCACGTCGCGCCCCTGAACGAAACCCGTTTCGCGGGAGCGATGCACGGCACCGCGCGCGCCATCATCAACAACATGGTCAAGGGCGTCACCGAAGGTTATTCGAAGCAGCTCGAAATCCAGGGCGTCGGCTTCAAGGCCGCCCTCAGCGGAAGCAAGCTGGACCTTTCCCTCGGTCAGTCGCACCCGATCGTCTACGACGTTCCCGCCGGTATCAAGATCGTCATCACGGACGGCGTCAAGATCGACGTTTCCGGTCCGGACAAGCGTCTCGTCGGGCAGGTCGCCGCGGACATCAAGGCGTTCAAGCCGGTCGAACCGTACAAGGGCAAGGGCGTCCGCATCGTGGGCGAATTCGTCCTCCGCAAGGAAGGCAAGAAGACCGCATAATTCCTAACGTTTTCTGAAAAATGAAAAAGAACGACAGAAAAATCAAACTTTTGCAACGCCGTCGCTATCGCATCCGCAAGACGGTGGTGGGCACGGCGGAACGTCCGCGCCTGGTTGTGAAATTCACGAATCTTCACATTCACGCTCAGGTCATCGTCGACGGCGAGGGGCGTACGCTTCTCGGCGGTTCGACGACGCAGAAGGATCTGCGCGCGCAGAAAATTCTTCCGAACGTCGCCGGCGCGAAGGAATTCGGCAGGATTTTCGGCGAAAAGGCGAAAGCCGCCGGCATCAGCGCGATCGTCTTCGACCGCGCGGGTCGCCGTTATCACGGAACCGTCAAGGCGTTCGCGGAAGCGCTCCGCGAAGCTGGACTTCAATTCTAAGGAAACACCATGTCGCAAGAAATTTCTGCTCCTGAAAACGCTGCCGCTCCGGTCGAAACGCCGGCGACGGAAGCCGCCGCTCCCGTCCGGGAAGCTCCCCGCGGTCGCGGGAACGGTCGCCAGGGCGGCCGCCGCTCCGATCGTCGCGCTCCGCGCCAAGAGGCGGAAGCGTCCGAATACATGGACAAGGTGGTGCACATCAATCGTTGCGCGAAGGTCGTCAAGGGCGGTCGTCGTTTCAGCTTCGCGGCGCTGGTCGTTTCCGGCGACGGCAAGGGCAACGTGGGCATCGGCTACGGCAAGGCGAAGGAAGTTCCGGACGCGATCCGCAAAGGCACGGAACGCGCGCACAAGAATCTCGTTCCCGTTCAGCTCCGCAACAACACGATTCCGCACGAAGTGCTCGGTTCGCACGACGGCGGCGAAGTGCTGCTGCGTCCGGCGGCTCCCGGTACCGGCGTCATCGCCGGCGGCGGCGTCCGCGCGGTGCTCGAAGTCGCGGGCGTGAAGGACGTGCTTTCGAAGTCCCTCGGCTCCAACAATCCGGGCGCTCTCGTCAAGGCCACGCTCGACGGTCTGTGCAAGCTGCGCACGCTCGAGCAGATCCGCGTCGCCCGTTCGTAAGCGAAACAACATTCAGCAGGGTTCATAGAAAATGAAACTTCACACTCTTCCTAAAATCGAAGGCTCGACGCACCGTCACAAACGTCTCGGCTGCGGCATCGGCAGCGGACACGGCAAGACGTCCGGCCGCGGACACAAGGGCATGAAGGCCCGTTCCGGCGGCGGCGTCCGTCCGGGCTTCGAAGGCGGCCAGATGCCGCTCTACCGCAAGCTCCCGCATCGCGGCTTCCGCAACGTCAACCGCGTCGAATTCGCGGTCGTCAACGTCGGGCAGCTCGCGAAGCTCGAAGGCGACGTGATCGACCGCGACGCGATGGTCCGCGCCGGTCTCGTCCGCGCCAACGAGCTCTTCATCAAGGTGCTCGGCATGGGCGAAATCTCGAAGCCGGTCACGGTTTCCGCTCAGAAGTTCTCCGACTCCGCCAAGGCGAAAATCGAAGCCGCCGGCGGCAAGGTCGAAGTGCTTTCCTGCACGATCGAAGAAGCCGCCGAGTGATTC
The DNA here is from genome assembly GCF_050314555.1 of Candidatus Spyradosoma sp. SGI.093. Lineage (NCBI taxonomy): Bacteria > Pseudomonadati > Verrucomicrobiota > Opitutia > Candidatus Spyradosoma > Candidatus Spyradosoma sp. SGI.093. Next base: position 233,791 of record NZ_JBNPNH010000003.1, on the reverse strand, counting down.
GGCGGCACTTAAAGCCAAAGCCCGCGAATGTTCTCGGCCTTCATCAACTGCTGGCGCGTTCCCGAACTTAGGAACCGCATCATCGTCACGCTCGGACTGATTTTCATTTCCCGCATCGGCGGCAATCTGCCGTTGCCGGGAATTGATCTCACGGTGCTCACCGGCTTCGTCGACCAGCTGCTCCAAAACGGCAACGGCGGCGTCGTCAGTCTCTACAACGCCTTCACCGGCGGGGCCATGCTCAAGGGCGCGATTTTCGCGCTCGGCATCATGCCCTACATCAGCGCGTCGATCATCATGCAGTTGATGGGAGCCGTCGTTCCCGGGCTGGCGCGCCTGCGCCAGGAGGAGAACGGTCAGCAGAAAATCGCGCAGTACACGCGCTATCTGACGATTCTGATCGCCTTCGTCCAGGGACTCATGATCACGAACATGCTCTCCAATCCGGAAACGGTCGGACGCGCGCTCGGCATGAACGAGTTCCACGGCAGCATCCTCGTCTGCGACAAGACGCTCTTCGTCTGCATGGGGACGATCATCCTTACGGCGGGCGCGGTCATCATGACCTGGCTCGGCGAGCAGATCACGCAGCGCGGCATCGGCAACGGCGCCTCCATTCTCATCATGCTCGGCATCGTCGCCGACATGCCGCAGGCCGTTTCGCCCTTCATCTCCGGTCTCTTCGGCGAGACGGTGGTGGACGGCACGGGAACGTCGGAGTTCACGCTGATCAAGCTCATCGGCATGATCGCGCTCTTCGTCGTCGGCTGCGCCGCGCTGGTGATGATCACGCAGGCGGTCCGAAAGATTCCGGTTCAGTACGCGAAGCGCGTCGTCGGCCGCAAAATGTACGGCGGCAACACGCAGTATCTGCCGATGAAGGTCAATTACGCGGGCGTCATGCCGGTCATCTTCGCGGGCGCGATTCTTTCCTTCCTCGCGATGCCCCTCACGTGGCTCGGCACGTCCACTCCGGCGTTGAGCTTCCTGCTCCCGTGGAGCTCCTACGTCGCTCCCGGACACGGCGTCTATTATTTCCTGATGGCGGCGTTCGTCTTCACGTTCAGCTATTTCTGGGTTTCGGTGATGTTCAAGCCGATTCAGGTGGCGGACGATCTGAAGAAGAACAACGGCTACGTTCCCGGCATTCGTCCGGGGCAGCACACGGCGGCGTACCTCGAGTTCGTCATGAACCGTCTCACGTTCGCCGGCGGCATCTTCCTCGTCGTCATCGCGCTCCTGCCGGACTACTTCATTTACAATCTCAACCTGTTCCCGCGCCTCGCCCGCGTCATTGGCGGCACGAGCGGTCTGATCGTCGTCGGCGTCGTTCTCGACACGATGCGTCAGGTCGAATCCCTCCTGCTGCAGCGCCATTACGAAGGCTTCCTGAAGAAAAGCCGCATCGGCGGCGTCTCCGTTCCCGCGATGCCGCGTTCCCGCCGCATCGCCGAAATCGGCGAAGAAAAGGGCATCGGGCGCCTTACGTACGTGCTGATCGGCATCTTCGTGCTCGGGCTGATCGCCTACGGCGTCAACGCCTGGCAGGCCTACGTCTCCGTTCCCGCGGGACAGTGAGATTTCAGTTCTTTCCCAAAATGAAAATCGTTCCGCTTTCCCGAGAAGAGCTCGGTCCGATGCGCGAGGCCTGCAAAGTCGCCGCGCAGGTGCTGGACCGCACGGCCCGTTTCGTGGAAGCCGGAGTGACGACTTACGAAATCGACCGCTTCGCCCACAAGGTGATGGAAGAGCTCGGCGCCGAAAGCACCAGCTACAACTACACCTGCGGAGGCGTTCCGTTCCCGGGCTACATCTGCGTCTCCGTCAACGAGGAGGTCATCCACGGAATCGGCACCATGCGGCGCACGATTCGTCCCGGCGACATTGTTTCGCTCGACGTGGTCACGCGCTACAAGGGCTTCGTCGGCGACAACACGCGCACGGTCTTCGTCGAACCCGTAGCGGAACCGGTCCGCAGGCTCTGCGAGGTCACCGAGGGCGCGCTTTACGCCGGCATCGCCGCCGCGCACCGCGGCAACCGCGTCGGCGACATCTCGCACGCGATCGAGCAGTTCGTCCGCCCGCACGGCTACGGCATCGTGCACGAATACACGGGACACGGCGTCGGTCGCTCCATGCACGAGGAGCCGCAGGTCCCGAATTACGGCAAGCCGCACAAGGGCGAAAAACTCCGCCCCGGCATGACGCTCGCGATCGAGCCCATGATCTGCATGGGGTCCCGCTACGTGGACGTCGCCGACGACGGCTGGACGGTGGTCACCCGCGACGGCAAGCCCGCCGCTCACTACGAGCATACGATTCTCATCACGGAGGACGAGCCGGAGATTCTCACGAAGCTCTGAGCACTTTCCGAAAAATTTTCTTTTCAAACGCGAGAAGTTTTGACATCCTTACAAACTTTTCCCTTTCCAAACAAACGATAATACATAACAGAACATGCCACGCTTACTTGGTGTAGACATTCCGAACAACAAACGCGTCGAATTCGCGTTGCGCTATATCTACGGCATCGGGCCGACCCGCGCCACGGAAATCGTGAACGCGCTCGGCATCGATCCCGCGCTCCGCTCCGACAAGCTCACGGAAGAACAGCTCAACAAAATCGTCAACTATATTGTTGAACGAGGCTACAAATGCGAAGGCGACCTTCGCCGCGAAATCAGCGGGAACGTCAAGCGCTTGCAGTCCATCAAATCCTATCGCGGTCTGCGCCACTTCCGCGGTCTTCCCGTGCGCGGTCAGCGCACGAAGACGAACGCCCGCACCCGCAAGGGCGCGCGCAAGACGGTCGGCGTCGTTTCCAAATAATCCACGAGAAAGTTCCTTTCAATGAGTCAAGAAGAAATCAAGAAAGAAGCCGCTCCCGCAACGCCCGAAAAGCCCGAAAAGAAGGAAATCACGGCCAAGGATCTCCTCGCCGAAGGCTTGGAGGAAATCAAGGTTCGCCGCGCCAAGGGCTCGAAGAACATCACGACGGGCGTCTGCAACGTTCTCGCGACCTTCAACAACACCAAGATCACGTTCTGCGACACGAACGGGAACGTCATCTCCCGCTCTTCGTCCGGTCAGTGCAACTTCCGCGGTTCCCGCAAATCCACGGCGTTCGCCGCGCAGGTCGTCTGCCAGGACGCCGCCCGCGTCGCCATGTCGCACGGCCTCAAGGACGTCATCGTCAAGGTTCGCGGTCCGGGAATGGGTCGCGACTCCGCCGTCCGCGCGCTCCAGTCGCTCGGCCTGAACGTGCTCTCCATCACGGACGTGACGCCGGTTCCGCACAACGGATGCCGCCCGCCCAAGCGCCGTCGCGTCTGATCGGCGTTTCCGTTTTCGGTCGTCGGTCGTCGATTCGCTTCGGCGCCGCCGGCCGTTTTTCAACATCTTTTTTCCTGTCCGGCAATGGCAACCCGGGCAGCAGACTAAGCCGCCAAACCATAGATTAAAATGTCACGATACACAGGACCCACCAGCAAGTTAAATCGCCGCTTCGGTCAGAACATTCTTCCGACCTGCAAGGCTGAGGAACGCAAGCCGTATCCTCCGGGAGTTCACGGCCCGACGCTCCGTCGCAAGGCTTCGGAATACTCCGTCGGCCTGAACGAAAAGCAGAAGCTCCGCTTCATGTACGGCCTCGGCGAAAAACAGTTCCGCCTCACCTACGCCCGCGCGAAGCGCATGGGCGGCGTCGTCGGCGAAAACTTCCTCACGCTCCTCGAAATGCGCCTCGACAGCGTCGTTTACCTGCTGGGCTTCGCGAACACGCGCCGCGCCGCCCGCCAGCTCGTCGGCCACGGCCACATCTGCGTCAACGGACACAAGGTCGACATTCCCAGCTTCTGCTGCAGCGTCGGCGACAAGATTGAAGTCCGCAACCGCACTTCCTCCAAACAGCTCGCGACCCGCGGCGTCGAAGAAAACCAGACGCGTCCGGTCCCGGCTTGGCTTACCCTCACGGCGGGAACGCTCGAGGGCACGGTCGACCGCAAGCCCACCCGCGAGGAAATGGCGCAGGACATCAACGTTCAGCTCATCGTTGAATTCTACAGCCGTTAATCCGTCAAAATTAGGAGATACCGAATATGCCGAAACGTCTTGGGAAATTTGAACTGCCGAAACATCTCAAAAAAGATGAAACGGTATCGACTGATACTTACGCGAAATTCATTGCGGAACCGTTCGAAACCGGCTACGGACAGACGATGGGCAACGCCCTTCGCCGCGTCCTCCTCAGCTCCATCGAAGGCGCCGCGATCTGCTCCGTCAAAATCGACGGCGTGGATCATGAATTCCAGTCCATCGACGACGTCGTCGAAGACGTCACGGATGTCGTCCTCAATCTCAAGAAGGTCATCATCCGCGCCCACAAAAACGACGTGTTCAACGTTCTCATCGACGTTGACCGCGAGGGCGTCGTCACCGCGAAAGACATTCAGCTCGTTTCCGACCTCGAAGTCGTGAACCCGGAACAGGTCATCTGCACGATCAACAAGAAACGCCGTCTGCGCATGGAGCTCACCATCCGCGTCGGCCGCTCCTGGTGCCCGGCGGAAGGCAACAAGACTCCGGACCAGCCGATCGGCGTCATCGCTATCGACTCGCTCTTCAGCCCGGTTCGCCTCGTCCGCTACAGCGTCGAGAGCACGCGCGTCGGCCAGATGACCGATTACGACAAGCTCGTGCTCGAAATCTGGACGGACGGCCGCACGACTCCGGACGAAGCCCTCAAGGACGCGGCGGCGATTCTCCGCCACCACCTCGACGTCTTCGACTCCGTCTCCGACGAAAAGATCGAGTTCGCGACCGAAGGCAAGGAAGTCAGCGAAGAGCAGAACCGCCTCCGCAAGCTTCTCAACATGAGCGTCAATGAAATCGAACTCTCGGTTCGTGCCGCCAACTGCCTCAACAACGCGAACATCACGACCGTCGGCGAGCTCGCGCTCAAGTCGGAAGCGGAAATGCTCAAATACCGCAACTTCGGCAAGAAATCGCTCAACGAAATCAAAGCCAAGCTCGAACAGCTCGGTCTTTCGCTCGGCATGAAGCTCGACGAACGCCTCATCGACCGCGACATCATCGCCGCGCATCACAAGGCGCTCGCGGACATGCGCGCTTCCGGCGCGCTGCCCGAAATCTCCGACGACGAAGAAGAAGCCGGAGAAGAGTACGCGACCGAGGACGCCGGCCCCACCGTGGACGGCGACGAAGGCGAAGAGTAATCCACCAACCAACAAAATCGGAAATTTAAAACATCATGCGTCACTGCAAACACCGTTATCAACTCGGCGTTAAAAAAGAACACCGTCAGGCCCTCATGGCGTCTCTGGCGGGAGCGCTTTTCCTCCACAACCGCATCCAAACGACGCTCGCCAAGGCAAAGGCTCTCCGCCCGTTCGCGGAAAAGATTGTCACGCTTGCGAAGAAGGCTGCCCAAACCGACGACAAGGTGAAGAAGCTTCACTACTACCGTCTCGCGCTCGCGAAGGTGCGCCAGGAAGAACCCGTCGCCGTGCTTTTCAATAAGCGCGCGCAGGAATTCCTGAACCGCAACGGCGGCTACACCCGCATCTACAAGCTCGCGATTCCGCGCGTCGGCGACGCCACCCCGATGGCTCTCATCGAGCTCATCGCCGCGGACGACGAAGGCCACAAGAAGGCTCCCAAGAAGGCGCCCGCCAAGAAGGCCGAAAAGCCCGCCGAGGAAGCTCCCGCGGAAGCGGCTCCCGCTCCCGCCGCCGCCGAATAAGACGTCTCGTCCGACGTTTTGAACGCGAAGAAGAACGTTCCCGCCGATTTCCCGGCGGGAACGTTTTTTTGCGCGCGGCGCCGCGAAGGGCGAGGTGATGAAGCCGCGATCGCGTTTCGCTTCGCGAAGAGATCGTCCGAACTTTTTTCGGCGAAAGCCGAACTCGCGGAAGCTCCATGGCCATAAGACTTCATCGCTTCGTCATCTTCCGCGAAGCGTTCCCGCGCGTGCGCCGTCTTAAAGGTTTGACGGGTTTTCGTCTTCGTGCTGAAATGTACGAACCTCTCAGAAAATTTATGTCAGATTCCTCACCGAATTCTTTCACCCGAGAACTTGTCGTTCAGAACAAGATGGGCGTTCACGCGCGTCCGGCGGCGATGATCGTCCGCATCGCGAACAAATATCCGAACGTCCAGCTCGACGTCGCGAAGGACGACGAGCGCGTCAACGGGAAGAGCATCATGGGGCTGATGATGCTCGCCGCCGGCAACGGCTCGAAGCTGGCGTTCGAGGCGAGCGGCGACGACGAAGCCGCCGCCAGGCGTCTGCTCGACGAGCTCGAGGCGCTTTTCGCGCGCCGCTTCGACGAAGTCTGAGCCTTTTTCTCCGTCCGCTTTTCGCGTTCCCGCGCTCGTTTTCGCGGGAACGTTTTTTGTTTTCCCGAGCCGCGTTTTTCCTTGCGGCGCGCTCCCGAAAAGAGTTTCATTTCGAGCATAACGGCGAAGACGCATTTTCGCCTCCACCCCCTTTTGCAAAAGAACCCAATCATTATCATCATGATTCGCCCCTTCCGTTTATCTTTGACGATGCTGTTCGCCGGCGCGGTCGCGCTTTCCGCCGCGGAAACCGCCGTTCAGATACCTCCCACGAGCGTGCTCGACGACCCCTATCTTGGCTCGCAATGGCAGTGGAATCCCGCCAAAAACGGCATCGAGATCGCGGGCGCCTGGCAGGCGGGCCACATGGGCAGCGGCGTCGTCATCGGCGTCATCGACGAATGGCTAGATCCGGAGCATCCGGACCTCGCGCCCAATTACAGCACGCAGTGGAGCAAGGACTTCATCGGCTCGGCGCGCGACGACGACGAGGTGATGTATTCCAGCGAATCGCACGGCACCTTCGTCGCGGGCATGGCGGCGGCGCGCGGGAACAACGGCATCGGCATTTCCGGCGCCGCGCCCTACGCGCAGCTCGCGGGGCTGCACGTCGGCAACGGCAACGGAACGATGAGCTCGTCCGCGATTTTGCAGGCGTACTGGTACGGCGCCGGGTGGGGAACGAACACGGAAACGCAGACGGGAAAGCCGATCTCCGACGCCGCGATTCACATCAAGAACTGCAGTTACGGTTATACGCCGTATTTCGTCGCGAAGCTTTCGGACGACGTGAAGACCGCGCTGACGCAGACGACGCGCAACAACACTATTTACGTCTTCGCCGCCGGCAACGACCGCAACAAAAAGACCACGCCTTCCGACGCGAACGGTTCAGCGGAGCAGAATTTCGAGGGCGGCATCGTCGTGGGCTCGACGCATCAGGGCGGCTATTACAGCGCCTTTTCCAGCTACGGGGCCAATCTCTTCGTCTGCGCGCCGGGCGAAAACGTCTATTCCGCTTCGCGCGACGGCATCTCCGTGAAGAACGAGGACGAAGGCGATTCGGACACGACGAGCGCGCTCGCCGCCGCCGCTTCCGGCGGAAACGATCAGGTCAACTACGCGTACAGCTCGGGCACGTCCTACGCGGCGCCGGTCGTCTCCGGCGTCATCGCGCTCGCGGCGGCGGACAACGTCGCCATGGATTCGCGCTGGGCTAAGCATGCGCTCGCGCGCTCCTGCGACGTGCTCCCGCAGATGGAGGACGCGAGCAAGTCCAAGGATACGGTCTGGACGACGAATTCCGCCGGCTTCCGCTTTTCCAACGACTACGGCTTTGGCATGGTCAACGCGACGAATTTCGTCGAGGTCGCCGCGGACATCGCCTACGAGACGATCCGCACGACGACGACGCCGGACGTGGCGCTGAGCTCCAACGCCTCGTCGTGGACGCGCCGCGGCGATCCCGTCGTCGCGACGGTCAAGGTTTCCGAGACGCCGCTCGAGCAGAAGATCGAGTCCGTCGAAGTCTCGTTCACCATCGACAACATCAACTATTTCAAGGACGCGAAGGTCGTGCTCGTTTCGCCGAACGGCACGGAGAGCGTGCTGCTCGATCAGGCGTCGCTTTCGTCCTCCGCGGACGGCGCGGACGCGTTCAAGACGGCTTACGATTCGGTGACCGCCGCGAACGGCACGACCGCGCTGACGTGGACCTTCGTCTCCAACGCGTTTTGGGGCGTGGACACGAGCGTCGAGACCGGCGACTGGCAGGTGAAGTTCATCAACGACGGGAACACGACGGGGAGAGTCTCCGACGTGAGCGTGAAGTTCAACACGGGCGACGTCGTGATGGAGTCGAGTTCGATGCTCATCGATTCGACGCGCGACGTTCACGCGCTCGTGCTCGACAGGAGCTCGACGAGCTGCGTCGTCGCCTCGGCTTCTTCGGCGGGAACGGCGGCGAATCTGCGCGTCGAGGATTCCGTCATTCTCAACGCCGGCTCGCTGACGGTGAAGGACGGAGGCGTGATTTCCTCTTACGACGGCGAAAACTGGAAGGGACTCAAGGTTTACGTCAACGGCGGCACGCTGGATCTCGCCGCGGGCGGCACGATTGACGCGCCGCGCGGCATCGAGATCGACGCGGGAACGCTCAAGCTCAACGGCGGCACGCTGGAAAGCGGAACGCTGAGCATTTACGGCGGCGTCGTGGCGGCGATTCAGAACGAGTCGAGCCTTTCCGGCGTCGATCTGCGCGGCGGCGTGCTGCGGACGAACGACGCGGGCACGCTCGAAATCGCCTCGTTCTCGATGACGGGCGGCACCTTCGACATGGGCGGCACGAACAAATTCGCGCTGAGCCCGACGGGCGGTCTCGTCAACGTCACCGGCGCGGAAACGCGCGTCAACAGCGCGACGATCGGCGCGACGGAGACCACGGCGGCGTCGATTTACGTTCCCGCGGGCAAAAAGCTCGTCGTCGGCAACATCGACGCGGAAGGCGGCTCTCTGGAAGTGCTGAGCGTGCGCGGCTTCTACCAGGCGGCGACCGTTCCCGCCGAGGGCGAGGAAGGCGAAGGCACGCCGGAGAAAATCAACCGCGCGACGGCGGTGTTCGCCGGCGAGGTGAATTCCGGCGGCGTTTCGATTTCGACGGCGGCGGCGACGATCGCGGGCGCGACGTTCTCGGGAACGGGCGGTCTGCAGGTCGCGCAGAAGTCGGAAGTCGCGCTGAGCGGCGAAATTTCCGTCTCGGGAGCCTCCGGCGTGAACGTCGGCGGCGGATCCGTCGTCCGCGTCGCGTCGGGCGCGACGATTCTCGCGGCGGCGGTTTCTCTCGGCGGCGACTCGACGCTTTCGCTCGGCGGCGACTTGGCGATCGCGAAATCCGCGGACGCGGAATCCACTTCCTTCCGCTGCACGGGCGGCACGATCGAACTGACGGCCGGCGACATGCTGAAGGTGGACGGCTCCGTCTCCATCTCCGGAAACGAAGGCGGCGAATCCACGATCAAGCTCGCCTTCGTCGGCAAACTGCCGAGCGACAAAATCAATTTCATCGAAGCGGACTCCGTCAGCGTCTCCGACACCGTCGTGACGCTGGACGCTTCGGCGCCGACCGTCTGGGACGGCACGCGGGAAGTCGATCTGAACTACGTGATCAACGCGAACGGCGAAATCGAGGCGGACATGCCCGAGGGCGTCGAAGTGTCCCCGCTGCGGCTGACGTACGCGTCGATGAGCGGCGAACAGAAGGCGATCGCGCATTCGCTTCGCCTCTGCCTCGACGATCCCGCGCTGAAGGCGGAAAACGCGGTCCTGCTCGGTCAGCTCAACGCGTTCGAATATCTCGGCGATCTGCTCGCCGCCTACGACCAGTTCCTGCCCGTCAACCTGAAGACGGTCAACATGCTGCACGACATGCAGGCTTCGGCGACGACGGGCGCGCTCGAACGGCGTTCCCGCGAGCTGCGCACGGGCTTCCCGATTTCCGACCTGTGGTCCGCGCCGCTCTTCAATTCCTACGGATTTTCGTTCTCGGCGAACCCGAACGCCGTCGCCGCCAACGGCATGCGGCAGTTCGCGGGCTACGAGCTCAACCGCCAGCGCGCGATGCTCTGGGCGAACGGCGGCTATTCCTTCAGCAAGGGCGATGCCGCCGGGAACGCCCCCAAGACGGAAACGGATCTGACCAACGCGTTCATCGGCTTCGATTACGCGCTCTCGGATCGTCTCGCCGTCGGGCTTTTCGTCGGCTACACGGACGGCAAGACCGAAATGAAGGCGACGGATTCCGAGTCCGACGTTTCGATGCGCTCCGTCGGCGTCTATTTCGCCGGCTCCAACAACAACCGCGAGGGCAGCTTCTACTACATGGGCATGGCGTCCTACGGCATGGGCGAATACGACTTCACGCGCACGACGAAGATTGGCTCTTATTCCGGCCGCGCGTCGGCGTCGCCCGACGGCTCGCAGGCGATCGGCTACCTCGCGCTCGGCTACGAATGGGAGGCGGGCTCGCAGGCGCTGACTTATCAGTGGACGACGGGACCGACGGCCTCGCTCCGCTACGCCTACAACAGCATCGACGGCTACACGGAAAACGGCTCCGGCGCGGACAGGCTCACGACCGACGATTTCAGCTACGATTCGCTCGTCTCGACGCTCGGCTGGCGCGCGACGGTGCGCTTCGACGTCAAGGAGTGCATCACGTTCGTTCCCGAAGCCCGCATCGCGTGGAAGCACGAATTCCTCGACGGCGCGGAAGACGTGGACGCGCGGCTCGCGATTCCGGGCTCGACGCCGTTCACGACGGAAATGAACAAGTCCGGTGCGGATTCCGTCACGGCGGGACTCGGCGTGACCGTGCTCATCGCGGAATCGACGACGGTTTCCTTCGACTACGACTGCACGTTCCTGCGCGAAGACGCCGATCCGGAGCACAGCTTCAACTTGATGGTGCGCTGCCGCTTCTGACGCGCGCGCGGACGACACGCGAAAAGAGGGCAGGCGGGAACGCCTGTCCTCTTTTCGTTTTGCTTCGGGCGGGGGCGCGGAATCTCTCTCGCGTCAGCGGGCGTCGAAGTATTTGGCGGAGGGCGAGGCGAAATAGAGGCCGCAGGTCGAAGACGGCGGCGTCATCATGAACGACTCCGTCAGCGTCACGCCGATGGCGGCGGGAACGTCGAGCAGGGCGAAGAGCTCGCGCTTCTGCGCGTGGTCCGGGAAGACGGGATAGCCGATCGCGGGGCGGATGCCCTTGTATTTTTCGGCGAGCAGCTCGTCCGCGGAAAGGCGTTCGTCCGCCGCGTAGCCCCAGAGCTCGCGCCGGACTTTGCGGTGGAGCCATTCGGACGCGGCCTCCGCGATGCGGTCGCCGAGCGCGCACGCGAGCAGCGAGGCGTAATCGTCGCCCGCCGCGGCGAGTTCGTCCGCGCGGCGTTTGAGCGGCGTTCCCGCGGTCGCGGCGAAGGCGCCGATCCAGTCGGGCGTTCCCGCGGGGGCGATGAAGTCCGCGAGCGCGAGATTGGGCGTTCCCGCGGGCATTTTCGCGAGCTGGCGCGGCGTGCGGAAGACGACGCGTCCGCCCTCGACGACGATTTTTTCGTCTTCGGAAAAGGCGGGGAAAATCCCGACGACGCCGAGCGCGTGCGCGATTCCGTGCTCGGGCAGGGCGCGCAGCATGGCGCGCGCGTCGTCGAGCAGTTTTTTCGCCTCGTCCGATTTCGCGGCGGCTCCGCGCATCTCGAACACGCTCAGCAGCGCGTTCCACGCGATCAGCGGCTCCAGCTCGGCGAGCGGGATTTCAACGCGCTTCACGCCGACGAAGCGCGGGCGCGCGGGCGGATTCGCGGCGAAGTCGAGGCGCAGCCGGTTCGCGCGCGCGGCTTCGGGGGAAAGCGTTTCGCGCGGCTTCTTCGCGGCGTATTCGGCGCGGATCTTCGCGTAGGCCTCCCGCGTTTCCGCGACGAATTTTTCCCGCAGTTCCCGCGAAAAATATTCGCTGCAGGCGGCGGAAAGCTGCGAGGCGTCCTCCGTGTGGAAGACGAGCTCGTCCGCGTAGTTCGGCGCGATCTTGATCGCCGTGTGCGCGTGCGAGGTCGTGGCGCCGCCGACGAAGAGCGGGATCGTGAAGCCCGCGCGCCGCATCTCCGCGGCGACGTGCGCCATCTCGTCGAGCGAGGGCGTGATGAGCCCACTGAGAATGACGGCGTCCGCGGCGTGTTCCCGCGCGGCCGCCAGGATTTTTTCGCAGGGGGCCATGACGCCGAGGTCGAAGATTTCGTAGCCGTTGCACGCGAGCACGATCGAGACGATGTTTTTGCCGATGTCGTGGACGTCGCCCTTCACCGTCGCGACGACGAGCCGCCGGCGCGCCGAAGCCGCGGGCGCGTTCCCGCCGTCCGCGCGGCGCTCCTCCTCCATGAACGGCGTGAGCACTTCGACCGCCTGCTTCATCACGCGCGCGGATTTGACGACCTGCGGCAGGAACATTTTCCCGTCGCCGAAAAGCTTGCCGACCGTGCCCATGCCCGCCATGAGCGGACCTTCGATGACGCCGAGCGGAGAGCCGATTTTCGCGAAGGCTTCGAGCACGTCTTCGCGCACGTGGTCGGCGACGCCGTGGACGAGCGCGTATTCGAGGCGCGCGGCGACGTCCGCTTCGCGTCGGGCGTCGTCGTGCGCGAGAGGCGCCGCGCCCGGCGTTCCCGCGGCTTCGCCGGCGGCGCGCTTCACGTTGTATTTCGCGGCGATTTCGATGAGGCGGTCGGTCGCGTCCGCGCGGCGGTTCAGCACGACGTCTTCGACGCGTTCCCGCAGTTCTTCGGGAATTTCCTCGTAGACGCCGAGCATGCCCGCGTTGACGATGCCCATGTCCAGCCCGGCGCGGATCGCGTGGTAAAGGAAAACGGCGTGAATCGCCTCGCGCACGGGATTGTTCCCGCGGAACGCGAACGACACGTTGGAGATGCCGCCCGACGTGCGCGCGCCCGGGCAGCGGCGCTTGATTTCGGCGACGGCGCGGATGAAGTCGACGCCGAACGCCGCGTCGCTTTCGATGCCCGTGCCGACGGTCAGCACGTTCGGGTCGAAGATGACGTCGCTCGCGGGAACGCCGGCGCGCTCCGTGAGCAGCCTGTACGCGCGTTCGCAGACTTCGACCTTGCGCTCGAAGCTCGTCGCCTGGCCGCGCTCGTCGAACGCCATCACGATCATCGCCGCGCCGTAGCGGCGGCAGAGCTTCGCGCGTTCGAGGAACGTCGCTTCGCCTTCCTTCAGCGAAATCGAATTGACGACGCATTTGCCCTGCGCGCAGCGCAGCCCCGCCTCGATCACGTTCCATTTCGACGAATCGATCATGATCGGCACGCGCGCGATTTCGGGCTCCGCCGCGATCAGATTCAGAAAGCGCGTCATGCACGCCTTGCCGTCGAGCAGACCTTCGTCGAAATTCACGTCGATGACGTTCGCGCCGTTTTCGACCTGCTGCCGCGCGACCGCGAGCGCGCCTTCCCAGTCGCCCGCGACGACGAGTTTTCTGAATTTCGGCGAGCCCGTGACGTTCGCGCGTTCGCCGACGAGCACGAACGCCGAACTCGCCTCCGCCGAGCCGAGCGGCGGGAACGCGAACGTCTCCGTGCCCGAGAGCGTGAGCGTCTCCGCGAAGCGCGGAATCGCGCGCGGCGGGAACGGCTCCGTGGAACGGCGGATCGCGCGGATGTGCTCCGGCGTCGTTCCGCAGCAGCCTCCGAGAATGTTCACCAGCCCTTCGCGGGAAAATTCGCGCAGGTGCATCGCCGTCTCCTCCGCCGTTTCCGAAAAGCCCGACGGCGCGAGCGGGTTCGGCAGCCCGGCGTTCGGGTGGCAGCTCACGGCGCAGTCCGCGATCTTCGCGAGCGCTTCGATGAAAGGCCGCATCGCGGGCGCGCCCATCGCGCAGTTCATGCCGATCGAGATCGGCCGCGCGTGGCGGACGCTTTCCCAAAACGCCTCGACCGTCTGCCCGGAGAGCAGGCGCCCGGCCTTGTCCGCGACCGTGCCCGAAATCATTACGGGAACGCGCTCGCCGCGCGCCTCGAAGATTTCCTCCATCGCGAAGATCGCCGCCTTGACGTTGAGCGCGTCCGTCGCCGTCTCGTAAAGCAGCGCGTCCGCGCCGCCGTCGAGCACGGCGAGAATCTGCTCGCGGTAGGCGTCGCGCATTTCGTCGAACGTGACGGCGCGCGCCGCGGGATCGCCGATGTCCGGCGACATCGAAAGCATCTTGCCCGTCGGGCCGATCGAGGCGGCGACGAAGCACGCCCCCGCGCGCGCGGGATTTTCCGCCTCGAACGCGTCGCGGACGCGCACGGCGATTTCCGCCGCCGCGCGCGCCATTTCGCCGACGTGCTCGTCCAGCCCGTATTCGTGCTGGGAGATGCGCGTCGAGTTGAAGGTGTTCGTCGAAATCACGTCCGCGCCCGCCTCCAGATACGCGCGGTGGATCTTTTCGAGCACGTCGGGGCGCGTCAGCGAAAGCACGTCGTTGTCGCCCTTGAGATCGACGGGATGAGCGCGGAAACGCTCGCCGCGGAAGTCCGCCTCGCTCAGCTTTTCGCGCTGAATCATCGTTCCCATGGCGCCGTCGAGAAAGACGATGCGGGAACGCAGGAGCGCTTCGAATTTTTTCCCACGCGCGGACAATGGCAGTTCGTCGAAATTCATACGTATCATTAAATTATGATTTTTTGATATGTTAAGCCCAAAATGCGGAAATTTTTCGCCCCGCGTCCGACGCTCTTCCGCCGCGGGTGCGGGCGCGCGAAAATTTTTTCAAAAAAAGCTTGCGCGTCGTCGGATAAAGAGTATTGTTAGGGCTTCATTTTTGACGTTTTCGCCACTTTAGCTCAGTTGGTAGAGCATCTCATTCGTAATGAGAGGGTCGTTGGTTCAAGTCCGACAAGTGGCTCCATTTAAGCGTTCCCGCCGGGAACGCTTTTTTGTTTCCAAGATTTCGGAACGCGTGTTTCAATCCTCGCCATCATGACGGCAACACATCCTTTTTCCGCCTACATCTTCGACTGCGACGGCACGCTCGCCGCGTCCATGCGTCTGCACCACGGCGCCTGGGAAAACGCCGTGCGGCGGCAGGTCGGATTCGAGTGGGCGTTCCCGTGGGATTTCTTCTGCACGCTCGGCGGCATGAACACGGCGGACACGATCGCGATTCTCGAAGCGCGCTACGGCTTCAGGATCAGCATCGAGCGCCTGCTGCCGGACTACCACGCCTATCTCGCCGAGCACATCCGCGACGTGACGCCGATTCCCGAAGTCTGCGACTACGCGCGGCGGCTCGCCGCGGCGGGCGCGAAGCTCGCCGTCGCCTCGGGCGGCTTCCGCAAGGAGGTGCATCAGATTCTCGACGTCATAGGCGTCGCGGATATTTTTCCCGTCGTCGTCACCTCGGAGGACGTGGCGAACTGCAAGCCCGCGCCGGACCTTTTTCTGCTCGCGGCGGAGCGGCTCGGCGTTCCCGCGCGGGACTGTCTCGTCGTCGAGGACAGCCCGAAGGGCTTCGACGCCGCCGAAGCCGCGGGCATGGCGTGCCTGATGGTTTTCCCGCGCTGACGGGGAGAGTTGAGGAGTTTAAAAGCTTAAGAGCTTAAAAGGTTAATAGCTTAAAAGGTGAAAAAATTTAAGAGTTGAAGAGTGCGGACGTCTGAAAGCCGAGGAGAGAAAGAGCATGGAAGATTTTCGATTTAATTTTGAACGGCTGGCTGTTTGGCAAAAGGCGCGGGAACTGTCCAAGAAGATATACGACGTGACGCGGACGTTCCCGGCGGAAGAACGTTACGGGTTGGCGCTTCAGCTCCGCCGCGCGGTCGTTTCGGTCGCTTCGAACATTGCGGAGGGAACTGGCCGGAGATCGATTAAAGACCAGATACGTTTTCTTGAAATCGCTTATGGCTCATTACTCGAAGTCTGCTGCCAGATGCAGCTCGGCGCGGATACGGGATTCGTTTCCGAAGAAAATTTTTCGGAGTGTCGAGAGCGCATCCGCGAAATTGGGCTGATGCTCAATGCGCTCAGAAAAAGTTTTGAAACCCGCTCCTGAATTTCGTCCGTCGAATCCTTCAACTTTAAGCTTTTAAGCTTTTCAACTCTTAAGCTTTTTTTCCGATGCTTCACGTCGTCCTCTTCAATCCCGAAATTCCCCAGAACACCGGCAACATCGGCCGCATGTGCGCGATCACGCGTTCCCGCCTGCACCTGATCCATCCGCTCGGATTCACGATCACCGACGCGCACCTGCGCCGCTCGGGAATGGACTACTGGAAGTCGCTCGACGTCGTGCACCACGAAAACTGGGACGCGTTCCTGGCGTTCCCGGAGCGGCCGACGCGCCTGTGGCTGCTCACGACGAAGGCAAAGAAGGGGCTTTGGGACGCGGAGTTCCGCGACGGCGACGGGCTCGTCTTCGGCAACGAAGGGCACGGCGCTCCCGCGTGGCTGCACGCGTTCGTCGGCGAGGATTTCGAAATCAAGATTCCCCAGCCCGCGGAAACGCTCCGCTCGCTGAATCTTTCCACCGCGGCGGGCATCGCGACCTACGAGGCGCTCCGCCAGATCACGCGCGGACGATGAGAGCGCCGCTGATTTTCGCGCGCTATTCCGCGCAGGCGGCGAGGAGGGCGGCGACGTTTTCGCGCATCATGCCCAGATAGTCGCCGGCGGGAGAGTCGGGCGCGCCGAGCGCGTCCACACGCAGCGTCCGCGGCGCGGGAACGCCCGCGTTTTGCGCCAGCACGCGCGGCAGGCGCGGCGACGCCGTCGCGTCCGCGAAGACGGGAATGCGTTCCCGCCGGATTTTTTCCGCGAGCCGCGCCAGCCTTTTCGCGGACGGATCCGCCGCCTCCGTCGTCGCGGAGTCGAGAATCGTTCCCGCGATCTCGAAACCGAAACGCGCCGCGAAATGCGAAAAATTGTTGTGGTAGGTGACGCAGCGGCGGCGTTCCCGCGGGATTTTCGCGAGCTTTTCCCGCGCCTCGCGCACGAAGGCTTCGAGCTCGCGGCGGTAGCGGCTTCCGTCCGCGCCGAGCGCTTTTTCGATGAGCGGCACGCAGTGCCCGGCGACGAGCGCGGGATCCGTCCAGAAATGCGGGTCTTCGGCGCCGTGCGCGCAGGGCGCGTTTTCGTGCGCGTGCGCCGCGTGCGTTTCCGCGACGAAAGGCTCGCCGAGGAAGACGAATTTCTCAGGATTCTTTCGGAGTTCTTCGCGGACGAGCGCGCCGAACCAGGTCTCGAAATGCGGCGAAATCGCAAAGACGACGTCCGCCTCGCGGATTTTCTTCAGGTCGCCCGGCGAGGGCGAATAGGCGTGATTGTCGGCGTCGGGAGGGACGAGCGAAACGACGTCCGCGCCCGCTCCGGCGACGTTGCGCGCCCAGTCGGCGGGAACGGTGAAGGTCGCGACGACGCGGCGTTTTTCCGGGCGCGCGGCGGCGTCGGCGGGCGTTCCCGCGAAGGCGGCGAGAGCGGCGGCGAAGCAGAGCAGCGGCGCGAGCAGGTTCGTTTTCATGACGCGCATTGAAACCGCGCGCGGAGTTTTTTCAAGAGCGTTTCGAAGCCGTTCGGCGGCGGCGCGACGACGCCGTCGAACGCGGGAACGCCGAGCTCGCCGCACGGCGCGATTTCCGCCAGATGCACGCAGGGCGCCGCGTAAAACGCCTTGTCGTCGCCCTTGTTGAGACGCTTCTTCGGACGCAGTTCCGAGACGAGAACCGCGGGCGCGCCGCCGTAAAGCGCGTCGCCGACGGCGGGAATCCCGCTCTCCGCCGCGTGAAGCCGGATCTGGTGCGGCCGCGGGAGAGTCGTTTCCGCGCGCCAAAGCTCCCACGCGCCGAGTTTTTCGAGCCGCTCGAAGCGCGTCGCGGATTTTTTCCCCGTCGTGTGCGAGACGAGCGCGCGCGCTTCGGAAAAATGCGCCGCGACGGGCAGCGCGCACGTGAACGCGTCGGGCGTTCCCGGCGCCGCGCGGGAAAGCAGCAGGAAGCGGAACGCCAGCCGTTCCGAGCCGAGCGCGTTGCGCCAGAATTCGAGCGCGCCGCCGTCGCGGTCGGCGAGCAGCGTCGCGCCGGAGCAGTCCGCGTCCGGCGCCGCGACCGCCGCGGGGCGCGTCAGCCCGAGCGCTTCCGCCGAGGCGATCTTCAGCGCGAGGCGTTTCCGCAGTTCGCCGCAGAGCGTCGGCGTTCCCGCCGCGTTCCACGGATGTTCGTCCGCGGGAACTCCGGCGGGCTTGGCGAGCGCGACGACGCCCCGCCCGCGGAAGATCACGGGGAGCAGCGTCGCTTCGGCGCGGAGCGTGTTCGGCGGAAAAGAGAGCACGGCAGAAACTGCGCGATTCAAAAAAACGTTCCCGCGACGGACGAGCGGCGCGGGAACGCGGAAAAGCGGAAAATGCTGCGAAGCTTACGCGGCGGCCTTTGCCTTGTTCGCGGCCTTCGCGAGGCGGGACTTCATACGGGCGGCCTTGTTCGGGTGGATGACGCCCGACTTCGTCGCCTTGTCGAAGACGGAGGCGCAGAGCGGCGCGACCGCCTTAATGGCTTCCGCGTCGCCCGAAGCGATGGCTTGCTTCGCGGTTTTCGCCGTGGACTTGATGCGGCTCTTCACGGAGCGGTTGCGCTTCGCATTGGTCGCGGATTTACGAATGTTCTTTTGTGCTGACTTGATGTTGGCCATTTCGGTCTGTGATAAATTGAAAAATTTGGAAAGTTGAAACATCACAACATTTTTCGGGAGAAAGTCAACGGCGATTTTCGCCGCGCTTCTTCAGCCCGGAGGCCAGCCGAGGGCGCGCCCGCCGAGCAGGTGCACGTGCAGGTGCGGCACGGTTTCGCCCGCGTCGCGTCCGCTGTTGACGACCGTGCGGAAGCCCGTCGCGTCGATCCCGCGCTCGCGCGCGATCTTTCCCGCGACGACGAGCAGGTGCCCGAGCAGCGCGGCGTCCGATTCTTCGGCGACGCCGAGCCGCGCGACGACGCGCTTCGGAATCACGAGCACGTGGACGGGCGCCTGCGGGTTGATGTCCTCGATGGCGAAGCAGAGTTCGTCCTCAAAGACGAATTTCACGGGGATTTCCCGGTCTGCGATTTTTTGGAATAACGTCTTCATGGAAATTCTTCAGCGCGTTTCGCGTTCCCGCGCGCGGAGGGCGGCACGATAGACGCGCGTGACGATGGCGACGAGCTCCTCGAGCGGGCGCCGGTCGGTGAGCACGTTCACGCCGGAGCGCATGTAGGCGCGTTCCCGCGCGGCGAGCAGTTCGCGGATGCGCGCGAGCGGGTCTTCGCACTGCAGGAGCGGGCGGTTTTTGTTCGCGCGCGTGCGTTCGAGAATAGTCTCCGGAGAGGCGAAGAGCGCGACGACGACGCCGCGCGCGCGCAGGCGTTCCGCGATCCCGGGAATCGTCACGATTCCGCCGCCCGTCGAAATGACGGCGCCGCTTTCGGGCAGCCATTCCTCGACGCAGCGCTTTTCGAGCCCGCGGAACGCCGCTTCGCCGTCCTGCGCGAAGATTTCCGGAATCGTCCGTCCTTCGCGCTCCTGAATGATTTTGTCCGTGTCGCGGAAAGGCCGTTTCCACGCCTGCGCGATCGCACGTCCGAGCGTGGATTTCCCCGTTCCCATGAATCCCGTGAGAATCAGGTTCGGCCCGGAGGAAAGCTCTGCGTTTCGGCTCGCGTGCATCGGCGTGAGATTCAGCCGCGGGGCGCGTCGGCGAAAAGGCCGATGCGCTCGACGTATTTCGCCAGAATGTCGAATTCGAGATTCACGGGCTCGCCCGCGCGGCGTTCCCGCAGGTTCGTCTCCGCCATCGTGTGCGGAATCAGCCACACGTCGAACGTTCCCGCCGCGTCGTCGAGCTCGGCGACCGTCAGCGAAATGCCGTCCACGGCGATGCTGCCTTTGTAGACCAGGTACTTGCGGAATTGCGCCGGCGGGCGCACGCGCAGACGGAAATTCGCGCCTTCCCGCGCCAGCGAGACGATTTCGCCCGTCGCGTCCACGTGTCCGGAAACGAAGTGGCCGCCGAGCCGCGCGTCCGCCTTCAGGCTGCGCTCCAGATTCACGGCGCGGCCGGGCTTGAGCAGCGAAAACGACGTCTTCCGCAGCGTCTCGTCGAGCAGGTCGAAGCCGAGCCGCGTTCCCGCCGTCTCGACGACGGTGAGGCAGCAGCCGTTGTTCGCGACGCTGTCGCCGAGCGCGAGCGTTCCCGCGAAGCGCGGCGCGTCGACGACGAGCCGCCAGACGCCGTTTTCCGCCCGCGTCAGCGAAACGACCGTTCCCGTGGTTTCCACTAATCCTGTGAACATGCGGAAAAATGTAGCCGCGCCCGCCCCGCCTGTAAAAACAAAAAGGCGGAAGGCTGCGGGCGCGGAGCCCGCGAAAGCGGAAGCCCGAAAATTTTCCGTTCCCGCCGTCGGGGTTTTGCTGCATACTGACGGCAGAATATGAGGCTTTTCAGAAGATTCGGAACGGCGCTCGGGTTCGCCGTTTTGTTTTTGTTCTGCGGGGCGCTTCCCGCTTCGGCGGCGGAAGCGCTGCGCGTCGGAATTTCCCCGAACGTCGTCACGGAAAACCGCATGGCGAGCTTCGTCGTCTATTGCGACGACGGCGAATCCCTGCGCGGCGTTCCCGCGTTCCCGGCGGTGGACGGCGTCGCGTGGCACGCGAACGTGCGCGGCTCGCGGACGAGCTGGGTGAACGGCAGGACGACGCGCGCGGAGACCTTCGGCTTCACGGTCACGAAGCCGGGCGAAATCGAAATCCCGGCGTTCCGCGTCGAGACCTCGAAGGGCGAGCGCCTCACGCGCCCGCTCAAATTCACGGTCGGCAGATTTTCGACGGGGCTGACGCGCGCGGACGGTTCGGAGATGCCGCTCTCGGAGGCTGTCTTTCTCGTCGTCCAGGCGCAGGACGGCGCGCGCGAATCGTATTTCGTGGGCGAGGAGATTCCGGCGCTCGTCTGCGTGCTCTCGCGGCCGGGGCTGGACGCGCGGCTGACGTCGCGCCCCGCGCTCACGGGCGGCGCGGACGCCTTCGTCGCGGCGGAAAAGGGCTACGCGAAAAGCGCGGCGACGTTCCGCGGCGAGCGCTTCGACGCGGCGATTTTCCCGTTCGACCTGCGCGCGATGAAGGCGGGCACGTTCACGGCGGCGTTTTCCGCGTCGGCGGACTGCTTTTTCGACGACGGGAGCGCGCGCGACCCGTTTGCCGGCGATCCGTTTTTCGGCGGACTGCAGATGCGCGCGGCGGCGTTTCCCGGCGGGAGCGCCGTCGTTCCCGTGCCGCTGAAGGGCGAGCTGAAGGGCGTCGTCGTGCGCGCGCGCCCGCCCGTTCCCGCGGGCGCGACGGATCTGGGGATCGTTTCCGAAAACGCGCCGGGCTGGGAATTCTCCTCGGACGCCGCCAAGTGCGGCGAGCCGCTTTATCTGGATTTGAAGATCCGCGGGAACGCGTCGGGGCTCGTCGCGCCGGAACCGTCCGTGCCCGGCTTCCGCACGTATCCGGCGGAGATTTCCGAGACGCCCGCCGCCGACGGGAACGCCGCCGAGCGCGAGACGCGCGTGCGGCTGATGTTGATTCCGCTCGAACCCGGCGAGCGCAAGGTCTCGCTGAGCTTCGCGACGCTGAATCCCGCGACGGGCGACTACGCGCTGACGACCGCGGAAAAGACTTTTTCGGTCGAGGAGAACCGCGCGCTCGCGGCGCCCGCCGTCTCGGGAACGCTCGCCGCGCCGCCGCCTCCCGCCGCCGGAAACGCGGAGACGCGCGTGAACGCCGCCGCGGACGCCGTCGCCTACATCCGCCCGCTGACGCCGGAGACGCTCGCGTGCGGAAAGACGCCGCCGGGGCGCGCCGCGCTCGCGCTCTGGGCGCTGCCGTTCGTCGTCGCGCCGCTCGCCTTCGCGCTCGCGCGGTTCCGCGCGCGCCGGGAACGCGCCGATCCCGCGCGTGAACGCCGCCGCCGCGCCCGCGCCCGCAAAGGCGCGCTGCTGAAGAAGCTCGCCGCCGCGACGCCGGAAGATTTCGACGCGCTCGTGCGCGAGGACGTGAGCGACTGGCTCGCCGACGCGAAGGGCGCCGCGAGCGCGGACGCGATCCGCGAGGACGTGCGCCGCGCGAACGCCGAGCTCGCCGAAGTGCTCGACGAGGCGGAAAAGACGGGCTATCTGCCGAACGCGCGCTGCGCGCATTTCGAGAAATTCCGCGCGGTCGTCGTGCGGGCGGTGCGCTCGGGCGCGTTCGCGCTCGTCGCCGCGCTCGCGGGAACGGCGGCGGTTTCGGGCGAACTGCGCGCGGAAAGCGAGACCGCGTCGAAGATTCCCGCGGCGGAAGACGCCTACGCGCGCGGCGATTTCGCCGAGGCGGAACGCGGATTCGCCGCGCTCGCCGCCGAAGCGCCGTTCGCCGCGGACGTCTGGTTCGACCTCGGCGACGCGTGTTTCGCGCAGGGGAAGAACGCCGCGGCGCTCGTCTGCTTCGAGCGCGCGCGCCGGCTGGACGTCGGTCGCGGGGACGTCGTCGTGAATCTGAACGCGGCGCGCTTCAGGCTCGGGCTGCCGTCGCTCGGCGAAGTGAAGACGCCGCTCGACGCGTTCGCGGCGCTGCGCGATTCGTTTTCGCCGACGGCGTGGACGCTCTTCGCCGTCGTCGGATTTTCCGTCTGCGCGCTTGCCGCGGCGTTTCTGCGGAGGCGTCGCGTTCCCGTGCTCGCGCTCGGCGCGGCGCTGCTCGCCTTCGGCGCATTCAATTTCTGGATACAGCGCGCGGCGCTCAGGGACGCGGACGCGGCGGTCGTGCTCGCCGACGGGCTCGTCGTCCGCGACCTGCCGGTGCTCGACGACGCGTCCGCGCGCGCCGTCGCGACGCTCGCCGCGGGAACGCCCGTGCGCGTCGCGGGCGAGCGTTCGGGGCAATGTCTGATCCGTTTCGGCGGGAACGCCGAAGGCTGGGTCGAAAAATCCGCCGTCGCGCGGCTTTGGGGCGATTGGAGCGTTCCCGCCGATGTTCGGGAAAAATGAGGAGTCGCTGAAGGCGAAGGTGCGCGCGCTCCCGCGCAAGCCCGGCGTCTATCTGATGAAGGACCGCCTCGGCACGATCATCTACGTCGGCAAGGCGAAGAACCTCAAGAACCGCGTCTCCACGTATTTTCAGCCGGGGCGGCGGCCGCTGCTCGGACCGAAGATCAGAATGCTCGTCGAGCTGATCGCCGACTTCGAGTATCACGTCGTGCGCTCGGAGACGGAGGCGCTTCTGCTCGAAGGCCGCCTCATCAAGGAGCTCAAGCCGAAATACAACACGCTTTTCACCGACGATAAGCAGTTCATCCAGATCCGCGTCGATCTCGGCGCGGCGCTGCCCGTGTTCCGCCTCGTGCGCGTGCGCGCCACCGACAAGGCGCGCTATTTCGGACCGTTCCCGCACACGACCGGCGTGCGCCGCACGCTCGCGCAGCTGCGCAAAAAATTCGGCGTGCTGCTCGGCGACGCGCACCCGCGCCGGCTCGACGACGGCCGCTGGCGGCTTTACGACGACGCGCGCGCCGAGATCTACGGGCACGCGAACGAGGTGAGCGAGGCCGAATACCGTTCCCGCGTGGACGCCGCATGCGATTTTCTCGAAGGGCGCGACCGCGAGGAGGTCGAACGCCTCCGCGCCGAGATGGCGCAGGCCGCGGAAACGCGCGACTACGAGCGCGCCGCCGCGCTCCGCGACCGCATCGCCGCGATCGAGGCGACGCTCGAGAAATCCCGCCGCTTCGCCCGCGGGAATCCGCTCCCCGACCCGACCGCGCCCGAAGAGGCCGTGCGCCTGCTCGGCGAAATGCTCGGCATGGAAAAACTCCCGCGCACGATGGAGTGCTTCGACATCTCGCACATTTCGGGAACGTTCGTCGTCTCCTCCTGCGTGCATTTCCGCGACGGGCTGCCGGACAAAAACGAATACCGCCGCTTCCGCATCAAGGGCTACGTCGGCAACGACGACTTCCGCTCCATGCACGAAACGATTTTCCGCCGCTACTCGCGCCTGCACCGCGAGGGCCGCGCGATGCCCGACCTCGTCGTCATCGACGGCGGGCTCGGCCAGGTGCACGCCGCGCTCGAGGCGTTCGGCGAAATCGGAATCGCCCCGCCCATGATGATCGGCATGGCGAAGCGCGAGGAATACGTGATCTTCCACGACGGGCGCGCGCCGCTCAAAATGCCCGACGACTCGCCCGCGCTGCGCCTGCTGCAGCGCCTGCGCGACGAGGCGCACCGCTTCGCGAACACCTACAACGCCGACCTGCGTTCCCGCAAAATCCGCGAATCCGTGCTCGACGAAATGCCCGGGCTGGGCGAACGCCGCAAGGCGGCGCTGCTCGCGCGCTTCCGCACGATCCCGCGCCTCAAGGCGGCGACGCTCGACGAGCTCCTCTCCGTCGAAGGCGTCGGCGAAAAATTCGCGCTCGACCTCCTCGACTTTCTGAAGACCGTCTGACGCCGCGCGCGGGAACGCCCCGCGGCGGGAGCGCTCAGGCGAGCTTTCTGCGCCAAGCGGCGAGCTGCTTCTTCACCTGCTTCGGGCCGGGCATGCCGACGCGTTCCCGCGACGCCATCGCCGTCTTCAGGTCGAAGACCTTGACCCAGTCCGGCTTCAGCGCGGGGTGGATCGTCTTCACCGCGTCGAACGGCAGTGCGTTCAGCGGCGTTCCCGTCTTTTCCGCGAGCGCGACGAGGTGCCCGACGACGTGGTGCGCCTCGCGGAACGGCACGCCCGCGCGCACGAGGTAGTCCGCCACGTCCGTCGCGAGCAGCAGCGGATCGGCGACGGCGGCGGCGCAGCGGTCCGCGCGCATGGACGCGCCCGCGAGCGTTTCGCGCAGCACGTCGAGCGCGATCATCACCGTGTCGAACGAGTCGAACACGGGCGGCTTGTCTTCCTGCAGGTCGCGGTTGTAGGTGAGCGGTAGTCCCTTGACCATCGTGACGAGCGCGGCGAGATTGCCGTGCAGCCGCGCGGATTTGCCGCGGAGCAGTTCGAGCGAGTCCGGATTCTTTTTCTGCGGCATGAGCGACGAGCCCGTCGTGAACGCGTCGGGCAGCGCGACGAAGCCGAACTCCGCCGTGTTCCACAGAATCAGGTCTTCGGCGATGCGCGAAAAATGCACGCCGCAGAGCGCGCACGCCGCGGCGAACTCGACGAACGTGTCGCGGTCGGAGACGGCGTCCATGCTGTTGCGCGTGACGCGCGCGTTCCCGCGGTCGTCCACGAAGTCCATCTCGCGCGCGGAAAATTCGCGGTCGATCGGCAGCGTCGTTCCCGCGATCGCGCCCGAGCCGAGCGGCGACCAGTTCGCGTGGTCGAAAACCGCCGCGAAGCGCTCGCGGTCGCGCGAGAACATTTCGACGTAGGCGAGCGCGTGGTGCGCGACGGAAACGGGCTGCGCGCGCTGCAGGTGCGTGAAGCCGGGGATGTAGACGGTCTGGTTCTTCTCGGCGAAGTCGAGCAGCGCGTTCATCAGCGCGCCGAGCTTTTCGAAGATCTTCGCGCACGCGTCCTTGAAGAACAGGCGCATGTCGGTCGCGACCTGGTCGTTGCGCGAGCGCGCGGTGTGCAGCTTCGCGGCGGCGGGAACGCGCTTCGTGAGCGCCTGCTCGATGTTCATGTGCACGTCCTCGAGCGCGATGTTCCACTCGAATTTTCCCGCCTCGATTTCGGCGAGAACCGCGTCGAGCCCGCGCACGATGTCCGCGCATTCCTTTTGCGAAATGATGCCGACGTGCGCGAGCATCTTCGCCTGCGCCTTGCTCCCGGCGACGTCGAACGGCGCGAGCCGCGCGTCGAACGAGACGCTTTCGCCGAAGCGGAGCATCAGCTCGGCGGGTCCCTGGGAAAATCTGCCGCCCCAGGTCGCCTGTTCCTTGCGCGCGGGCGCGGTTTTCGTCGTCGAAGATTTTTTAGCCATGCGTGAAATCTAATGCCTCGGGATTGCGGCTTAAAGCCAAAACGCGCGGCGGAATGTGGAAGGTGGAATGTGGAAGGCGTAAGGCGCAAACGTTCCCGCGGGCAAAATTTTCTCGCGGGAACGCGGGCGGCGGCGTATCGTCTTGCGAAATTCTTTCGTAAAAAATTTTCGTCATCGAACCAATCACCATGAGCAAGCCTTTTTATCTGACAACCGCGATCGACTACGCCAACGGCGCTCCGCACCTCGGACACGCCTACGAAAAAGTGCTCGCCGACGTCATCGTCCGCTTCCGCCGCATGAACGGCGAGGACGCGCATTTTCTGACGGGGCTCGACGAGCACGGGCAGAAAGTCCAGCAGAACGCGCAGAAGCTCGGCATCACGCCGCAGGAATGCTGCGACCGCGTCGCCGTGCTCTTCCAGGATCTCTGCCGCGAGCTTGCGATTTCCAACGACGACTACATCCGCACGACGCAGCCGCGCCACGTCAAGGTCGTGCAGGAGCTCCTGCAGAAACTCTACGACGCCGGCGAAATCTACAAGGCGGACTACAAGGGCTTCTACAGCATCCGCCAGGAGCAGTTCGTGCTCGAAAAGGACCGCCTGCCCGACGGCTCGTGGCCGGAGCTCTTCGGCGAAGTCATCGAAATCACCGAGTCCAACTACTTCTTCCGCCTCGCGAAGCACCAGGACTGGCTCCGTAAATATCTCGAAGAAAATCCGGACTTCATCTTCCCCGCGTTCCGCCAGAAGAACGTCGTCGAGTTCCTCAAGGAACCGATTTCGGACCTTTGCATCTCGCGCCCGAAGGAGCGCCTCGCGTGGGGCATCGAGCTGCCGTTCGACAAGGATTTCGTCACCTACGTGTGGTTCGACGCGCTGACGAACTACTATTCCGCCTCGCTCGAAAAAGGCTGCTGGCCGGCGGACATCCACGTCATCGGCAAGGACATTCTCGTCCCGCCGCACGCCGTCTATTGGCCGATCATGCTGCACGCGCTCGGGATCGAGCTGCCGAAAAAGATCGTCGCCCACGGTTGGTGGCTTTCCGCGGGCCGCAAGGTCTCCAAGACGAAGACCGCCGCCGACGCCGACGCGCCGCAGGAAAAATCCGCGATCGAGCTGATGCGCGAACTCGGCGCCGACGCGTTCCGCTATTTCGTCATCCGCGAAATGAACGTCGGCCAGGACAGCGAATACTCCGAAGCGCTCTACATGTCGCGCTACAAGAGCGACCTCGCCAACGACCTCGGCAACATGGTCAACCGCGTGCTCAACATGACGGGCAACTACTGCGGCCGCGTCCTTCCCGCGGCGAGCGTGGACGAGCCGCTCGAAAAGAATCTCCGCGAACTCTGGGAAACGACCGCGCGCCAGTATCACGCGCTCGCGGCGGACTTCCAGTTCCACACCGCGCTCGACGTGCTCTGGAATTTCGTGCGCGAGCTGAACCGCTACGCGAACGAGCGCGCGCCGTGGAAGCTGGCGAAATCCGCCGATCCCGCCGACCGCGCGAAGATGGAGACGTCGCTCGCGACCATGGCGGAAGGCCTGCGCCTCGTCGCCGTCGCCGTGACGCCCGTCATGCCCGGCATCGCCGCGAAGATTCAGACGCTCTTCGGCGCCGCGCCCGCGGAAAAATTCGACGGTGCGCAGGCGTGGAGCGACGTTCTCGTCGGCAGGACGTTCGGCGAAAAGGCGATTCTCTTCCCGCGTCCCGACGACGGCAAAGCGCCGAAAAAGGCGTGAACCCGCGGGAACGCGGGGCACGGAAAATCTCCCCGCGGATTTCAAGAATTCGGAAGGAGAGCGGTCTGCTTGTCCGGCGCCTGGCGGCGAAGACGTCCGCGTCTTCGTCGCGGGGCGCGGGAACGCCGCGCGGCGGAAAACGCGCCCTCGGGAAAATCGGGCGTCGCGGGAACGAAGGCAGGAATGCCTTCGCCCCTAAATTCGAAATGATGATAATAAGGTCAAAGAAAAAATGTTTTCCGGGCGAAAATTCGCTTCTTGACGATTTACATACGGGGGGGGCATTACTGTTCTTCTCACTTATGAAACACATCATCACTATTACCTCTCTCCTCGCCGCGGGAACGATTCTCGCGAACGCGTTTACGGATACTGTCTGGACGTTTGACGGTACGACGGCTTCGACAGGCGTTTCTGTTGCCGGAGCTTTTGCGGATTCAGCGACTTCCGGGGCCGCGACTTCCGCAAGTTATGTCGATTCGACGCTGGGTATCGGCACGAAATTCGGGAGCTATGAATTGACGGCTTCCCTCGGACAGGCGATTGACCTCGGCACGACTCAGCGTGTGACGACCGCTGGTTCCGCCTATTGGGGAAACGGCGACGGAGCGCTCAAGATCGGAAGCGGCGCTCAGAGTTTCACGCTGATCACATACGTGAATTTCGATTCCGTTGCGGGTGAACAATTTATTTTCGGAACGGGTTCCAACCATGGCGCGGGGCTTGCGTTCGGGTTGAACAACGGACGGTTGGACCTTCTCGCGAAAAGCAAGGCTCATTATAATTTGACTTCGTCGGTCACGTTCTCGACGGGTACTTGGTATAACCTCGCCGTGTCCTACGACGCTGCGTTGGGAATCGCGACTTTCTATGTTGACGGCGCAGACGTCGGGCAGATCGGCAGCTTGGCTTCAGTTGCTTGCGATAACGGCGGCGGCGCGGCTTCCGCGTTCGGCAGCGCGTCTTCCGACAGTCAGCAGGGCAACTTCGCGGGGCTGATTGCTGAATTTCAGATTTTGAGCGGCGCGAAAACGCAAGCGGAGATTCTGTCCGCAGCTCACTTGACCGCTTCCGTTCCCGAGCCGTCGGTGTTCGGGCTGCTGGCGGGCTTGGGCGCGCTGGCGTTGGCGGGAACGCGTCGCCGCCGGAGAAAAGCTTAAAGTTTAAGGCTTAAAGCTTAAAGAGGCGGAAATACCGAGTCTCTAAGCGTTCATCACTTTTTCATAGTGTGTGTTGGCGTCCCCGCGGAGCGATCCGCGGGGGCGTTTTTTTGTCGCGGGAACGCGGGGAGAAAATTCGGAATCCGTTTCGGAGGCGGGCGCTTTTCGCCGCGACGTTTCGGGGCGGCGTTCGCTCCGCTTGTTTTCCGTGGAGACTTCCGTGCTTTTCTGTGGTCAAAAATCCGCGTTCGGGAGGCTCGGCTCCGGCGGCAGGAACGCGTCCAAAAGCTTTGACGGCGGGAGGGGGTTTCGGTAGATTTTGGGGCATGAAATCGTTCAAGCCCCTTTCCTTTTCGCTGATCGCGTCCTGCGTGTTCGCGGGAACGCTCGTCGCCGCGCCCGTGAAGTATTCGCAGCGCGAGACGTTCGACTTCGGCTGGAAGTTCGCCAAGTTCGGCGGGCACGCCGACTGCCTCGCGCCGAACGATCCCGGCGCGGAGGCCGCCAAGCCCGGTTATTCCGACGGCAAGTGGCGCAAGCTCGACCTGCCGCACGACTGGGGCGTGGAGAGCCGCTTCCTGCCGCAGCTGCCGAACCAGACCGCCTCGCTCCCGTGGAACGCCGTCGGCTGGTACCGCAAGGATTTCAGCGTTCCCGCGGCGTCGAAGGGCAACCGCTTTTATCTCGATTTCGACGGCGTGATGATGACGCCGCAGGTGTACGTGAACGGCAAGCTCGCGGGCGAGTGGAAATACGGCTACAACTCGTTCCGCGTGGACATCACGGACTTCCTGAAATTCGGCGGCACGAACGTCGTCGCCGTGCGCGCGGAAAATCTGCCGAACTCCACGCGCTGGTATCCGGGCGCGGGCATTTACCGCCACACGTGGATCACGGAATCGAATCCCGTGCACATCGAGAATTGGGGCGTCTTCGTGACGACGCCGAAGATCGACGGGCTGCCGAAGATCAACGACAAGAAGCCGCCGAAGGAGCTCAAGGCGAGCAGCGCGAAGATCGCGACCGAGACGACCGTCGTCAACAAATCCTCGGCGCCGGCGAAGGTCGAAGTGCTGCAGGAGATTTATCCGCTCGGGGGCGCGAAGGCTCCGCTCGCGTCGCGCCAGTCTCCGGCGAAGACCGTTCCCGCGGGCGCGTCCGCGACGATCGACGTGGAGGCGACGCTCCCGTCGCCGAAGCTCTGGGACGTGGTCGCGCCGTCGCTTTACGTGCTGCGCACGACGATTCTGCTCGACGGGCAGATGACCGACCGCAAGGACACCGTCTTCGGCGTGCGCAAGGCGGAATGGAAGACCGACGGCTTTTTCCTGAACGGCCGCCGCGTGCAGATCAAGGGCGTGTGCCAGCACCACGACCTCGGGCCGCTCGGCGGCGCCGTGCACAAGCGCGCGATCGAGCGCCAGATCGAGGTGCTGAAGAGCTTCGGCACAAACTCCATCCGCACCTCGCACAACCCGCCCGCGCCCGAGCTGCTCGAGCTCTGCGACCGCATGGGCATTCTCGTGGATGCGGAGCTTTTCGACTGCTGGAAATACACCAAGGAAGGCAAGGCGAACGGCTACAATCTCTTTTGGAACGACTGGCGGGAACGCGACGTGCGCAATTTCGTGCAGCGCGACCGCAACCACCCGTGCGTGATCGCGTGGTCCGCCGGCAACGAAATCGAAGAGCAGGGCAAGCCCGACGGTCCCGCGATCGCGCGCGAGCTCGTGAAGCTCTTCAAGAAATACGACGTGACGCGCCCCGTCACCGTCGGCTGCAACGACCTCAGCGCGTCGTGGAACGGCTTCGGCAAGGAATTCGACGTGTACGGCTTCAACTACAAACCGAACAACTACAAGGATTTCGCGAACAAGAACAAGCAGCCTTTCGTCGCCTCGGAAACGGCTTCGTGCGTGAGCACGCGCGGCTTCTACTCGTTCCCGGCGGACGACAATTTCGAGCCGTTCTGGCGGCGCAATTTCTGCGACAACATCGCGACGTGCCAGGTGAGCGACTACGGGCTCTACGCGCCCGGCTGGTCGTACGCGCCCGACGTCGAGTTCGGCGCGCTCGAGGACGAACCGCGCTGCGCGGGCGAATACGTGTGGACGGGCTTCGACTATCTCGGCGAACCCACGCCGTGGAACCTCGGCCGCAAGCCGGAAAACGATTTCCGCGACGCGCCCGCGAAGGATCTCGAAAAGATGAAGGCGGAGATGGAGGCGCTCAAGCGGCAGGGCTCGCCCGCGCGCTCGTCGTATTTCGGCATCGTCGATCTCTGCGGCTTCTGGAAGGACCGCACGTACATCTACCGCGCGCACTGGATTCCCGACAAGCCGATGGCGCACATCCTGCCGCACTGGAACTGGAAGGGCCTGCGCGAGGGCAAGACGACGCCCGTTTTCGTGTACACGAACGGCGACAAGGCGGAGCTCTTTCTGAACGGAAAATCGCTCGGCAAGCGCGAGAAGAAGCCCGGCGCGCCGCTCTCCGGAAAAGACATGAACGGCGATCTGCGGGAACGCTTCCGCCTCACGTGGATGGACGTGAAATACGCGCCGGGAACGCTCAAGGTCGTCGTTTACAAGAACGGCAAAAAGTGGGCGGAGGACGTCGTCGAGACCACGGACGCGCCCGCGAAGTTCACCGCCGAGGCGGACCGCACGGAAATCCTCGGCGACGGGCGCGACCTCTCCTACGTGAAGATCGCGGTCACGGACGCGAAAGGGCGCGTCGTGCCGACGGCGTCGAACAAGTTCAAGTTTTCGGTGACGGGTCCGGCGGAAATCGTCGGCGTGTGCAACGGCTCGCAGACGGACCACGATTCGATGAAGGGCACGGAGCTGAAGGCGTTCAACGGGCTCGTGCAGGTGATTCTGCGCTCGAAGCGCGATTCCTCGGGCAAGGCGACGCTGAAGATTTCCGGCGAAAAAATCGGCACGCAGACGCTCGACGTCACCGTGAAGAAACCGACCGCGCGCCAGCTCAAGACCAACACCTGAGCCGCGCGCGGCGCGGAAAGGAGGGCGAGCGTCCCGCTTGCCCGCCGCGGGAACGCGAAAACGAACAGGGATTTCGGGGATTTCAAGGGATTGGATTCAACCCCTAAGCCCCGTCGGGGCTGCCCCGAAAGAAACCCCGGGCGGGAGCCTGGGGATGCGCACGAAACGGAAAAGCCTTGTAAAGGCGACCCTGTCCCCGCGGCGGACGAACGTCACCGTCGCGGGAACGCGCGGACGCCGCGCTACGAAAGTTCGTCCGCAGAAAATCGCCCGCCGCGGGAACGAAGGCGGGAATGTCTTCGCTCCCATGTTCCCGCATGAAATGCGGAACAAAAATAACCCCATGCGGCGACGCCGCCTGGGGCTGGACCCGCAAAAAGAACACGCGCTTGAAAAGCGCAACTGCCCCGCGGGAATGGTGTATCGCGGAAGCGATTCTTTAAGCTTTAAGCTTTTTTCCGCCTGCGGCGACGCGTTCCCGCGAGGGCGAGCGCGAGCGTTCCCGCGAGCAGCCCGAACGCCGACGGCTCCGGAATCCCCGTGAAGAAGAATTCGCCGTTTTTGTCCATCAGCCGATAATCTTCGTAGCTGAGGAAGCAGATGTCCTCGATGTAAAGCACGCTCGTGGTCGAAACGCCCGTCGAAGAATCGTAGAGCGAGCGTTGGAGCGAAAGAATGGGCGCGCCGCTCGTGCTCTCGCCGTAAACCGCGAGATATTCTTCGAGTTCGTGAGTGTCCGAGAAACCTCCGTCGCGCCCGACGGAATCCGTGATCCACGCGCGCGTCAGCCGCGGCGAGCCCTCGACGCTTTCGTCGAACTCCGCGCCCCAGAGCGTCACTGCGTGCGTGTCGGAGCTGATCGTCGCGACGACCTTGCCGTCGGCGCGGGAAAAGCTTTCGTAAAGGTATTCGTTGATCAGCGAGGGCAGTCCGCCGTAGGTTGAATAGCTGTAGCGCGCGCCCGCCTGATACGCGTAGATGTCGAGCTCCGGATAAAACGCTTCGAAATAGTAATTAAGTCCGGGCGACGGGAGCTTTCCGCCCTGAATACTCCCGTAATTCGTGTAATACCACGCCTTCAGCTCTTCGTTCGTGCGGGGAACGCCCGCCGGCAGCACGTATTTTTCCGCGAGGCGGTCCTGCCACCACGCGAGCATGTTCGAGCAGCACGCCGCCCAGCAGTGATTCGGATACTGCAGACCGTCGAGCCAGCCGCCTTCCGTGCTCACTCCGTCCGCCCAGTATTGGACGAGATTTTCGGCGCGGGCTTCAGGCGACGGGAACGCGGACGCGGCGAGCGCGAGCGCGGCGGCGGGAAGAATGACGGATTTCATAAAAAGTCGGGGCTGTCTTCTTTTCGTCATGTTGCCGCGCAAGATAAAGGAAAGGACGTTCCCGCGCAAACGAAAAAGTTTCGTGCGGGAACGGCTCGGCGCGGGCTCGGGAACGCGGAATCTTTTTTCGTTGAAAGCGCGGACGTTCCCGCGCAGAATACGCGACGATTCGGGCGCAGCGCCCGGGTTCGCGCGAAAAGCGCGTCAACCGAAAATCCCCTCATTCGTCAACCCCACTGTTTTCAAAAAAATATGATTATCTCCGAAGCAGAACTTCAGTCCTTCACCGGCGTCGTTCAGTCGCATCCGCATGATTTCCTGGGCATGCACCAGGCGACCGTGGACGGCAAGCAGGGCGTCGTCGTGCGCGCTTATCTGCGCGACGCGAAGGCCGTTTCCGTAAAGAATCTCAAGACCGGCAAGGCGACGGCGATGACGCGCCTTTCCGAGGACGGATTTTTCGAAGCGTGGTATCCGCGCACGAAGGAGCTTTTCGGCTATCGTCTGCTCGTCGAGAGCTACGCGGGAACGCGTTCGGAAATCGCGGATCCGTACTGCTTCCTGCCGACGATCACGGACAGCGATCTTTATCTGATCAATCAGGGCACGGACCACCGCGTTTACGAAAAGCTCGGCTCGCACGTGCGCGAGATCGGCGGCGTGAAGGGCGTCTCGTTCGCGGTGTGGGCGCCGTCGGCGCGGCGCGTTTCCGTGGTCGGCGACTTCAACGGCTGGGACGGGCGCTACCACCCGATGCGCATGCTCGGCGCGTCCGGCATCTGGGAGATCTTCATTCCCGGCGTTTCCGCGGGCGCGAAATACAAGTTCGAGCTGCTGAATCAGTACGACCCGACGCCGTACTGCAAGATCGATCCCTACGCGATTTCGTTCGAGCCGCCGCCGAACAACGCGTGCATCGTCCGCGACGTCTCCGGATTTTCCTGGAAGGACGCCGCGTGGATCGCCGCGCGCGACAAGACGAACTGGCAGGAAAAGCCCGTCTCCGTCTATGAAATGCACCTCGATTCGTGGAAGCGCGTTCCCGAAGAGGACAACCGCCCGCTCAACTACCGCGAGCTCGGCGTCGAGCTGGCGAAATACTGCAAGGACATGGGCTTCACGCACGTCGAAATGCTCCCGCCGACGGAATATCCGTTCCCGCCGTCGTGGGGCTACCAGGTCACGGGCTTCTACGCGCCGACCTGCCGCTACGGCACGCCGGAGGACTTCATGGCGATGGTGGACACGCTGCACGCGAACGGCATCGGCGTCATCATCGACTGGGTGCCCGCGCACTTCCCGCGCGACGACTGGGCGCTTTCCGGCTACGACGGCACGCACCTTTACGACCACGCCGACCCGCGCCAGGGCGCGCAGCCGGACTGGGGCACGCTGCTCTTCAATTTCGGCCGCTGCGAAGTGCGCGGCTTCCTGATTGGCTCCGCGCTCTCGTGGATCAACCGCTTCCACGTGGACGGTCTGCGCGTGGACGCCGTCGCGGCGATGCTTTATCTGGACTACTCCCGCAAGGACGGGGAATGGATTCCGAACCGCTACGGAGGCAAGGAGAACATCGAGGCGATTGAGTTCCTGCGCACCGTGAACGACGTCGTGCACCAGTATCACCCGGGCGCGATCACGATCGCGGAAGAATCGACTTCGTTCGCGGGCGTCACGCGCCCGACCAAGGATTTCGGGCTCGGCTTCGACTTCAAATGGGCGATGGGCTGGATGCACGACACGCTCGCCTACATGAAGGAGGATCCGCTGAACCGCAAGTACCACCACAACAAGCTGACGTTCGCGATGCTCTACCAGTATTCCGAAAAGTTCATGCTCGCGCTTTCGCACGACGAGGTCGTCCACGGGAAATGCTCGCTGATCAACAAGATGCCGCAGCCCGACATGTCCGGCAAGTCCGCGAACCTGCGCGCGCTGCTCGGCTACATGTGGACCTGGCCCGGAAAGAAGACGCTCTTCATGGGCGGCGAGTTCGGCCAGTCGCATGAATGGAAATACGACGGCTCGCTTGATTGGCATCTGCTCCAGTACATGGACCACAAGGGCGTGCAGAACGCCGTGCGCGATCTGAACAAGCTCTACAAGGAATCGCCGGAAATCGCCGCGCTCGACCAGGATTACCGCGGCTTCGAGTGGATCAACGCGAACGACGGCGACAATTCCGTGCTCTCCTACGTGCGCAAGAGCCTCGACGGCAAGACGCTCTGGGTCGTGCTCTGCAACTTCACGCCGGTCGCGCGCACCTACCGCGTCGGCGTTCCCGCGGAAGGGCATTGGGACGAAGTGTTCAATTCCGACGCCGAATGCTACGGCGGTTCGGGACAGGGCAATTTCGGCGGCGTCGATTCCGAAGCCAAGCCGTGGAACGACCGCCCGAACTCCGTCGAAATCGCGCTCCCGCCGCTCGCGACGGTCATCTTCCGCAAAAAAGCGTAAGAGACGGAAACGCGAATCCGAAGAAGTCACGAGGGACGCCTCGTGACTTCTTTGTTTTTCGCAGTCCGCGGGATTGCGGGAAAATCCCGCGGATCAGGAAATCGCGGCGAACATGACGGGGAAGGCGTCGGCGGCGGGAACGCCGTTCCAGAGCTCGAAGGCGAGGGCGCCCTGCCAGGCGAGCATGGCGCGGCCGTCGGCGGCGGGAACGCCGCGTTCCCGCGCGGCGGCGACGAGCGCGGGAACGTGCGCGCCGTAGGTGGTGTCGTAGGCGGCGAAGCCGTCGCGGAAAAGTTTCAGCGGGAACGGCGACGGGTCGCCGGGCTTCAGCCCGAGCGGAGTGGCGTTCACGACGAGCGTTTTCCCCTCGCCGCGGAAATCGCGGATTTCGTCAGGCGAAAGAACGGAAATTTTCGGGAAACCGCTTTTCGGGGAAGCGACATTCTTGTCGCTTGT
Organism: Candidatus Spyradosoma sp. SGI.093; assembly: GCF_050314555.1. NCBI lineage: Bacteria > Pseudomonadati > Verrucomicrobiota > Opitutia > Candidatus Spyradosoma > Candidatus Spyradosoma sp. SGI.093. Next base: position 197,773 of record NZ_JBNPNH010000003.1, on the reverse strand, counting down.
CGGAATCCGTTTTAAGGAAATTTCCTTGTAGGGGTTTTCATAAAGCGACTGGAAAGTCGCTTCCCCGGAATTCCCGGAAAGGGCGCGGGCGAGGGCTTCGGCGCGGTCGCGGGAACGGTTGACGATCGTGAGCGAGGCGCAGCCCTGCGCGAGCGCGGTCGCGGCGATCGCCCGCGCGGCGCCGCCCGCGCCGAGAAGCACGACGCGCGTTCCCGCGAGCTTCACGCCGAGGCTCATTTCCGCCGCGCGCGCGAACCCGCGTCCGTCCGTGTTTTCGCCGCGCCAGCCGCTGAGCGCGTCGTCGCGCGCGAGCGTGTTCGCCGCGCCGATGATTTCCGCCTCGGGCGAAATCTTTTTCAGCAGCGGGAGCGCGGCGACCTTGTGCGGAATCGTGAGATTGAGGCCGAGAAAATTCTTCGCGAAAAAGAGCGGGAGCGCCTCTCCGAGCTCCTCCGGCGCGATTTCGAAGCGGAAATAACGCCGCGCGGCGAGCTCGGGCGCGGAGCGTTCCCGCGCGGCGGCGTCGAGAGCGGCGTCGTGCATCTTCGGCGAAAGCGAATGCGCGATGGGTTTTCCGAGCACGGCGAAGCTCGGCTCGGCGCGCGTCCATGCGCGCAGGTCGGCGAGCGTGAAGACTTTTTCGGCGGCGTTCATCGTGCGGAAAACGCTTACAGAAACTGCGCGATCCAGCGGGCGGCGTCGAGGTCGCCCGCGCGGGGACGGAGCAGGGCGTGCAGCGCGTCGCAGTCGGCGCGCATGCGCGCGAGGACGGCGGGATCGTCGAAGCACGCGGAGAGACGCGCCGCGAGCGCGTCCGGCGTCGCGTCGCCCTGCAGAAATTCGGGATAGACGACGCGGTCGAGCAGGATGTTCGCCATGCCGAGATACTTCACCTTGTCGCCGACGAGCGCGCGGCCGACCGCCCACGTGAGCGGATTCGCCTTGTAGAGAATCGCGCCGGGAATGCCCGCGAGCGAGCAGGTGCGCGACATCGTGCCCGAGCTCATCAGCACGGCGCTCGCCGCCTGCTGTGTTTCGGCGACGTCGTCCACGGGAACGAGCTCGACGCTGCGCGCGGCGACGCTTTTCCCGCGGAGCTCGCGGAGAATGCTCAGCACGGGTTCGCCGGGGTGGAGCACGACGGCGCGTTTGTCCGGGTGCGAGGCGTGAAATTTTTCCCACGCGGCGAGGAGAATCGGGAAAATGCGCGCGACGGGTTTCGGGCGGCTTCCCGGGAGGAGGAGCACGGGCGCGTCCGCGGCGTATTTCACGGGCAGACGGTAGTCCGGCTCGGCGAAGGGATCGCCGACGAAGCGGACGTCGAGCCGCGTGTCCGCGTAGCATTTCAGCTCGAAGGGGAAGAGCGCGCCGAGCGAATCGACGAGCTTCTCCATCTTGAAGCGGCGCTTCGCCTTCCACGCCCAGATCTGCGGCGAGACGTAATGGAGGACGACGACGTCGCCGCCGCCCTTGCGCGAGATGCCTTCCTTTTTCATCGCTTCGGCGAGACGCAGATTCATCCCGGGAAAATCGACGAAGCAGACGACGCGCGGGCGGTGTTCCCGGATCCACGCGAGGATTTTTTTGAAGAGCGCGGAATAGAACGAAAAATTGGAGAGCACCTCGACGAGCCCGACGGCGGAGAACGTCGTCATGTCGAAGAGCAGACGCGCGCCCGCGCGGCGCATGTCGTGGCCGCCGAAGGCTTCGATTCTGAGCTCGGGCCGCAGCGCGAGCAGTCGGCGGACGGCGAGGGCGGAGAGCTCGTCGCCGGAATGCTCGCCCGCGACGAAAAGGATGTCGGGGCGGCCGGGTTTTTCCGGCGGCGGGAACGCGGCGGGCAGATCGGGCATGGATTTCTTCATGGTGGGAACGGAATTTTCGGCGGAAAGGAGTCGGGCAAGAGGGATTCGAACCCACGACCCTCTGCTCCCAAAGCAGATGCGCTACCAGACTGCGCTATTGCCCGAAATTATCGGGAAAGCATCGTTTTTTATTGCCCCGCGTGTCAACAACATATTCCATTCGAAGCTTACCGAAAATCATTTCAGATAAAGGATTATCGACTATGGAAGATTCTTCAATGGACACGGGTTTCGACGCTCCCGCGGATCTCAAGATTCCGATCGCTCTCGGGCTTCTCGGCCTCATCGTCGGCGGGCTGGCGCTGATCATCGTCTTCGTCGACCGCGGCAAGATTTCCCGCTTCACCGAAAAGGTGGACGCGGACATCGAAGACGTGCGCGCGACCGTGAACAAGACCGCCGCCGGGCAGGACGCCGGCGGGAACGCGAAGGAAGTCGCCGAGCTGCGGCGCGAGCTCGAAGCGCTCCGCGCGCAGGTTTCCGCGAGCTTCGAGTCCGTCAACGCCAACCAGGAGGCGCTCGCGCAGACCGTGGAGTCGCTGAGCCGCCGCCGCGGAGGCGCGCCCGCCGCCGACGGGAACGCCGCCCAGCCGCGTCCCGCGGGCAATTCCGGGACGCCCGCCGCCGCCGCGGGCGGAGAATACAAGGTCGAGCCCGGCGACAATTTCTGGAAGATCGCGCGCAAGTTCGACTGCAAGCCCGCGGACATCGAGGCTCTGAATCCGGACGTCGATCCCGCGCGCCTGCGCGTCGGTCAGAAAATCAAGGTTCCCGCGAAGTGATTTCGCGTTTCCGTTTCGCGCGATGAAGACGCCTTCCCGCTGGATCGTCGAAAAAGAAGAGTTTTGGTCGGACTGCAAGGTCTTCAAAGTCTTCCGCGAGCACGACCGCCATCCGCTCGACGGGCGCGAAGGCGATTTCTTCGTGGCGCACGCGCCCGCGTGGGTGACGTGCGTCTGCGTGACGGCGGAGGGAAAATTTCTCGTCGAGCAGCAGTACCGCTACGGCGTGCGCGATCTGTCGTGGGAATTTCCCGGCGGCGTCGTCGAGCCGGGCGAAGATCCGCTCGCGGCCGGCCCGCGGGAACTGCTGGAGGAAACCGGCTACGCGGGCGACGCGCCGGTGCTGCTGGGGCGGCTTTCGGCGAATCCGGCGATCTTCAACAATTACTGCAGCATCGTGCTCATCCGCAACTGCCGCAAGGTCGCGGAAATCTCGCCGGACGCGAACGAGGAAATCCTCGTGCGCGAAATCGAGCCCGAAGCGCTGCCGGAACTCGCGCGCTCCGGCGGCATGCACCACGCCATCATGACGGCGGCGCTGGGCGAAATCTACCTGCATTGTCCGGAACTGCTCCGTCCCCGCGCTTCGTGAGCCCAGCGCGGCGTTCCCGCGCGGCGCCCGCGTTTTCAAGGCTCGCGGGGCGTTTCGGTTCCGTCGCGGTCGAGAAAATTTTGTTTGAGATTGCGGCGGGGGGGCCGTTTAATAAGAAACTTTCGTTATGTTCAACATTCTCCTTTTCACAGCGGCCCTGGTGCTTTTCTTCGTCTGCGCGCTCGTCGTGCTCTTCGTGCTGATGCAGCGCCCGAGCGCGAACGCGGGCATGGGCTCGGCGCTCGGCGGCGCGACTTCCGAGAGCGTCTTCGGCGGGGAAGCCGCCGGCGTGCTTTCCAAGGCGACGGTGATCTTCATCACGCTTTTCTTTCTGCTTTGCGCGGGGCTTTATTTCGGCTTCATCGCCAAGTCCACCCGCGGCGACGTCGCCGAATCGCTGAAGATGGAGACGGCCGTTCCCGCCGCGCCCGCGGCGCTCGTGACGACCGACGTGGAACCCGCGGCGCAGCCCGCGCCCGAGGCCGTTCCCGCGCAGGAGCCGCAGCCGGTCGAGAACGTTCTCGCGCAGTAAAAATTTTTCTGTAAATCGTCATGAGCTGGGAAAATTTCAAGGAAAACTACATCGAGTTCGACGCGCTGAAGTTCGCGATCGACCTCAGCCGCGTCGGCTTCCCGAAGGGCTACGTCGAAGAAGCCGCGCCGATGCTCGCCAAGGCGTTCGACGCTATGGCGGAGCTCGAAAAGGGCGCGATCGCCAATCCGGACGAAAACCGCATGGTCGGGCACTACTGGCTGCGCGCGCCGCAGCTCGCGCCGACGGCGGAGCTCGCCGCCGAAATCTCGGGAACGACCGACCGCATCGAAGCCTTCGCGAAGAAGGTGCACGCGGGCGAAATCCGCGGGAGCGCCGGCGCGTTCAGAAATCTGCTCTGCATCGGCATCGGCGGGAGCGCGCTCGGCCCGCAGTTCGTCGCCTCCGCGCTCGGCATGCCCGGCAAGGACAAGCTGAAGGTGTATTTTCTCGACAACACGGACGCGGACGGATTCGACGCCGTCTTCGCGGAGCTTGAAGGCAGGCTCGGCGAAACGCTCTGCGTCGTAACGTCGAAGTCCGGCAGCACGCCGGAGCCGCGCAACGCGATGATCGAGACCGAAGCCCGCTACAAGGCGGCGGGACTGGACTTCGCGAAGCACGCCGTCGCCGTGACGGGCGTCGGCTCGCAGCTCGACAAGACGGCGGTCGCGCAGGGCTTCATCGAACGCTTCCCGATGTGGGACTGGGTCGGCGGCCGCACGAGCGAAACGGCGGCGGTCGGGCTTCTGCCCGCCGCGCTGCAGGGGCTGGACATCCGCGGGCTGCTCGCGGGAGCGGCCGCGATGGACGCGCAGACGCGTTCCCGCGACGCGCGTGCGAATCCCGCCGCGCTGCTCGCGCTCGCCTGGTATTTCCTCACCGACGGCAAGGGCACCAAGGACATGGTGATTCTGCCCTACAAGGACCGTCTGCTACTTTTCGCGCGCTACCTGCAGCAGCTCATCATGGAATCGCTCGGCAAGGAAAAGGACCTCGCCGGAAACGTCGTCAACCAGGGCATTTCCGTTTACGGGAACAAGGGTTCGACGGACCAGCACGCCTACATTCAGCAGCTGCGCGAGGGCGTGCCGAACTTTTTCGCGACGTTCATCGAAGTGCTCCGCGACCGCGCGGGAACGAGCGTCGAAGTCGATCCCGGCGTGCGCGCGGGCGACTATCTCGAAGGCTTCCTGCTCGGCACGCGCGAGGCGCTCACGGAAAAGGGACGCGCCTCGGTCACGCTGACCGTCGAGGATGTGACGCCGGGCAGCGTCGGCGCGCTCATCGCGCTGTTCGAGCGCGCGGTCGGCTTCTACGCGACCTTCATCGGCATCAACGCCTATCACCAGCCCGGCGTCGAAGCCGGCAAGAAGGCGGCGGCGGGCATCCTGAAGCTGCAGGTGCGCATCGTCGAATTCCTGAAGGCGCACGCGCCGGAAAAATTCACGGCGGAAGCGCTCGCGGAAAAATTAGAGCTTGAAAACCGCACGGAATTAGTGTTCAAAATCTGTCAACACTTGGCGGCGAGCCCGTCCTGCGCGGTTTCCCGTCAGGTCGCGATTCCCGCCCATTGCTCAACTTTCAATTACAATCAATAAAACCCCATGAACAACAAAGTTTCTATTATTCTCCGCGCACTCGCGATTGTTCTTTCGGCCGCCGCCGTCGCGCTGTTCTTCCTCGTCCGCGGCGAGATGCAGAACGCGGTCGAAAAGACCAAGCCCCTCGTCCAGGTCGCCAAGACCTCCGAAGAGCCCTTCGACTACAAGAATCTCGCCAAGCCCGTCGATCTGAAGGCGGCGATGGAAATCGTCTCTCCCGCCTGCAAGGAAATCGAAAAGCGCCGCGAGCAGAAACGCGCCGACGACGCGACCATCGCCGGCCAGAAGGCGACGATCGCCGCGCGCGACGCCACGATCGACGGACTGAACGCCGACATCGACGCGAAGAACACCGAAATCGCCGAGCTGACGCGCGCCCGCGACGAGCTCGAAGGCAAGAAGTCGCAGCTTGAATCCCAGCTCGCTTCCGCCGAAGCGACGCTTCGCGCCGAAAAGGAAAACACGGCGCGCCTCAATCAGCGCATCGCGAACATGAAGACGATGGAGGAATACAACGCGCGCCTCGACGAGATCGCCGACCTCCAGAAGAAGATGGAAAACGGGCAGAACCGCTACACGAAGTTCCGCCACTACGCGAAGGCGAAAGGCGTTTCCTTCTCCGAAGAAGAATATCCGTCCGCCCTTTACGTGGCGACCGGTCTCACGGGTCCGACGATCGAGTTCGCGGAACCCTACGTCGCGACGACCGTCTATTCGATCGACGTCCGCCGTGGTCTGATGGTGCTTTCCGTCGGCACGAGCGAATCCTACATCGCCGTCGGCAGATACTACAACGTCGAGGTCAACGGCGTGAACGTCGGTCAGATTCAGATTGCGGACGCGCAGCCGTCCAACGTCATCGCGCACATTCTGCCGAAATCCGACATGTCCGCGATTTCCGCGGGAACGAACGTCCGTCTGATTCCGTTCGTCACGAAACGCTGACACTCCGATTCCGATGAGAATTTTTCTTTCGCTTTTCGCTCTCGCGGGTCTTTTCGGGCTCGCCGCGTGTACGGAAACGCCTCCGCCGGAAGATTCCAATCTGCCGGCGAGCGGCGCGCCGCAGGCGTGGGAAAATTCCATGCCGGGCATGGGCGGCATGACGCCGCAGGACCGCTGAGCGCGTTTCTCCGAAAAAATCCTTCCGTTCCCGCGGAAGGATTTTTTTGCGCGTCCGATCCGCGGGAACGCGAAGGCGGAGCGTTCATTGTTTTTCTTTTTATATCAATCAATCTTGATATGAAAATACAATCTTGCGTTTCCTGCGTCTCTCGGGCAGACTGCGCGGCATCATGAAATCTTACACTTTCACATCCGAATCCGTCGGCGCCGGGCATCCGGACAAAGTCGCCGACCTGATTTCCGATTCGATTCTGGACGCGTGCCTCGCGCAGGATCCGCGTTCCCGCGTCGCCTGCGAAACGCTGGTGAAGGACGACCACGTGGTGCTCGCGGGAGAAATCACGACCCGCGCGAAAGTGGATTACGAGGCCGTCGCGCGCGCCGCGATCCGCGAAATCGGCTATGTGGACAGCCGCGCCGACGACGTCTTTCAGGCGGGAACGGCGAAAGTGATCAATCTCATCGGCACGCAGTCGCCCGACATCGCGCAGGGCGTGGACGCCGCCGCCGCGGAAGGCAAAAGCTCCGCGGAGCAGGGCGCCGGCGACCAGGGAATCATGTTCGGTTTCGCGACGGACGAGACGCCGGAGCTCATGCCCGCGCCCGTCATGTTCGCGCACAGGATTCTGCGCGCGCTGGAGGCCGTCCGCAAGAACGCCGCGCGCCCGGAAGCCTCCTGGCTCCGCCCGGACTGCAAGTCGCAGGTCGCCGTGCGCTACGAAGACGGCGTTCCCGCGCGCATCGAGAACGTCGTGCTCTCCACGCAGCACACGGAAGACGTGGACTGCGCGACGATCCGCGCCTTCGGCGAAGCGCTGATCCGCGAGACGCTTCCGGCGGAACTGATCGACGCGGAGACGCGCTTCTTCATCAACCCGACGGGCAAGTTCGTCGTCGGCGGGCCGCACGGCGACGCCGGGCTGACGGGGCGCAAGATCATCGTGGACACTTACGGAGGCGCCGGTCGCCACGGCGGAGGCGCTTTCTCGGGCAAGGATCCGTCCAAGGTGGACCGTTCCGCCGCCTACATGTGCCGCTGGGTCGCCAAGAACGTCGTCGCCGCGAAGCTCGCGCGCCGCGTGGAGCTGCAGGTCTCCTACGCCATCGGCGAGCCGAATCCGACGAGCGTCTACGTGAACACGTTCGGCACGGGAACGGCGCCGGATTCGCGTATCGCCGCCGCCGTCCGCGAAGTCTTTTCCTTCAAGCCCGCGGACATCATCGCGCGCCTCGATCTGCTGCGCCCGATCTACGCGAAGACGACGAACTACGGGCACTTCACGAAGGAAGATCTTCCGTGGGAAAAGACGGATCGCGTCGACGCGCTTCTCGCCGCGATGAAATGAAAAAAATTGCTTGCCAAAAATTTTTTTTAAGGCAAGAATGCCCACCATCAAAGGCTTTGCTAAGCAATTAGCGAATAGAGTAGATAGAGAAGTTAGAGTTAGTCAGTAGAGATAAGAGAAAGGCCGGGTATCCCCGTGAGGGGGTACCCGGTCCCTTTTTTTGAATTTTTGGAAATCCGCGCGCGGGAACGTTCCCGCGGTCAGGCGCTCACTTCTTTTCGGTTTTGGAGGAGAGGACGATTTTCGCCTCGCCGCGCGCGGGAACGGAGACGTCCCAGAAGATCATGCCCGTGTCCTTTTCGAGCGTGAAGCCGGGCGTGGTCGCGGGAACGTGCCCGCAGGGCGTTTCGAGCAGCGAGATCTTCACGTCGTCCACTTCCGAGACTTTGATCTGCGAGCGCAGGCGCACCTTGCGCGGCGTTCCCGTGAGGTTCGCGAGCGTATAGACGTCGCCCGCGGCGTCGGTCGAGCTCTTCCCGGAAAAGGAGGCCTTCAGCGAGCCGTGCGTCGCGCGGAAGGGCGGGAGCTCCTCGAACGCGGCGGAAAGCCCGTCCTCCGTTCCCGCGAAGAACGCGATTTCACCGCCGACGGGAACGAATTTCAGCGAGCTTCCGCCGATGAAGGCGCCGTCGCGGAAGAGCGACAGCTCGCCGGGCAGAATCGGGCAGGGCGTTTCGTTTTTCGCGGTCGCGCGCAGATAGACGCCGGCGCGCAGGCGCGGCGCGGCTTCGGCGCGGAGCTCGACGTCCGCGAGCGTCGCGCGGGCGATGGAGACGCGCGGCGCCGCCTTGCCCGAGGGCACGTCGTGCGCGCCGCGTAATTCGAAATTCACCACGGCGCCCTGTTCGCGCACGCGGGAAAGCGCGCGGTCCTCGTCGGCGGGCGCGGCGTCGGCGAAATTCGCGGGCGGCTCGGCGGCGGGAGCCGCCTCCTCCGTCGCCACGATGCGGCGCGCGCGCGGGTCTGCGAGGCTTTCGCCGTAAAGCTCGATGCGGCGCACGCGCGGCGGGAGCGCGCTCACCTGCGGCTGCGCGGTCGAGAGCGTGAGCGCGACGCCCTTCCAGTCTTCGCCCGTGTTCTGCGAGATTTCGCCGTCGTAGGAAAAATCGACCGTTCCCGCGGCGCGGTCGAGGCGCGCGGAATAGCGCGGCTTCCAGCGCGCGGCGCGCGTCGTGTAGGCGACGGAGATTTCCGCCTCGCCCGCGCGCTCCGCCTCGAGCGCGACGACGAGCGCGACGGAGCGCCGCGCGTCCGTTCCCGAGCAAAGAGCGTCGAACTCGGCCCGGACGGGCGCGATTTCCTTTTCCAGTGCCGCCGTCTGTTCGGAAATTTCCGTCGCGCGGGCGAAGATTTTTTCGAATTCCGCGCGCAGCGCTTCGGCGTCGGCGTTCCAGTTTTCTCCGCCTTTTCCGCCGACGCTGTTTTCCTCGACGGCGCGGCGGAAGCGGCGTTCGAATTCCCGCAGCGTTTCGCGGCGCTTCCGGTTGAAATCGGAGGCGTCGGAGAGCAGCGCCCTGCGTTCGTTCAGCACGGCGAGCTTTTCTTCGAGCGCGGCGATTTTTTTGTCGTTCACGACGCGCTCGACGCGGCGCTCCCACGACACGCCGAGAATCTTCACGCCCGCGGGAACGCGCGCGCCCGCGCGGATCGAGCGCAGATCGACGTCGGCGGGAACGCCCGCGAACACGATTTCGTTTTTGCCTTTTTCGAGCTTCGCCGTTCCCGAGCGGGTGACGACGGCGCGGTCGGTGAACACCGAGACGGCGCTCACGGCGTGCGCGATTTCCTCGGCGGCGAAGGCGCCGAAGGGCGCGAGCGCGGCGGCGAGGGCGAAGGCGGCGACGAGTGTCTTTTTCATCTTCAAAAAATCCTTTCTGCTGTGCGGTTGCGGCGGCGGTTCAGCGGGAGCGTTCCCGCAGTTCGAAGTTTTCGGGGAAATCGATTTCGTAGCGCGTCTTCAGCTCGATTTCCTGCGCGGGCTCGAGCGCGAGATCGCGCGTCGCGAGCCCCGTCTTCGCGTCGAACTTCGCGGCGGCGGGCGAAAATTCCGGCGCGGAGACTTCAATGTCGTCGCGCGTGCTCACGGGAACGGCCTCGTCGCAGACGACGCGGATTTTCTCCGGCGTGCGGTTGCGTATCTTCACGGAAACCTCGACCGCCTTGCGGCGCGATTTCGAAAACGTGCCGACGGTCTCGATCGCGTTCACGACGCGGCGCTCGACGGCGACGCGCGGATCGACGCCGAGCGGAATGCGCACGCTCCCGTCGCGCAGCGTGTAGGGCACGTCCATTTCGCCGATGAAGTCCGCGCCGTAAAAGATGTTCGCGGGGCCGGCGAGAATCGGGCGGAAGTCGCGGTGCGTCACGGCGAGCATGCGGTAGGCGTTCCCGTCGGCGGCGGGCGCGAGCTGCAGATAGGCGTCGCCCGCGTAGGTCTCGCTGCCGAGCAGGCAGCGGTGCGGTGTTCCCGCGGACGGAATCGTCTCCGCGCGCGCGAGGTCGCGGCGGATTTCCAGCCCGCGCAGGTCCGCCGCCGGGTCGCGCAGGCGCGCGGCGGGAACGCTCTCGTTTTCCGCCTGCGTCTCGACGTAGTTCTGGGAAATGCCCGCGACGTCCTTCGCCGCGACGCGTTCGAGCACGCCGTCGGCGTTGCGGAAGACGTAGCCGCCGCCCGCGAGCCGGATGTCCCGCGCGTTCGCGACGACGCGTCCGCTGTTCAGCGCGATCGACAACACGCCGTTTTCGCCGGCGGCCAGGGCGGGCGCCTCGCCGGAATCGCGGGAAGAGTGCGAGCCGAACGACGCGGGACCGATTCCTTCGCCGCGTCCGCCGCCGCTTTTCTTCGCGAGCAGGGCGACGGGAACGGGGCGCGGCGCGAACGCCTCCGTGATCAGGATTTTTCTGAACTCCGGAAGATCCGCGGACGCGTCCGGGTTCACGGTCGAGAGCGTCACGGGAACGCCGGTCCAGTCCTCGCCCGTGCGCTGGCTGACGACGCCGTAGGAGACGAGCGTCGCGGCGTTCGTCGCGGGATCGACGACGACGTCGTAGCTCGGCCGCCACTGCGCGGCGCCCATGAAATAGCTCAGTTCGAGCGTTCCCGCGCAGTCCGCGTCGGCGACGAGCTTCACGCGCACGAGGGTTTCCTTTTCCTGCGCGTAGGCGGAAATTTTCCGGTATTCGCTCTCGGCGATCTCGCGGGTGAGCGCGGCTTCGTCGAGCGCCTTTTTCAGGCGGAGCGTTTCGCGCGAAGCGGCGTCCGCCTCCTTTTCCAGAAGCGCGAGCGCGCGGAGCGCCGTCTGCGCGTCGAAGGCGGACGGGAACGGCGCGTCCGCTTCGGGCGGACTGAACTCGCCGAGCGCGCGGCGGCGGGATTCGGCTTCGGCGTGCCGGCAGGTCAGATCGACGTGCGCGATCCGCGCGCGTTCGAGTTTTTCCTTCGCCGCCTCGACGGTCTCGCGCGTCGCGGAGGGCGCCGCGGTCCGCGTTTCCGTCGAAACGGAAAGCACGCGCGCGCCCGGGATGCGCGTTTCCGCGGCGAGCGTCGCGGCGGAGAGACGCGCGGGCGTTCCCGTGAGCAGAATTTCCTGCTCGCCCGCGCGGAGCGAGACTTCCGCCGAGCGCGTGACGCGCGCGCCCTTCGGGAACACGACCACGCGGGAGACGCGCGTCGGCGTCGCCGCCTTCTCGGCTTCGGTCGCGGCGTAAAGATAGTGCGGCGGCGGAGGCGTCTTCGCCGCGGGAGCGCTTTCGTCCGCGAACGCCGCGGGAACGCACAGGAACGCCGCCAGCGCGACGGCGAAAAGCATTTTAGGATTCGGGGTGAGCATGACGTGATTTCGTGAAAAGCATGATGCCCGCGCGGCGCGCGGGTTTAAAGAAAAAGCGTCGCCGCCTTCGGGAAAAGTTTTCGAGGCTCGAAAGGGTGGCGGCGGGGCGTTAGACTGCGGGCATGAATTTTTTGGAGACAGTCTGCATCGCGGCGGCGCTGGCGACGGACGCGACGCTCGTCGCGTTTTCCTACGGAGTCGTCATCGAGCGCGCGCGGCTCGCGGCTGCGCTGAAGCTCGCGTCGACGACCGGATTTTTTCAGGCGGCGATGCCGATTTTGGGCTTTTCGGCGGCGGCGGAATTTCACGCCTACTACGCGGCGTGGGACCACTGGATCGCGTTCGCGGTCTTTTCCGCGCTCGGCGGTTCCGTGATTTACGGCGCACTGCGCGGGGACGCGGACGACGCGGCGGCGGGCGACCGTTCCTGCGCGTGCGGCAAGTGCGCGCTCGGCGCGAAAAAGCTCGGCGCGATCGGCGTGGCGACGAGTCTCGACGCGCTCGCCGTCGGCGCGGGCATGCGCTGCATGGCGCAGGATTACGCGGGCGTTTCCGACGTGCTCGTTCCCGCGGCGATTATCGGCGTCGTCACGTTCGCGGGCGCGTTCGGCGCGTTCTTCGTCTCGCGCTGCTTCCGCAGATTCCCGAAACGCGCGGCGGAAGTCTGCGCCGGGCTGATTCTCTTTTCCATCGGTGCGGTCGCGCTCGCGCGCGATCTGCTCGGGGAGGGTGCGGCGCAATGAACGCGGCGGAGCGGAATCCGAATTTTCCGTTCGCGGACGGCGCGGGCTCCGAACCGACCGTCGGCGCGCTCGGCGAGACCGCGCTGCTGCGGGAAATCTCCGCGCTGCTCGCGGCGTTCCCGCGCGTCTCGCGCCCGGCGCCGCGCGGCATAGGCGACGACTGCGCCGTCTTTCCGAACGAACACGGGAACGCGCGGCGGCTCACGACCGCGGACAGCGTGATTTTTTCCCGGCATTTCGACGAAGGCGTCACCGCGCGCGAGGCCGGCGCGAAGCTGATCCGGCGCAACGTGAGCGACGTCGCTGCGATGGGCGGCGAGCCCGCCGACGCCGTGATTTCGCTGATCATGAGCCGCGACGTCCGCGTCGCCTGGCTCGCGGAATTCTACGAAGGCGCGGCGCGCGCGTGCGAGGCGCTCGGCGTCGAGCTCGCGGGCGGCGACGTCGCTTCCGCGCCCGCGGGAACGCGGCTCTTCGCGGCGACGCTCGCGCTGACGGGCTTCTGCGCGGGCGAACCGCTGCTGCGCACGGGCGCGCGCGTCGGCGACGCGGTCTGCGTCACGGGAACGCTCGGCGGGAGCCTCCGCCGCAGGCATTACGCGTTCGAGCCGCGCGTGCGCGAAGGCGCGTTTCTCGCGGCGTTCCCGCGCGACAAGGTCCGCGCCTGCATCGACGTCACGGACGGCGCGGCGAAGGACCTGCCCGCGATCGTTCCCGCGGGCGCGCGCGCCGAGATCGACTTCGACGCGGTGCCCGTTTCCGCGGACGCGCTCGCGCTCTCCGGCGGCGACGCGGACGCCGCGCTGCGGCGCGCCTTCTGCGACGGCGAAGACTACGAGCTGCTCTTCTGCGTCGCGCCGGATTTCGAGGCGGAGCTTTTCGCGCGCTGGCGGGAACGCTTCCCGGAAACGCCGCTGACGCGCATCGGCCGCATCGCCGCCGACGCGCCCGCGGAACCGCTTTTCTCCGGCGGCTACGAGCATTTCGCCCCGGAGAAGTGAGGCGGCGCGGGAACGCCGGCGGAAGACGTTTCCGGGTTCCGTTCCCGCGCGGATTTCCGTCATTTTCCGCTTTCCATTTTTCGCGTTCCGTTCAAGAATCCGCGTCAGCAATTTATCGTCATGAAAATCAGCATCGGCAGCGATCACGCAGGCTTTGAACTCAAACAGGAACTCGCCGAGTACCTTCGTTCCCGCGGGCACGAAGTTGCGGACTACGGCGCGGCGTCGAAGGATTCCGTCGATTACCCGCTTTTCGCGCACGCGGTCGCGCGCGACGTCGCTTCGGGCGCCGCGGATCGCGGCGTGCTCGTCTGCTGGACGGGCGTGGGCATTTCGATCGCCGCGAACAAGGTCGCGGGCGTGCGCGCCGGCAACTGCTTCAACGTCGAGATGGCGGGGCTCTTCCGCCGCCACAACGACGGGAACGTGATCTGCTTCGGGCAGAAGTTCATCGCTCCCGCGGACGCGAAGGCGATGCTCGACGCGTTTCTCGCGACGGATTTCGAGGGCGGGCGTCACGCGCGCCGCGTCGGCGAAATCGAGGATCTGGCCGCCTGCGCGTGCCGTCTCTGAGCGCCCGCGCGGGAACGCGTCTCCCTTTTTCCCAAAACCGAAAAACCATGATAAATCCGACTCCACTCGCACAAATCGATCCCGAGCTCGCCGGCTTCATCGGCGGCGAACTCTCGCGTCAGCAGTCGCACGTCGAGCTGATCGCGTCCGAGAACTTCACGCTCCCGGCGGTCATGCAGGCGCAGGGCAGCATCCTGACGAACAAGTACGCCGAAGGCTATCCGGGCAAGCGCTGGTACGGCGGCTGCGAATGGATCGACAAGATCGAGCAGCTCGCGATCGACCGCGCGAAGAAGCTCTTCGGCGCGGAGCACGCGAACGTGCAGCCGCATTCGGGCTCGCAGACGAACATGGCGGTCTATTTCGCCGCGCTCAAGCCGGGCGACAAGATTCTGACGATGAATCTCGCGCACGGCGGGCACCTTTCGCACGGCGCGCCCGTGAACTTTTCCGGGAAATTGTATGAAGTCGTCCATTACGGCGTCGGCGAGGACGGCTACATCAATTACGACGAAATCGCGGAAACGGCGGCGCGCGAGAAGCCGAAGCTGATCACGGTCGGCGCGTCCGCGTACCCGCGCATCATCGACTTCGCGCGCATGGCGGACATCGCGCACTCCAACGGCGCGCTGCTGCTCGCGGACATCGCGCACATCGCGGGGCTCGTCGCCGGCGGCGCGCATCCGTCGCCCGTCGGGCTGGCGGACTTCGTGACGACGACGACGCACAAGACGCTGCGCGGGCCGCGCGGCGGGCTGATTCTCTGCGGCGAAAAATGGGCGAAGGCGATCGACGCCGCCGTGTTCCCGGGCATGCAGGGCGGACCGCTCGAGCACGTGATCGCGGGCAAGGCGGTCTGCTTCGGCGAAGCGCTCAAGCCCGAGTTCAAGGCGTACGCGCACCAGATCGTCGCCAACTGCAAGGTGCTCGCGGCGGATCTCGCGGCGGCGGGCTTCAAGCTCGTCTCCGGCGGGACGGACAACCACCTCTGCCTCGTCGACCTGCGCGGGAGCCATCCCGACGTCACGGGCAAGGACGCGCAGCTCGCGCTCGACGCGGCGAACATCACGACGAACAAGAACACCGTTCCCGGCGAGACGCGCTCCCCGTTCCAGGCGAGCGGCATCCGCCTCGGCACGGCGGCGTGCACGTCGCGCGGCATGCGCGAGCCGGAGATGAAGCTCATCGCGAAGGCGATCGCGCTCGTCGTCAACAACATTCACGACGAGTCGAAGATCGCGGAGGCGCGCGAAATTTCCCGCGAGCTCTGCCGAAACTTCCCGCTCCCGTACTGAAGGAAAACGCGGGAACGCCGCGGCGGCGAAAAAATTTGTTTGCCAAAGCGTTCCCGCAGTGCATCATTGAGGACAAATTTTAAAACCCACAACCCCCAGAAAAAGCTTATGAAGAAATCTCAAACCAACCGTAAAGGTTTCACGCTCATCGAACTCCTGACCGTCATCGCGATCATCGGCATTCTCGCGGCTCTCGCCGTTCCGACGATCGGCATCGGCATGGACAAAGTCCGCCAGCTCGTGGCGAGCAACAATCTGAGCCAGATCGCCAAGTCCTACGTCTCCTACATGCAGGAAGGCACGAACGGCCGCCAGATCACCAACAAGGGCGACGAGCCCGAACGCGGCACCGCGTCCACCGTCGCCTCCGTCGCCGAAATTCTCGCGCGCAAGGCGGGCCTCGTCGACGCGGAAGTCTGGTACGTCGCTTCCGACGACGCGATCAACAACACGATTCCGAAGACCGTTCTTTCCGACGGTACGGATGGCACGAATCAGCTCCGCGAAGTGAAGCCGATTTCCTGGGCGGTCGTCGTCAACGCGAAGAAGAACCCGAAGGCGGGCAAGTCCGCTTACCCGATCGCGTGGCTCCGCGGCCTGCAGACGAACGGCGAATGGACGGAAGACGCGCCCTTCGGCGCCGGCGTCGGTTTCGTCGCGTTCGCGGACGGTTCCGTCAAGAAGTATTCCAACCTCCTTTCCGAAGAAGACCAGTTCCGCTCCGCGGACGGCAAGCGCGATTCGTCCAGCTACGAAGACGCCATCGGCTCCAACACGTCTTCCGGCGGTCTGACGCCGACGCGTCTCGAAGACCAGGGCGCCTGATAAGGTTTACGGACCTTTTCCCGAAAACGTTCCCGCGATTCGCTTCGCGGGAACGTTTTTTTGCGTGCGGTCGGGACGCGCGCCCGAAAAAAACGTTTGCGGGGCGGAGCGTTTCGGGTTTCCGTTGCGGGCATGAAGATTCCGGAAGCGCTTTCGCCGTTCCGTTCCCGCAATTATCGGCTGTTCTTTGCGGGAAGGACCTTCGCGCTTCCCGGCATGTGGATTTCGCAGACGGCGATCGGCTGGCTCGTGTACGACCTGACGCAGTCCACGCTGATGTCCGGCACGGCGATGTTCCTGAGCCAGGTCTCGCACCTGTTCGTGACGCCGGCGGCGGGCGTGATGTTCGACCGCACGGACCGCTTCCGCATGCTCGTCGCGGTACAGTTCGCGATGCTCGCGGCGTCGCTCGCGTTGGCGCTCTACGCGGTCTTCAACGGCGAAAATCTCGCGGTGCTCTTCACGCTGTGCTTCGTGCGCGGGCTCGTCGGCGCGGTGGAGATTCCGACGCGGCAGTCGCTCGTCTCGACCTTCGTCGGGCGGCGCGAAGATCTGCCGCAGGCGATCGGGCTGAACGCGACGCAGTTCAACTTCATGCGCGTCGTCGCGCCCGCCGCCGCGGGAGAAATCTACGCGCGCGCCGCGTCGCTGTTCCCGGCGCTCGCGCGCAACGTCGCCAATCTCGGCGCCGCCGCCTGCTTCTTCGCCGACGTGCTGCTGAACGTGCCGTCCATCCTGCTCGTCTTCGCGCTGAAGTTCGACGGGCGTCCGCCGGCGGGAACGCGCCGCGAGAGCCCGCTGCGCGCGTTCGCCGAGGGCGTGCGCTACGCGGCGTCCGTTCCCGTGTTGCGCGCGGTGCTCGTCGGCATCGGCCTGCTGAGCACGTTCGGCTTCAGCTACACGGTGCTGCTGCCGATGTTCGCGCACGGCGTCTACGGCGGTTCGGCGGGGCTTTACGGGCAGATGCTGACGCTGACGGGCGCGGGCGCGATCGTCGCGGCGCTGACCGTCTCCGTGCTGAAGCGGGAACGCCTGCTGCCGCGCTTTCTCGTCGTCGGCAATCTGCTGGTCGGCGCCTCGCTCGTCGGGATGATCTTCGCGCCGCCGCTGCCGTGCTTTCTCGCGCTGCTCTTCGCGGCGGGCTTCGGGAGCGTGCTGGTCGGCGCCTCGTCGAACACGCTCATCCAGCTCAACGTGGACGCGGCGCACTGCGGGCGCGTCGTCTCGCTCTACACGATGATGTTCACGGGAACGTTTCCGTTCGGCACGCTGCTGCTCGGATTTCTCGACGAACGCTTCGGCACGGGCGCGAGCCTCGGGCTGGGCGCGGGCGTGTGCTTCGCGATTGCGGCGACGCTCTTCGCGAAACGCCGCATCTTCGCGGACGGGAAGGGCGCGTGACGCGCCTCACGCGGCGGCGCGGAGGAACGCGGCGAGCGCGTCGAACGCCTTGCCGCGGTGCGAAAGCGCGTCCTTGATTTCGCCCGAGAGCTCGGCGAAGGTCTCCGCGTGTCCCGCGGGAACGAAAATCGGATCGTAGCCGAAGCCGAATCCCGCGTCGCGCTCGCGCTTGGCGATCGTTCCCGGGCAGACGCCTTCGAAGATTTTTTCGCCGCCGTCGGGCGCGATCAGCAGCAGCAGGCAATAAAAATTCGCGCCGCGTTTCGCCGCGGGAACGCCCGCGAGCGCGCCGAGCAGCTTCGCGCGGTTCGCCGCGGAATCCGCCTGCGGCCCCGCGTAGTAGGCGGTCTCGACGCCGGGCGCGCCGTCGAGAAAATCGACGCGCAGGCCGCTGTCGTCCGCCATCACGAAAGCGTCCGCGGGCGCGAGCGCGCGCAGCGCGGCGGCCTTCAGACGCGCGTTGCCGACGAACGTCCCCGAGTCTTCGACGACGTGCGGCATGCCGCCGGGAACGGCTTCCTTCGCCGAGACGAAGCGCACGCCGCGCAGACCCGCGCGCGCCGCGAGGCGGTTGAATTCTTCGACCTTGTGGGCGTTGCCGGTCGCGATGACGACGATTTTTTCCTTCATGGCGCGAAAGCGTAGCGCGCGGGAACGGCGAAGGCAAAAGTTTTGACCGCGCGGCGCCGCGCCCGCGATTTTGCGTTTTACGCGGGAGCGCGGAGCGCTTATCGTTTTCCGCATTTGGAAGACAGCGCGCCGCCTATGCAAATCACGGATCTCAACAGCGAAGAAGACATCGGTTCCAACTGCATGCTTTTGGAAATCGGACCTTTCCGCATTCTCGCCGACTGCGGGATTCACCCGAAGAAGCTCGGCCGCGCGGCGCTGCCCGATCTCGCGAAGGTGCGCGACCTGTCCGTGGACTTCATTCTGCTGACGCACTGCCACCTCGACCACCTCGGCGGTCTGCCCGTCGCGCTGCGGGAGCACCCGAGCGCGCGCGTGCTCTGCTCGCCGGCTTCGCGCATCGTCGCGACGCGGATTCTGCGCAATTCCATCGGCGTCATGATGCGCCAGCGCGAGGAGCAGAACGTCTTCGAGTATCCGCTTTATACATACAGCGAACTCGACCGCGTCGAGGCCGCGCTGACGGCGCTGCCGCTCGGCGTGCCGAAGACGTTTCACGAGCACGACGACGAAATCACCTTCACGCTCCACGCCGCGGGGCACGTCGCGGGCGCCGTCGGCGTGATGATCGAATACCGGCACCGGAAGATCTTTCTCACGGGCGACGTCTGCTTTCACGATCTGGAGACGGTGGACGGCGCGGCGTTCCCGCTCGAAAAGATCGACACGCTGATCATGGAGACGACGCGCGGCGCGACGGAGGTCGATCCGGATCTGACGCGCGACGGCGAGCTCGAACGCCTCGTCGGCGACGTCGCGGGAACGCTCGCGGCGGGCGGCTCCGTGCTGATTCCCGCGTTCGCCTTCGGGCGCATGCAGGACCTTTTTCACGTGCTGCTGAAGGCGAAGCTCGACGGACGCATTCCGAAGAACGTTCCCGTCTTCTGCACGGGGCTCGGGCTCGATCTGGCGGACTTCTTCGACACGATGGCGCGCAAGACGGGCGACGTGCATTTCCACCGCGCGATGGCGAAGGAGCTCGGCGTGCAGCCGCTCCGCGCCTGGGAAGCGCCGGGAACGGACGTCGCCGTGCAGGGCATTTACCTCGTTTCGAGCGGCATGCTCGTCGAAAACACGCCGGCGTGGTTCATCGCCTCGAACATGCTCGACCACGCGCACAACCTGATCGCGTTCGTCGGCTACTGCGATCCGGACACGCCGGGCGGCCGCCTGCTCACGCGCACGAACACGGACGAACTCCGCTTCGCGCCTCTGAACTACATCGCGCGCGTCCGTGCCGCCGTCGCGCGCTACGATCTGAGCGGACACACGACGCGGGAACGCATGATGGAGTTCGTGAACGCCGTCGAGCCGCGCCTGGTCGTGCTGACGCACGGCGATCCCGCCGCCCGCGAATGGTACGCGGAAGAGCTCGCGATTCAGCTCCCGAAAACGAAGGTCGTCAATCCCGCGCCCGGCGAAGAACTGAACGTCTGACCGCGGGAACGTTTTTTCGCCACGGAATCTCACGAAAATCTTCACGGAAGACGCCGAAACGAGAGTGAATCGGGCGCGTCGCGTCAAATTTTTTCGGGCTTCCGTGATGAAAAATGCGAAAACGATGCACGCAGTAAGTGCGCAATTGTGGGAACGCGAAAAATTTCCCGCGGAACTCGCGGATTGACGCGGAAAACGCCCCGACGGGGCGGAACAAGCGTAACCCCATGCGCGGCGCGAAGCGCGCGCTTGGGGAACGCTCCGCGCATCGAGCGCGCCTGAAAGGCGCAACCGTCCGAAGCGCACGAGGCCTCGCGGCGCGTCGTTCCCGCAGGGGAGTTGCGCCTTTCAGGCGCGTGGTTTTTCCGAGACACAGCCCCAAGCGGCGTTCCGCCGCATGGGGTTATTTTTGTTCCGCATTCCATGCGGATCCGCTCGCGGGAACGCTTGGGGGCGAAGACGTCCACGTCTTCGTCGCGGGGCGCGGGAACGCCGCGCGGCGGGCAGAAAGTTTTTTGCCGCAGATGTCACGGATGAACACAGATGAAAGCCCCGTCGGGGCTGCCCTAAAAGAAACCCCGGGCGGAAGCCCGGGGATGCACGCGAAACGGAAAAGCCTTGTAAAGGCGACCCTGTTCCCGCGGCGGACGGACGCGCCCGGAGCAGGGTCGCCCCGACGGGGCTTGTCGGATTTTCCGCCCTGCCCCAGGTTCCCACCTGGGGTTTCTAAGAGGGTTGCCCCGGCGGGGGCTTTTCAAAGTGCGGAAGGATTTTCAAAAGCCCCGAAGGGGCGGAATTGCCTAGCGTAGGGTGCCAACCCTACGGAAACGGCAACGAAAACGATGCGCGCTGTAAGTGCGCGATTGCGGGAACGCGCAAGCGCGGAAATCTCCCGCGGAACTCGCGGATTGACGCGGATTTTTTATCCACGAATTGCTCGAATTTCACGAATTCGGAGAGGCGCGGGAACGCCGCGCGGCGAAAATGTGTCCTTAGGAAATCGGGCGTCGCGGGAACGAAGGCAAGAATGCCTTCGCCCCCAAATTCGAAATGATGATAATGAGGTCAAAGAAAAAATGTTTTCCGGGCGAAAATTCGCTTCTTGACGATTTACATACGGGGGGGGGGGCATTATTGTTTTTCTCACTTATGAAACACATCATCACTATTACCTCACTCCTCGCCGCGGGAACGCTCTGCGCGAACGCGTATAGTTTCACTACCAGCGCTTCGGACTATAAGGACAGCAACAATGGCAACGCGTATGTGTACGCTTGGACGTCCTCAAACGGCGGGAACTGGACCGACGGGGCCGCGTGGGATTATCTGACAGGCGCCACGGCTCAGTCGATGAACACGACGAATAATTGGACGCCCGGAGACAACAATACCGCCGTTATCGGGTACGATTACGCGTGGGCTGACAATGCCCAAACATTCACTTCAAATTCCACCGCGCTCGATATTGTCATGAGCGGAAAACTGACGCACGGGAGAATTTATCTCGGCGAAAGCGTCACGCTGTCTGGTTCCATTGCTTTGGGCGGATACACGAACAAGGCTTACACTTTCGATTTCGGAGACTTTGGAGGATCCTCCATGCTCAATTTTTCCTCCATCACCAATGATTCTGGACTTACGACGAACGGGGGCGTTACCGGGAAAAACGTGAAGTTTACCGGATCAATTTCCATGACGTCCAAGAATTATTCCTATTCTCTTTTGTCGGCGACGACTTATTCCGCGACGGCGAACTGGGATGTCAGCGGAATTACCGTCACGGACGCTTGCGGCAATCTGCTGACCTATACGAGCGATTCGGATAAAATAGGAACACAGGGGTATTATTGGCTTTCTACGACGAACGACGCTTCTGGGCTGAAGCTCGCCGTTGAAGCTTGCGGTGCCGTTCCCGAGCCGTCGGCGTTCGGGCTGCTGGCGGGCCTGGGCGCGCTGGCGTTGGCGGGAACGCGTCGCCGCCGGAGAAAATAAAGTTCAGGAGCGGAGGAGTTCAGGAGTTTAAAAGTAATTACTCCTCGACCTCTTAAACCTTTTCGACTCCTCGACTTTTTTCATAGTGTGTGTTGGCGTCCCTGCGGAGCGATCCGCGGGGACGTTTTTTTTGTGTGCGGGAACGCTTCCGCGTTTCGGCGTTTTCCGTGAAGATTTCCGCGAGATCCCGTGGTGATGAAAAAACATGTATGCGGATTTTAATGACGCGGCGGGTTTTCCCGGAAGAAGGCGAGGGTGCCGACGCCGGCGGCGAGCGCGCGCGGATTGTCGGCGGCGCGGGCGCAGAGCGCGCGCAGGACGGAGCGGCCGACGTCCGTCTCGAAGACCGAGGAGAGCACGAAACGCGGCGCGGCGTTTTCGCGCCGCAGCCAGGCGCGCAGTCGCGGAAAGTCTCCGACGAGGAGCGGCTTCACGACGGCGACGACGGGCGCGTCGTCGGGCAGCGTCCACGGCTCGCGCAGGGATTCGTCGAGCGCGATTTTGGCGGCGCGTTCCCGCGGGAGCGCGAGAACGGCGGCGTCGTTCTCCGGCGCGGGCGCGAGCGGCTGTTCGACGAATTCGAGCTGCGGGAACGCCGCGAGGGGCGCGAGCGCGTCGAGGGCGTCGTCGCGCCAGGCGCCGTTGGCGTCGAAGCGCAGCCGCGCGTCCGGGAAGCTTTCCGCGGCGAGACGGAGCAGGGCGTCGCAGAGCGCGACTTCGTCGGCGAGGGCGGCGAGTCCGATTTTGATTTTGAAGGCGCGGAAGCCTTCGGCGTGCGCGCGGCGGATTTTTTCGGCGAGGGTTTCGGGCGCGTCGGCGGCGTCGCGCGGAATCAGGCGGCAGACGGCGGCGGGCGTCGGCTCGGGCGCGGCGAACTCGGCGGGGTTGTCGAGGAAGAAGGCGGCGGCGGCGAGCGCGTGGCGCGTGCACGGCAGGCGGGCGGGAACGGCGTCGGCGAGGCTTTCGGGCTTTCCCGCGTGTTCCGCGAGCGCGCGCAGGGCGGCTTCCGCGGCGTCGAGCGTCTCGCATCCGAAGCCCCCCCAGGGCGCGATTTCGCCCCTGCCGACGCGCCCGGCTTCGTCGCGCATCGAGACGACGATCGTTTCGCGCGCGGCGGCCGTTCCGCGCGCCGTTTTCACGGGAACGCGGAAGGGGCGGGAGACGTGCTCGAAGGCGAGTTTCAGCGGGCTTCGGTTCATGGTCGGAAAGCTTACGGCGGCGGCGCGCGCGCGGAAAGTTTTTTGTTCCCATTTCGGGGGAAAAGCTGTTTCATAATCGGCAATCATGAGAACTCCTACACCGTCCGTTTATGTTCGCGGCATGGGCGTCTATACGCCGGAGCGCCGCCTGACCAACGCCGATCTGACGCGCCTCGTCGACACGTCGGACGAATGGATCCGCACGCGGACGGGCATCGTCGAGCGCCGGCTCGCGGACGCGTCCGAGAGCGCTTCGGACATGGCGGCGAAGGCGGGCGAAAAGGCGATCGCCGACGCGGGCATTTCCAAGGACGAGATCGACCTCATCATCGTCGCGACGGCGACGCCGGACCACGCGTTCCCGTCCACGGCGTGCCGCACGCAGGCAAAGCTCGGCATCAAGGACGTTCCCGCGTTCGACATGTCGGCGGCGTGTTCGGGCTTCATCTACATGATGCAGATCGCGAATCACATGCTGCGCGCGGGCGACTACCGCAACGTGCTCATCATCTCGACGGAAAAGCTTTCCTCCATCGTCAACTGGGAAGACCGCAACACCTGCGTGCTCTTCGGCGACGCGTCGGCGGCGTTCGTGCTCACGAAATGCAACGAGCCCTACGTCGGCATTCTCGGCAACATCCTCGGCGCGGACGGTTCCAACGGCGATCTGCTGAGCCTGCCCGCGGGCGGGAGCGCGTGTCCGGCGAGCTACGAGACCGTGCGCGGGGGCGACCATTATCTGCACATGGCGGGGCAGGAAGTCTTCAAGATCGCGGTGCGCACGATGTCGGACTGCTGCCGGCGTCTGCTCGAAAAATGCAACGTCTCGGCGGACGAGATCAAGTGCGTGATTCCGCACCAGGCGAACCTGCGCATCATCGACGCCGTGGCGCGCCAGCTCGGCATTCCGCTCGAACGTTTCTGCGTCAACCTGCAGAATTACGGCAACACGTCCTCGGCGACGATTCCGAACTGCATGAAGGAAGCCTACGACGCGGGCCGGTTCAAGGAGGGCGACCTCGTGCTGCTGACGGCGTTCGGCGGCGGCTTCACGTGGGGCGCGACGCTCATCCGCTGGAAATAAGGCGGCGCATGAAGTTCGGAACGACGGCATTTTTCGCCGCGGCGGCGCTTTGCGGCGTTCCCGCGGCTTCTTTTGCGGAGAGCGCGGCGGAGACGGAAAAGACGCCCCCGCCACCTCCGACGACGACCGCCGTTCCCGCGGACGCGGAAGACGCGGCCGGGCGGGGCGGAGCGATGCCGGCGGAAACCTGGGCGGCGATCGCCGCCGCCGTCGAGGAAAGCGGCGAGGAGCTCGGCGCGCGCGAGCCGCTCGTGAAGGCTTACGCCGAGGCGCTTTGGGAACGTTCCCGCGCGTGGCGCGTCTCCGACGACGTCCGCGCGGAGGCGATCGCGATGCTCGCCGACGCCTACAATCTTTCGCGCGACCCGAATCACGCGGGCGAAGACGGCGGCGCCGCCGTCTTCTACACGGCGGGACCGGACTGCGCGGCGGCGCTCGAACGCTGCGAAGCCGTCGTGGAGGCGTTCCCGACGACGCTTTTCGCGGCGGAGGCGCTTTTCCGCCAGAGCGTGATTCTGACGCTGCAGCGGCGCTTCGAGGAGGCTTTCGACCGTGTCCGCACGCTCGTCTCCACCTACCCGGGCTCGGACCGCATCGCGGACGCGCTCGCGCAGGGCTACGTCATCGCGGAATCGGGGCGGCAGGGCGTGCGCCCGCGCAAGTTCGGCGGGCGTCTGCCGTGGCTGAAGGACCGCAAGGCGGTGCTGCGTCTCTACGACGAGCTCTACGCGCTCGCGCCGCAGTCCGCGCTCGCGCCGCGTCTGCTCTTCCGCAAGGGCGTCTTCGCGTCGGAAATCTCGGAGGAGATCTTCGAGGGCGACCGCGTCCGCGACGCCATCGGCGCGTTCGAGATGCTCATCGGCTCGCATCCGGAATCGCCGCTCGTTCCCGAGGCGTACCTGCTCCTCGCGGGCATTTACGAAAAGCTTTCCCCCGGCGCGGAATGGGACCAGGTCTCGACGCGCCGCGCGCTCAATTACTACACGGATTTCTACACGCTCTTTCCGGAGCATCCGCAGGCGGAATACGCCTACGGCCGCACGGAGGCGCTGCGCATGCGCCTCGCGGAAAACCGCCTTTCCGTCGGCGATTTTTATTACGTGCGCCGCAACAACATGCGCGCCGCGCTCGTGTTCTACAACGAGGCGATCACGCACGCGCCGGAATCCGAGGCCGCCGACCGCGCGCGGGAACGCATCGAAAAAATCCGCCGCGGCAAGCGCGCGGATCTCACCTTCATCGATTGGCTTTTCGGCCGTTATCCCGCCCCGCGCACGACGGATTTCGCGGACGCGCCCTCGCAGAAATCCCTCGAGGAAATGGGCTTCCGCTCCGCGGATTCGCTCGAGCGCGCGGACGAGGGAGAAGCCGCCGCCGCGGAGGACGCCGCCGAGCCGCGCCGCGTCTTCGCCGATCCCGCAGGAGAATGATCTTTATGTTCCGACGTCCGATTTCGCTGTTTTGTCTTTTCGCGGGAACGCTGCTGTGCGCGGCGTGTTCCTATTCGCTCGGCGCGCACGGGAAGCTGCCGTTTTCGACCGTCGTCGTCGCGCCGATCAAGAACATGACCGAGCTCACGCAGACGCAGGCGACGCTCGCGACCGACGTTGCCGACGCGCTCGACGCCGAGCCCGGTCTGAAGACCGTCGTCTACGGCGGGAACGCGCGTCTCGAAATCGTCGTCGCGGACGTGAAGCGCTCCGTCTCGCTGACGAATTCCCGCGACACCGGCGTCGCGAGCACGCAGACGCTGACGGTGAAGTTTTCGTGCTCGCTGCTCGACGCGCGCACGGGCAAATACTACTTCCGCGACCGCGCGGTGAGCGTCTCCGCCGAAACCTACATGGGCGGGCAGACGGGGCTGCTCGAAACGCAGGCGTTCCCGCAGATTTCCCGCGACGCGGCGCGCAAGATCCGCGACCTCGTCGTCGGCGTCTGGTGAGCGCCAGCCGGCGTCCCCGCGCGCGTTTTCGTGCGCGGGGCTTCTTTTTTTGTGATTGAAAAGCGGTCCGCGAGCTTTTTTAATCCTCGGCAGTTCCTTTTCCCCGAGAGCTTAAAACCAAAACTTTCTTTTCCCCCTTATGAAAAATCCCCTCAAGCAAATTCTCGCATTGTCCGCGGCGCTCTTCGCGTGCGCCGTTTCCGCGTTCGCTCAGGAAGCGCCCGCGAAAATCCCCAACATTCAGATCGACAAGGTCGACTTCAAGCAGGTTTCGATGCCGAACGCCGACCAGAAATACAAGTGGGGGCAGACGCTGATCGAATTCAAGGTGCAGCCGAGCGCGGACGGCTATCTGTCCGGCTCGTTCCTCAACAATGTGAAGATGACGCTGACGCTGATGTACAAGCGCACGGCGGCGTCGCTTTCCGGCGACGGCATGACGAGCTCCCGCGCCCGCGGGAAAAAAGGCATGGAAGCCGTGGACAAGGCGGTCGCGGAAGCCGGCGGCGACGCGTCCGCGAAGTTCACGTCCTACCGCGCGAGCGTGCGCTTCGCCGCGCTGAAGGTCGGCGACGGCAAGAAGGCGTACGCGTTCTACATTCCCGGCGAAATCATCGAGCGCGACAAGGAGGTCACTTCCGGCAACGCCAAGCCCGCGTATTACTACATTGAGTTCGAATACAACGACATGGTGATCTCGCCGTTCGACGCGGCGGGCAAGTTCCGCTCGAAGTACATGGACTGCCCGAACGCCGCCTCGCTGGGCGCGAATTTCGTGATCAATCCCAATTCCAAGGACGCCGCGCAGAATTTCGAAATGGTGCGCGGCTGGGCGGACGCCACGATTTCCGACACCAAGGGACTGCTCGTTCCCGCGTATCTGACGCCGGCGGGCTCGGGCATTGTTTCGGGAGCGCCGTCCGTCGTCCGCGAGGACGTCCTGCAGTAAGCGTTCCCGTTTCTCTTCAAATCTCACAGCCGTTTCTCTCATGGCAAGCAAAGCGATAAAAACCATCATCAACTGCGGGACCACCCAGATTTCCGCGTCCGTGTTTTCCGCGGACGGCGCGACGCTCGTGCTCGAAAAGCACATTCTCGTGGATCTTCACTACGATTACTCGAAGGTGAAGGAGGAATGGGCGGGCGCGGTCATCGAGGCGCTGCCGCAGATCGTCGATTCCGGTCTGAAGCCGCAGGGCGAGGTCGTCCTCATCGTGCCGGGGCACATGCTGCTGACGCACAATCTCACGATGGCGCAGATGCCCGACCCGAAGATGCGCGCGCGGCACATCGTCGACGAGGCTTCTCAGCACATGCCGTTCCCGCTCGAAGACCTCATCTGGGACGAGCAGATGATTTCCTCCGACGGGATCGAGGAAAACGTGCTCGTCTTCGGGCTGCTCCGCGGTCAGATCGTCGACTTCACGAAGGAGCTCATGCGCCGGACGAAGCTCAAGCCCTCGCGCTACCAGCCGGCGACGAATCTCGAGTATCAGGCCTACCGCTACATGACGATGGGGCAGGCGGATTTGCCGCCGACGCTGCTCGTGAACGTCGGCGCGTACACGACGAACCTCACTTTCGTTCACGACCGCGGCTTCGCCGTCAGCAATTTCGCGGTGGGCGGCAACTTCATCTCGCAGAAGCTCGCCGAGGCGACGGGCATTCCCTTCATCGCCGCGGAAAAGAAGAAGAACGCGTATTTCTCCGGCGAACTCCAGTTCGCGCAGGACGACCCGACGGCGGCGACGATCTCCGCCGCGGCGGACGCGTTCGCGCGCCGCATTCAGCGCGAAATCAATCTGCGCCTCCTTTCCTTCCGCAAGGCGAACAACGGCGTCGGTCCCGCGAAGATCCTCATCTCCGGCCGCGGTTCCCGCACGCCCGGCTTCGTCGAAAAGCTCTCGTCGCTGATGCGTCTGCCGATCGAGCCGCTCGACGTCCGTCCCTTCATCACGGTCGCGCCGGGCGCGGTCGCGGCGGGAACCGAGGACGAACAGCTCGACGCCTGCGAACTGCAGGAATCCGTCGGCGAGGCGGCGACGCTCGTGATTCCGGACCTCAAGGGCGTGGACCTGTTCCCGCCGGAAATCGCCGCGGCGATCGAATTCAAGCGCAAGCTGCCGTTCCTCGCCGTCGCGGGCGCGTGCTTCGCGCTCGCTCCGTGGCCGATCTTCGCGCATTTCTCCGACGTCGGCAAAGGTCTCGAACAGGAAAAGAAGGCGCAGAAGGTCGCGATTCAGAAACTGGAGGCGACCGAAAAATTCCTCGCCGACAAGGAGAAGGAGGCGGAAAAGCTCAAGGCCTACGTCGAGAAGCTCACCGGCGTGCTCGACGAGCGCTACCGCTGGAACGGCTTCCTCGCCGAAACGCAGAAGACGCTCGAGGCGCTCCATTCGATTCAGACGAAGGATGAGGACGGCGAGCCCGTCGTCTCCAACGACCGCCACCTGTGGCTCGATTCGCTGTCCGTCAGCCGCAAGCTCGTTCCCGCGACGGAGGACGCTCCCGCGCGCGTCGTCAGCGACGCCGTCGTCACGTTCGCGATGCTCGTTCCCGAAGTGGACGCGGACCATCCCGTGCACGATTCCGGCGCCTTCGACGCGCGGCGCAAGGTCATCCTCGAGGCGCTCAAGCAGGCGGATTTCGTCGATCCCTCGGCGCCGATCATCGACAAGCCGGACTTCGGCCGCCCGAACCTGCCGATGCTCACCGTCACGCTCCGTCTCAAATCCGACAAAGGACTTTAAGTCATGAAGAAAAATTTACCCTTGATTCTGATTCTCGCGATATGCGGGCTCGTCATGGCGGGCGGCGTCGCGGCCGTCGTCGTGAGCGCCGTGAACAACGCCTCGCTTTCCTCCGACATCGAGAAGAACGAAAAGAAGCTGAAGTCGCTGCGCAACCGGAAGACGCTCGCGCTTTCGGACGAAAACCGCCGCCTCGGCGACGAGACGGTCTCCGCGCTCAAGAAGGCCGCCGAAAAGCGGATCGCCGCGCTCGTTCAGCCGAAGCGTCTCGAAACGGACTTCAACGGCGACGCCACGCAGCTCGTCTCCAATCTGATGCAGCGCAAGAGCGACTGGGTCGCGCGCTGTCAAGACAAAAACGTCGAGCTCGCGGACGCCGCGCGCTCGTTCGGCTTCGCGCGTTATCTCGAAAACAACGAGACCGCTCCCGCCGAGCATCTCAAGGCGCTCGATCTGCAGATCGCGGGCGTCAACGAGATTTTGGAGGCGCTCGTGCTCGCCCATGAATTTTACGACAAGAACCTCATCGCCGAACACGTGATGACGCCGGCGGAAAAGACGTTCATGAAGATCGTCGGCGTCGAGCGCGAAGGCGTCGAGCTTTCGCCGACGCAGCGCCGCGCCATGGTCAAGGGCGAATTCTTCGTCGAGCCCGTCTCCGGCGCGGGCGACACCGGGCTCTGCCGCCTTTCGGACGGGCAGAACGACGTGAACTTCGTTTCGCTCCGCCGCGACGGCGCCGCGCGCGCGACCGCCTTCCGCGTGAAGTTCATCGCCGATTCCGGCGTTCTCCGTTACTTCATCCGCCGCATGGAGGACTACGCGATTCACGTCCGCGACGTTTCCGCGAAGCGCGCGACTCCGGACCAGCTTCCCCCGAAGAACGCTCCCGCGGCGCCGCAGACGGCTTCGCCCGCGGCGAATCCGTTCGACCTGTTCGGCGCGGGCGTTCCCGCCCAGGCGGCGCAGGCGGCTCCGCGCGTTCCCGCGCGCCGCGTCGTCGTGGAGAACGTTCCCGAAATGTTCACGGTCACGCTCGAATACGTTTCCCCCGTGCTCGGCCGTCCGCACAAAAAGGAAAAATCCGAATAAGAAAGGCTTTGAATCATCATGAAGCATTACGATAAGATTCTGTGCGCCGCGGGCGTGCTCGTCTGCCTCGCGAGCGCGGGCGTCTGCGTCGGTCTGAAGCCCGAGGGCGCCAAGCCCGTCCGCGCTTCGGAGAACGGCAAGGAATTCGCCTCCTGGACGGACGAGGGCAAGTTCGCTTCCGCTCCGGCGAAATGGGCGGATCCGAAGCTCGACACGGAAACGGGCTGGAACTACGACCTCTTCACCGTTCCCGAGACCACCTGGCTGTCCGGCGAAAAACGCTACATCGCGAAGGAGCTGCCCGTCCCGCCGGAGGAACCGTTCGGCGTCTCGCTCGTCTCGCTCGAAAACCCCGTTTCGAGTCTGCGCATCACGACGTGCTCGACCGACGTGCCGCCGCGCAAGGCGGGCAAGTCCGGCTATTCCGTGTACGTGGCGTTCGTCGACGCGCGCGGCGAAAAAGTGCCGTTCGACTTTTCCAGGAGCGCGGGAACGAAGCTGTCGAAGGAGGAGATCGACGGCCGCACGATCTTCACGCTCACGCCCAAAAAACCGGTCGAAGTCGCCGGCCGCGGCATCGCGCTCAAGGACTTCAAGATCGTCCGCGGGCAGAGCGAAACGGGCGACGGCTCGAACTACACGCGCTACATGGCGACCTTCGTCGATCACGAGAACGCGGACCGCGATCTGCGCGTGCTCGAGGAATTCGTCCGCGACTCCTCGCGCGTCGTCGCCGTCTTCCGCGACGACAATTCGCCGCGCCGCTGGCGCTACACGGAAACCTTCTCCGCCGACGCGGAAAAGCCGGAAATCGAGCTCGCGACCCGCGAATCCGATTCCGAACCGTGGACGGTCGTCGGAAAAGAACCCGCTTTTCGCCTCGGAGACGCGACATATTTTGTCAAAGTTGTTGACATTTCCGCTCAACAGGCGACAATATCCAAACAATCGGAGTCTAACGGCAAGCCTAAACGCCCCAAAGTTCGTCAGGTTGTTTTAGACCTCGTGAA
This sequence comes from Candidatus Spyradosoma sp. SGI.093, assembly GCF_050314555.1. Lineage (NCBI taxonomy): Bacteria > Pseudomonadati > Verrucomicrobiota > Opitutia > Candidatus Spyradosoma > Candidatus Spyradosoma sp. SGI.093. The sequence goes on along the minus strand of NZ_JBNPNH010000003.1, from coordinate 167,063 downwards.
GTAACCAAAAAACAAGAAAGATTTTAACCCACCCGGAACCCCCTCGAAACAAGCTCCGAATAACCACTTAACTCGAATTGGCCCCCGCATGAAAAAACAATTGCGCATCCCGAAAATTATTCCCTCCGTTCTCATCACGACCGCCGCCTTCGGCGCGGGCGTCGCGTCTCCGAACGCGTTTGCTGCTGAAAGCGAGGACAACGATCAACTCAAAGCCAAGCTTTACCTCGAAGCCGAAAGCGCGGTCTCCGAGCGTAAGTTCGACGTCGCCGTCGAAAAGTATCGCGCGTTCCTGAAGCTCGACCCGAACAACGCCGAAGCCGCGTCGCGTCTCGCCGAGGCGGAAACGGCGCTCCGCGCGTCCGATTCCGCCCGCACCGTCGGCAAGGAAGGCGCTCCTGCGAACGAGTTCGAGCGAGTCGTTCAGCACCGCAACGCGATTTACCGCGAAGCCGAAGCCGCCATCGAGGAAGCCCGCTTCCTGATCCCGACCGATCCGGACCGCGCGCTCCGTCTCCTTGAGGAGATCGAATCCGCGCTCCCGAACACGCCGGCGTCCCGCGACTATCTCGACAAGATTTCCGTCGTCCGTCAGGAAGTGCTACTCGAGCGCAACAACGTCGATCAGGCCAAGCTTTCCGAAGAAATGTCCGAAGCGCAGCGCGCCGCCATCCGCGAGAACTCGCTCGCCGCTCGCCGCTCGCTCTCCCGCGCCCGCGACGAACGCGCGCGCCACATGCTGCCGGAAGCCATCAAGTCCCTCGACGAAGCCAAGCTGCTCCTGCCGAACATTTCCTCGACCAGCGACATCTCGAAGGAAATCGACGAAGAGCGCGCGCTCGTCTATTCCGCCTACTTCTTCGACATGGTCGAAAAGCGTTCCGCCGTCGAAGCGGAATCCTACCTCAAGATGGTCGAAGAACTGCTCGGCAAGGATCACAAGATTACGCTCCAGCTCGCCGCGTTCTACAAGGAATGGCGCGCGACGGCGGCGGCTCAGAACCCCGTCACGCTGAATCCCTCCGCCATGCGCGCGGAAAAGGAATGCCGCGAGGCGCTTCTCCGCGGCAAGGCGCAGTACCTTTACGGCGACTATCAGGGCGCGCTCGACAGCTACCAGAAGGCGCTCCTCTACATGCCGGACAACGCGGAAGCCAAGAGCATGCAGATCCGCATCCGCCGCGTTCTCGCCAACTCCGGCGAATACAATCATGAGGTCACGCGCGAGACCATGATGGCGGACGTCCGCGACAAGTGGAAGCTCGCCATGCCCTTCACGGCGGTCGCCAACGCCGACGCGAACGAAGAGAAGATTTCGCCGATCGAGGCGAAGATGGCGCGCATCAACATTCCGGTCGCGCTCCGCGACGTGCCGCTCCAGCGCGCGCTCGAGACCTTGAGCGAACTTTCCGCCGTGCACGACCCGGTCGGCCGCGGCGTGGACATTGTGCTCAACGACCCGGAAACCAAGAATCCGCCGCTGATCAATCTGCAGATGAAGAGCCAGCCGATGAACAAGGTGCTCAAAATCATGCTCGATACCGTCAGCTACCGCTACGACATCAAGGACGACATCGTCCAGGTTTCTCCGAACGTGGGCGCCGCCGGTCTCGACCAGGAGGAATTCACGGTTTCCCCGAAGGTCGTCGCCCGCATGTCCGGCAAGAAGAGCTCCGGCGACGCCGGCGGAACGTTCGGGTCCTCCGGCGCGGAAGCGACGGACGAAAATTCCGAAGAGCAGGGCATCAAGGGCTTCTTCGCGCGCGCCGGCGTTTCTTGGGAGGGCGACCGCTCGCTCGTTTACGATGCGACGTCCAACCTCCTCATCGTCACGCAGGACCGCAAGGGACTTGACCGCATCCGCAACATCATCCGCAGTCTGACGACGGCGGAGACGAAGCAGGTCAACATCGAGGCGAAGTTCATCGAAGTCAACAGCACGGTGCTCAACCAGGTCGTCACGAACTGGCAGCTCACCAAGGGCGAAGGCGAAAACATGTTCGTCCGCGCCTCGACCGCCAACCGCACGGTCGCGGGAGCGCACGGCACCGTTTCCGAAGATTCCAAGACCCGCGTCTATACGCCGGAGCGTTCGGATTACACGGACGAAGACGGCGTCTTCCACCCGGGAACGCCCGCGAGGACGGTCGAATTCAACCAGGCTCCGCCGCAGGTCACGCGCCAGCCGAACTACGGTCTCGACGCTCCCGACACCTTCACGGGCGTCATCGGCACGGTCGGCAACTACGACCTGCGCCTCATCCTCAACGCGCTGAGCGCGCAGGACGGCTGCGACCTCATGGCGGCGCCGAGCCTCACCGTTCAGTCCGAACTGGAAGCCACGATCAAGATCGTCCAGCTGCTCCGTTGGCCGCAGTCCTATGACGACATGGAGATCAAGGTCAACTCCAACAACAACAACAACAACGACAACAACAACAGCAGCTACGGTTCCGCGACGGTCGGCATTACGCCGGGCACGCCGCAGTTCGACGAAGAGGCGACCGAAGTCGGTATTCAGATGCGCGTCGTTCCGCGCGTGAACAACACCGAAAAGTCCATCACCCTCGAACTCGCGCCGGAAATCAAGGAATTCGAAGGCTTCATCGAATACGGCGGCATGGCGGTCGCGATCGCGGGCGGCATCGTCGTCACGACGCCGGCGGGCTTCTTCCAGCCGGTCTTCAACCTGCGTCAGGTTTCGACGACGGTCGAAGTCTACGACGGAGGCACGGTCGTCATCGGCGGCCTGACCCGCGAAGAAATCCGCACGGTCAACGACAAGGTGCCGATTCTCGGCGACCTCCCGCTCATCGGCTCCGCGTTCCGCAGCACGGGCAAGTCCATCACGAAGAAGAACCTTCTCATCTTCGTCACGGCGAACCTCATGGCTCGCGGCGGCGGAACGGAAGACGGTCTCTTCAAGGGCGTGCAGACGGGCGCGACGTATTCGAACCCGAGCCTGTTCATCTCCTCCGGACCGATTTACCGCGAGTACGACATGAGCGCGATCGACGAGGAAAAGACCGCGCAGTAAGCGCCTTCTTTCCCGCAGGAAAAACGGACCTCCGCAAGAGGTCCGTTTTTTTGTGCCGCGGAAACTCGCGGGAACGTTCTTTGCGTTTGAAAAAATGCGCTTGAGGATTTCTCTAAAAAATTCGCGAAATTCGTGCAGTTCTCGGATTCAAAAAAAATCTGCGGAAATCCGCGGGAGATTTTTCGCGCACCGCGTTCCCGCGAAAAAATCCGTTCGCGTCCGTCGGGAAAAGAGTATTTCCTTGGCGACAACGTATCTGCATTTATGAAGAAAGTTCTGATTCCCACGAAACTCGACACCGTCGCCGCCAAGACGCTCGCCGCCGCGGGCTACACCGTCGTTCAGGACGCGGAAGCGCCGATCGACGCGCAGGTCGCCGCCAACGCCGACGCGGAAGTCCTCATCGTCCGCTCCGAAAAGGTCACGCCCGAAATCATCGACGCGCTCGCGAAGCTCAAGCTCGTCATCCGCGCGGGCGCGGGTTTCGACAACATCGACATCGCCTACGCGCGCAGGAAGAACGTGGACGTGATGAACACGCCCGGCGCGAACGCGAACGGCGTCGCCGAGGAGGTCGTCGCGATGATTCTCGCGTGCTTCCGCCACGTCGTTCCCGCGGACAACTCGACGCGCGCGGGGCTCTGGGAAAAGAAGAAATTCATGGGGCGCGAGCTGACGAAGAAGACCGTCGGCATCGTCGGGCTCGGCAACATCGGCCGTCTGCTCGCGAAGCGCCTGCAGGGCTTCGAGCCGACGCTGATCGGCTACGACCACTTCCTCGCCAAGCAGCGCGCGATCAACATCGGCGTCACGCCCGTGCCGCTTGAGACCATCTTCGAGGAGGCGGACGTGATTTCGCTGCACGTTCCCGGCGGAGCTTCGACGCAGAAGCTCGTGAACGCGGAACTGCTTTCCAAAATGAAGGACGGCGCGATGCTCGTGAACTGCTCCCGCTACGGCGTTGTCGACGAAGAGGCGCTCGCGGCCGTGCGCGCCTCCGGCAAGAAAATCCTTTACGCGACGGACGTCCACCCGAAGGACGCGGCGGGCGAGAAGCCTTCCGCCGCCGTCGCCGACCTGATTCTGCCGCACCTCGGCGCGAACACGAAGGAGGCGAACTTCAACGCCGCCAAGCGCGCCGCGGAAGAGGCGATCGCGTATTTCGACAACGGCGACACGTCGTGCGTCGTGAACGCGGAAGTCCCGCTCGGGCTGAATCCCACGCAGCTGCAGCTCGTGAAGATGCTCGCGACGCTCGCGCGTCTCTGCGGCGGGAACAAGGCTGTGCGCCGCGCGGACTGCACGTTCTCCGGCAGCCTGCGTTCGTTCCGCAAATGGTTCACGCCGAAGATTCTCGAAGGCCTGCTGCCCGAGGCGGAAAAAGGCCTGCCGCCGCCGATGGCGGAAATCTCGCTCAAGGAGCACGGCGTCGCCTATCAGGCGCGCGAACCGCTCGTCGGGAACGTCGAGGAGGATTCCATCGTGCTCGACCTCACGCTCGAAGCGGACGGCAAGGTCGAGACCGTCTCCGTGCGCGGAATCGTCGCGGAAAACGCGCCGATCATTTCTTCGGTCAACGGCTTCAAGGGGCTGTACTTCGACCTGCGCGGACATCTGCTCTTCGTGCGTTATTCGGACCGCCCCGGCGTGCTCGCGCGCATCACGTCCGTGCTCGGCGAGGCGGAGATCAACATCGAAAACATCACGGCGCCGATCGACCACGAGGCGGGCGAGACGCTCGCCGTCATCAAGACGAACAAGCCGGTTTCTCCGGAACAGCTCGCCGCCGTCGTCACGCTCGTGAAGCCCATCGCCGCGTTCGCGGTGACGCTCTGAACGAGGCGCGCGCGCGGCGCGGGAGCGGCGTCCGTCCCCGCGGGCGCGCTTCCGCCGCGACGGCGTTCCCGCCATGACTCACGCTGAAATCATCGCGGAGCTGTGCTCGCTCCGCAATCACGGCAGCAAATTCGGCATCGACCGCATGCGCCTGCTCGCCGCCGCGCTCGGCGAGCCGCAGCGCGCGTTCCCGTCGATCCACCTCGCGGGAACGAACGGCAAGGGCTCGACCGCGGCGATGCTCGAGGCGATTCTGCGCGCGAACGGGCTGCGCGTCGGACTCTACACGTCGCCGCACCTCGTGAAGCTCGGCGAGCGCGTGCAGGTGAACCGCGAACCGCTTTCCGACGCGGAAATCTGCGCCTACGCCGAGCGGCTTTACGCGGCGGCGGCGCGCTTCGGCAAGCCCGGCGACGAAGACTTTCCGTCCTTTTTCGAGCTGATGACGGCGACCGCCTTTCTGCGCTTCGCGGAAGCGCGCTGCGACGCCGCCGTCGTCGAGACCGGGCTGGGCGGACGCCTCGACGCGACGAACGTGCTCGCGCCCGAAGTCTGCGTGATCACGTCCGTCGGGCTCGATCACTGCGACATGCTCGGCGACACGCTCGAAAAGATCGCGGCGGAAAAGGCGGGCATCGTCAAACCCGGCGTTCCCGTCGTGCTCGGCCGCGTTCCCGCCGAGGCGGAGCGCGTCGTGCGCGCCGTCGCCGCGGAGAAGGGCGTGCCGCTCGTCTCCGTGCGGGAACGCTTCGGCGACGACGTCGAGGCTTATCCGCGCACCAGTCTTTTCGGCGCGCACCAGCGCAAAAACGCGGCGGCGGCGACGCTCGCGGCGGAGATCTTCTTCCTGCGGATCGGGCGCGTTCCCGCCGTTCCCGCGGAAACGGCGCTAGGCGGCGTCCGCTGGGCGGCGCGCTGGGACCGGCGCGCGCTGGACGACGGGCGGACGCTCGTGATCGACGTCGCGCACAACGCCGAATGCGCCGAGGCGCTCGACGCGATGCTCGCCGCGCACCGCCGCGAGACGGGCGCGCGCCCGACGGTCGTCGCGGGCGTGCTCGGCGCGGCGCGCGCGCTGCCGATCATGCGCGCGGTCGCGCGGCACGCGCGGCGCATCGTGCTCGTGCGCCCGGCGCAGGACCGCGCCTGCACGCTCGCGGAGCTGCGCGCCTGCGTTCCCGCGGACTTCGCCGGCGAAATCGTCGAATCGTCCGTCGCGGCGCTTTTCCCCGGCGGGAACCGCTGCGCGCTCGCGACGAAGCCGGGCGAATCGATCGTCGTCGCGGGCTCGTGCTACCTGGCGGGCGAAACGCTCGCCGCGCTTGCGGGAACGCCCGCCGCGTGCGAATCCTTTCTGCAGGACAAACTGCCCGATGCGCTTCCCCGCGGATGAGATCTTCGGCGCTCCCGCCGCCGTGCTCGCGCTCCACGGATTCACCGGCTGCGGCGGCGACTTCGACGCGCTGCGCCTCCGTTTCCCCGACGCGTTTTTCGACGCGCCCGATCTGCACTCGGCGGACGTTCCCGCGGATTTCCGCGGCCTCGTCGCCGCGCTCCTCGCGCGTTTCGCGCTCCTTCCCGCGCCGGCGGGCGCGCCGCGCGTTCTGCTCGGCTATTCGATGGGCGGGCGCGTCGCGCTGCACGTCGCGCTCGAGATTTCGCGGCGGAAACTCTGGCGCGCGGGCGACCGGCTCGTGCTGATCTCCGCTTCGCCCGGCATCGCGGACGCGGCGGAACGCGCGGCGCGGCGGGAACGCGACGCGGCGCTCGCGGCGAAAATCCTCGCCGCCCCGAGCGCGGCGGCGTTCTACGAGACCTGGCGGCGCACGCCGCTCATCGCGACGCAGGACCGCATGCCCGAGCCCCGGCGTTCTCGCCTGCTGCGCGCCCGCGCGGCGGCGGACAAGACGCTGTGGGCGCGCGCGCTCGCCGAAATCGGCACGGGCGCGCTTCCGCCGCTTTGGGAAAATCTTGGCGAAATCGACGTCGAGACCATGCTCGTCTGCGGCGCGGAAGACGCGAAATTTTCCGCGGTCGCGGACGCGATGCGCGCGCGTCTGCCGCGTTCCCGCGTCGTGCGCGTTCCCGCCTGCGGCCACGCTCCGCACCTGGAGGCCGCGGACTGAAATTCGGAGCGGATTTCGCCTGACGCCGCGCCCGCTTGCGCTGGCATAGGAATTGCACCATTTTCGTCTCAGAAATGAACAACGCAGACAATTTCACGCCCCGGGCGAAAAAGGTGATGGAGCTCGCCGTCGCCGAAGCCCGCAAGTTCCGCCACAACTACATCGGCACGGAGCATCTGCTGCTCGGCCTGCTCGCGCTCGGGCAGGGCGTCGCCATCAACGTGCTCGTTCATCTCGGCGCGGACGCCGACCGCATCCGCGCGTTCATCGAAGAACACATCGGCAAGGGGCCGGAGGACTCCGAGTTTCCGGAGCGCGTACCGCTGACGCCGCGCGCCAAGAACGCGCTCGATCTCGCGCAGAAGCAGGCGAAGTCTCTCGGGCACAACTATCTCGGCACGGAGCACATTCTGCTCGGCATTCTCGCCGAGGGCGGTTCCGTCGCCGCGCAGATGCTGCAGAAGCTGAACATCAGCCTCGAAAAGGCGCGCAATCAGATCTTGGAGGAGCTCAACGCTCCCGAATCGGAAAAATCCGCGGGAACGCCGCAGCCGAAGGCGGACGCGCCGTCCTCCGACTCCGCGTCGCCGCTGCCGGATTTCGACGAGATCTTCGGCAAGGCGGGCGGCGAGGAATCCGGCGAGGACGCCTCCGCGCCCAAGGATCCCGTCGAGAGCGCGGCGCGTTCCCGCCAGGAAAAGATGACGGCGCTCAAGGCGTTCGGGCGCGACCTCACCGAAATCGCGCGGCGCGGCGAGACCGATCCCGTCATCGGGCGCACGGCGGAAATCCGCCGCGTCGTTCAGATTCTGTGCCGCCGCACGAAGAACAATCCCGTGCTCATCGGCGAAGCCGGCGTCGGCAAGACGGCGATCGTCGAAGGCCTCGCGCAGGCGATCGCCTCCGGCTCCGTTCCCGAGCTGCTCGCGGGCAAGCGCGTCGTCGCGCTCGACCTCGCGCTGATGATCGCGGGAACGAAATACCGCGGCCAGTTCGAGGAGCGCATCAAGCTCGTGATGGAGGAGATCAAGCGCGCGAAGAACGTCATTCTCTTCATCGACGAGCTGCACACCATCATCGGCGCGGGCGGCGCCGAAGGCTCCATGGACGCGGCGAACATTCTCAAGCCCGCGCTTTCCCGCGGCGAGATTCAGTGCATCGGCGCGACGACGCTCGCCGAGTACCGCAAGTCCGTCGAAAAGGATCCCGCGCTCGAACGCCGTTTCCAGAGCGTGAAGGTCGAGCCGCCGTCCGTCGCCGACGCGATCCGCATCCTGCAGGGCGTCGCGCCGAAATACGAGGCGCACCACCGCTGCCGCTACGCGCCCGAGGCGATCGTCGCCGCCGTGCGCTATTCCGACCGCTACATCACCGAGCGCAACCTGCCCGACAAGGCGATCGACATTCTCGACGAAGCCGGCTCCCGCGTGCGCATCGATTCCTTCGAGCCGCCCGCGAAGCTCGCCGAAATTTCAAAGAAGATCGACGCCGTTGTCGCCGAAAAGAAGGCCGCCTCCGACGCCGAGGACTACGAGCGCGCGGGAACGCTGCTGACCGAGGAAAAGAAACTCGTCGCCGAGCGCGACCTGCTCACCGAGGAATGGCGGCGGGAACGCGATTCCGCCGCGACGCCCGTCACCGAAGACCACGTCCTGCGCGTCGTCTCCGACTGGACGGGAATCCCGCTCACGCGCATGGAAAAGTCCGAGTCGCAGAAGCTGCTCGAGCTCGAGAACGACCTGCGCAAGTCCGTCGTCGCGCAGGACGAGGCGTGCGCCGTCATCGCGCGCGCGCTGCGGCGTTCCCGCGCCGACCTGAAGGACCCGCGCCGGCCGATCGGCTCGTTCCTTTTCCTCGGCCCGACGGGCGTCGGCAAGACGCACCTCGCGAAGACGCTCGCCGAGCGCATGTTCGGCCAGCGCGACTCGCTGATTCAGATCGACATGTCCGAATACATGGAAAAGCACACCGTCTCGCGCCTCATCGGCTCGCCGCCCGGCTACGTCGGCTACGAGGAAGGCGGCATGCTCACCGAAGCCGTGCGCCGCAAGCCGTATTCCGTCGTGCTCTTCGACGAAATCGAAAAGGCGCACCCGGACGTGATTCAGCTGCTGCTGCAGGTGCTCGAGGACGGCCGCCTCACGGACTCGCTCGGCCGCACCGTCGATTTCCGCAACACGATTCTCATCATGACGAGCAACGTCGGCGCGGACATTCTGCAGAAAAACGCCGCGATGGGATTCGACGTCGGGCTGGACGCGAACGTCGATTTCGAAAAGACCAAGGCGCGCCTCTCCGACGAGACGAAGCGCGTCTTCAAGCCGGAATTCCTCAACCGCCTCACGGAGCTCATCTTCTTCCGCCCGCTCACGAAGGAAAACCTGACGGAGATCGTGCGCCTCGAAACGGCGAACGTCGCCGGACGTCTCGAATCGCAGGGCGTGCGCCTCGCGCTCAGCGACGCCGCGCTGAAGTTCCTCGTGGACGTCGGCTACGACGAAAAATTCGGCGCGCGGCCGCTGCGCCGCGCCGTCGAACGCAACCTCGAAGACCCGCTCGCGGAGGAAATCCTGCGCAACGGCAGGCTCGCCGCGGGAACGATCAAGGTGGACGCGAAGAACGGCGCCCTCTCCTTCACCTTCCCGAAGGCGGGCGGGAAAAAGGAAAAAGGCGCGAAGCGCGGGAAATGAAGACGGCGGGAACGGATTTTCCCGAGGAAAAATAGAGAAACGCGTTCCCGCGGATTTTTCGCGGGAACGCGTTTTTTTTCGTTTTGCTTCGGGCGGGCTTTCGCGGAAGAATCGCCCGCATGGACGTTCCCGAAGACTTGGAGATTTTTCCGAAAGACGCCGTTTCCGCCTTCGCCGAGCGCGGGTTCATGCTCGACGTTTCGCGCGGACGCGTGCCGACGATGCCCGCGCTCGAAACGATCGTGCGCCTGCTCGCCGCGCTGCGCTTCAACCGGCTTCAGCTCTACGTCGAGCACACGTTCGCGTTCCGCGGGCACGAGGAAGTCTGGCGCGACGCGTCGCCGCTGACGCCGGAGGAAATCCGCCGCCTCGACGCGCTCTGCCGCGCGCGCGGCATCGAGCTCGTGCCGAACCTCAATTCGTTCGGGCACGTCGAACGCTGGCTGAAGCACGCGCGCTACAAGCCGCTCGCGGAGTGCCCCGACGGCTTTTATCACGAGCTCTTCAAAATGCGCCGCGCGGCGGGAACGTTCGCGCCGGGCGAGGAATCGGCGGACTTCATGGGCGCGCTTTACCGCGAGTATCTGCCGAATTTTTCGTCGAAGCTCTTCAACGTCGGCGGCGACGAGCCGTGGGAGCTCGGGCAGGGGCGTTCCCGCGGGCTCTGCGCCGCGCGCGGCAAACGCGCCGTGTATCTCGAACACATGGCGCGGCTGAAAAAACGCGCCGAGGCGTGCGGCAGAAAAATCATGTTCTGGGCGGACGTGCTGCTCGGCGAGGACGGCGAGATTCCCGCCGATTTCGTGCGCGGGACCGTTCCCGTGATCTGGGGCTACGAGGCGGACCACCCGTTCGACGCGCAGTGCGCGCGCGTGCGCGAGGCGCTCGCGAAGGCGGGCGGCGATCCCGGCGGCTTTCTCGTCGCGCCGGGAACGTCGTCGTGGCTCAGCTTCGGCACGCGGCAGACGAACGCGCTCGCGAACGTCCGCGCCGCCTGCGCCGCCGCGAAAAGACACGGCGCGCGCGGCGTGCTGCTCACGACCTGGGGCGATTTCGGTTATCACAATCCGCCCGCGGCGGACCTGGTTCCGCTCGTCGCCTGCGCCGCGGAAATGCGGGGCGGCGCCCGGGAAGGCGACGTCCGCGCAGCCTTGCTGGCGCTTTTCCGTGACGACGACGCCTTCGTCGACGCGCTGCTCGAGTTCGGCGGGCTCGACGATTTCTTCGCGAAGAAAATCACGAACCGCAGCCTGATCCGCGAGCTGTTCTTCGCGCGTGGCGAAGCGTTCGCGAAGCTCATGGACGGCGTTTCCGCGGGCGAAGTCGCCGCCGCGAAGAACGCCTGCGCGCGCGCGCTTTCCTCGGCGGAGCGTTCCCGCGCCGACCGCGGCGGGTTCCGCGTCGCCGTCGAAATGGCGTTCGCCGCGCTGCGCCGCGCGGAGGCGTTTCTGAAAAACGACGCGGACGCGCTCGCCGCCGTCGAGGCGGAGGCGGCGGGCCCGCTCAAGGAACGCTTCGCGGAGGCGTGGCGCCGCTTCGACCGCGAGGGCGGCCTCGCGGAATCGCTCGCCTATTTTTCCTGACGGCGTTCCCGCGCGAGAAAGAGCAGCGCGGCGACGAGCCCGCCGAGCGCGTCGCAGAGCATGTCCTTCTGCGCGTCCCATTCGTCGCCCTGCGAGCCGAGAAACGCCGCGCCCGTTTCGCCGCCGTCCCACGCGGCGTAGAGCCATTCGACGATTTCCCAGAGCCCCGCGACCGCGACGATGACGAAGAAGCCCGCCGCCGCCGCGGCCTTCGCGCCGTTCACGATCTTTTCGCGGAAAACGTATTCGCAGACGAGATACGCGTTCAGCCCGACGGAAAAGTGCGCGAGGCGGTCGAAGCAGTTGCGCTCGAGCCCGAAAAGCTCCCGCGGGAACGGCACGGCCTCGAACGTGTAGTGCGCGCCGACCGCCTGGAGCACGCACCAGAACGCCGCGAGCGCGTAGGCGAAATTCGAAAAGCGGAAGCGCGGGAACAGCGCCGCGAGCCCCAGCGCGTAAGCGAGGCACCAGACGATTTCGACGAACCAGACCGCGCCCGAAGGCGGATTCGCCGCCGAGAGCGCGACGGCAGCGGAGACGCCCGCCGCGAGCGCGAGCGTGATTTTGTCGCGGAGCTTCATGACGCGACCGAGCTTAGCCCCCGAAGCGCGGACTGTAAAGAGTCGAGGAGTTTAAAATGTTGAGGAGTTGAAAAGCTGATTGCTTCTGAACTGTCCTTGCGCTCGCGTTTCGCGTTCCCGCGAAAAATGTTGCGCGGGAACGGGCGCCGCCGTAGCATACCGCGGCAACAGGATTACTTATGGCATCGCACATCGACAATCTGTTTTACAAGAACTCGGACGAATTCTTCGCCGCGAACGCGGGAATGGGCCTGACCTACGACGACGTTTCGCTCGCGACCTGTTTTTCCGACGTGCTCCCGCGCATGACGCGCCTAGACACGACGATTTCCGACAAAATCGCGCTCTCGCTCCCGATCATGTCCGCCGACATGGACACCGTCACGGAATCGAGAATGGCGATCGCGATGGCGCTCCACGGCGGGATCGGCATGATTCACTACAACATGTCCAACGCCGACCAGATCGACAAGGTCCGCCGCGTCAAGACCTACGTGCACGGCATGATCGACCGCCCGGCGACCGTTCCCGCCGACATCACCGTCGGCGACGTGCTCGCCCTCATCGAGCGCGAGGACTACAACTTTTCCACGTTCCCGGTCGTGGACGCCGCGGGCAAGCTCCTCGGGCTGCTGCGCGGCGGCGTCGTCAAGAGCCGCCACGCCGACCACAAGGTGGGCGACGTGATGATCCCGCGCGAGCAGGTGCTCACGATTCAGGAAAAAGACCTCGGCGGCGACCCGATCGCGACCGCGGACCGCATCTTCCTCGAGCACATCGGCACGAACAAGATTCTCGTCGTGGACGCGCAGGACCATCTGCGCGGGCTCTTCACGCTGTCCGACATCGAGCGCATCCGCGACGAGGCGGGAACGGACGCCATCCGCCCCTCGCGCGACGAGAACTTCCGCCTGCGCTGCGGCGCGTCCGTCGCCGTGCCGCGTTATCCGGACGGACGCGTGAACTACGACGCGCTGAACGAGCACGTCTCCAATCTCGTCGCCGTCGGCGTGGACGCGATCATCATCTCCACGGCGCACGGCCATTCGGCGGGCGTCGGCGAGTGCGTGCGCTTCGTGCGTGACCATTTCAAGGATCTGACGATCATCGCCGGGAACGTGACCAGCGGCGAAGGCGTGGAATTTCTCGCCGACGCGGGCGCGGACTCCGTCAAGATCGGCCAGGGACCGGGCTCGATCTGCTCGACGCGCATCGTCGCGGGCGTGGGCATTCCGCAGCTCACGGCGCTTTACGTCTCCGCGCAGGCGGCGAAGAAAAAAGGCGTGCGCATCATCGCCGACGGCGGCATCACGAAGTCCGGCGACATCGTGAAGGCGCTCACGCAGGCGGACTGCGTGATGCTCGGCGGCATGCTCGCGGGCTGCAAGGAAGCGCCCGGCAAGATCATGGAAATCAACGGAAAACTCTACAAGGAATACCGCGGCATGGGCTCGATGGAGGCGATGCGCCACGGTTCCGCCGCGCGCTACGGGCACGACCTGCGCAACAGCAAGGTTACGAAGGTCGCTCCCGAAGGCGTCGAGGCGCTCAAGGAAGTCTCCGGCAGCGTGGATCAGATCCTGATCACGCTCGCGGGCGGCGTGCAGAGCGGGCTCGGCTACCTCGGCGCGCCCGACCTGAAGACGCTGCGGGAACGCGCGCGCTTCATCCGCGTCACGATGGCGGGCCAGCGCGAATCCGCCCCGCACGACATCGTCGAAATCAAGACCACGCCCGGCTCGAAGGCGTGAGGGAAGCGGCTTCGCCGCTGTGGAATAGCGCTGAGCGCTGTGTAAGGTGTAGTTTGTAGGGGCAATTCCCGGACACCGAAAAAAAGCGTTCCCGCGATTCGTTTCACGGGAACGCTTTTTTTGCCCGCCCGCGGTTACGAATACCGAGGCAAGGGAAAATTTTGACCACGGAAAACACGGAATTTTAGCGGAGAGGCGACATTCTTGTCGCTTCCTCGAAATCCTCACGCACAAATTTTTCCCGCAAAGACGCCAAGACGCAAAGATTTTTGGAGAAGTGACGCCGTTTTCGCGGGAACGCCGCCCGAAATTCGTGAAAATTCGCGGGGGCGTCAGCGGCGGCGCTGGAGGGCTTCGATGAACTTGCGCATCGCGGGCGTCAGCGGACGGTTTTTGCGCGAGACCGCGACGACGGAGCGCGTCGGCGACATGCCGCGGATTTCGAGGGCGCGGAGCGTTCCCGCCGCGGTCTCGTCGCGCACGGAGCGTTCGGGGACGACGGCGACGCCGCCGTCCAGCTCCACCGCGCGCTTGAGCACTTCGATGTTGTCGAACGTGCGCGCGGGAACGCACTCGATTCCGGCGGCGCGGAAAAGCCCGTCCACGAGACGGCGCATGACGAGATCTTCGGAATAGGAAAGGAACGGGAACGTGCGCAGTTCCTGCAGCGAGGTGTCGCGCTGCCAGACGAGGGTGTTCGACGGCGCGCAGATCGCGACGAGCGGTTCTTCGTAGAGCGGCACGACGTCTTCCGTGCGCGAGCGGCGGTCGGAGATCGTCACGCCCACGTCGAGCGCGCCGCGGGCGATTTTCGCGGAGATCGCGGCGGCGGAATCCAGCGTCAGCGAGAGCGAGACCTGCGGGAACGCCTCCATGAAACGGCGCAGCGTGCGCTTGAAGGCGTCGCCGGACGCGACGGAAGGCACGATGCCGACGCGCACGGCGCCGCCGACGACGTGCTTCAGATCCTGCAGTTCCGCGCGCGTCTTTTCGTAGAGCGAGACGAGGTCGCGTGCGCGGCGCTGCATCAGCACGCCTTCCGGCGTGAGGGCGAAGCGTTTCTGCGTGCGGTCGATGAGCGCGACGCCGAGCTGTTTTTCCATGGCGCGGACCGCCTGCGAGACGGCGGGCTGCGAGACGCTGTTGAGCTCCGCGGCGGCGGAAAAGCTGCCCGTCGTCGCTAGGTCGGAAAAGATCTTGAGCCGCGAAATTCTCATCGTTTCAGCGTATCGTCGTCTCGTTCCTGTCGGCGTGGCGCAGCTGCCACGAGTTCCAGAGATTGTGGCAGACGACGTAGAATGTCGGCCCGAGCGCGACGATGGGATTGAAGAACGCGAGCCCGACCCACAGCATCAGCATCGTGTTCTTCTGCCCGACGGACTGCGAGCATTCCCGCCGGAATTTCGGCTCGCCGAGGCAGAAGCCGCCGAAGAAGTTCAGCGCGCACATCGTCGCCGAAATCGCGAAGATCTCCACCAGAATCAGCGGGGAAAGGTTTTCCTGGGCGCAGATGTAGGCGGAGCTCTGCGCGCACACCGTGAACAGCATCACCATCCACAGGTAGAACGAAAGAATCTTCCAGCGCCGCACGAACGCCGCCGCGCGCGGCAGGAAATTGCGGAAAATCACCGAAAGCGCGAACGGCGATCCGATGAGCAGCGCCGTCTTCCACGCCAGACCGAGCGTGTCGATCTCGATCGCGCTCCCGATGACGAGCGCGACCAGCGGCGCGAGCGCGAACGCCGTGAAGAGATTCGTCAGCACGACGCTGAGCGTCACGTAGTCTTCCCGCCGCTTGAGCAGGCTCGTGATCACGGGCGCGGCGTTCGCCGTCGGCGACATGCCGATGAGAAACGCCATCACGGCGAAGTTCTGATTCGGCGTTCCCGTCAGCAGCTCCGTCAGCGCGAGCACGGCGAAATACGCGCCCGAGGCGAGCGCGACCATGAACAACGGGATCCGCAGGTGGCTCCACCCCGTGCTTTCTCTGCCGAACTTCACGTCGATGAAGGAAAACAGCAGCATCAGCATGATCATCGGCGGCACGACGAGTCCCGCGTGCCCGGTCTCGTTGTCGAAGAACGCGCGGCACCCGCTCCACAGCGCGGGAACGCTCCCGCCCAGCGCCATCGCGCCGACGAGGCAGAGCATTCTCCGCGTTCCGGGATTGATGTTGATTTTCATTGAGCGCGGAATGCTACTCCGATTTCCGCGGGAACGCAAACCCGCGCGCGCGGGGCAGGGCGCTTTCGCGGCGGCGCGGGAAGGCACGCGGCGTGACGCCCGCCTGCGTTTCGCTTTGACTAAACGGGCGCGCGCGCGAAAATCGTTTCGCATGGACAGCTTCGTTTCATCAGTCATTCTTCTTTTCATCATTCTCGATCCGATCGGGCTCGCGCTCATTCTGCCGTCGCTGCTCAAGAACGTTCCCGACGAGCGCAAGACGAAGGTCATCGTGCGCGAAATGCTCTTCGCGCTCGCGCTGCTGCTGCTGTTCTTCTTCCTCGGCAACCGCATCGTCTCGCTGCTCGGGCTGGAGACGGCGACGCTGAACATTTCCGGCGCGCTCGTGCTCTTCCTCATCGCGCTCGGCATGGTGTTCCCGCCGCTCGCCGCGCTGACGAGCTCCACCTCGCCCCACGGCGAATCGCAGGCGGAGCCCTTCATCGTGCCCATCGCGATTCCGCTCTTCGTCGGGCCGAGCAGCATTTCCGTCGTCATGATCAACGGCGCGCACGCCGGAGAATCGGCGGGAGACGCCGCCTTCGCCGTGAGCATCTGCGCCGCCTGGCTCCTCAGCCTCTGCGTCCTGCTCGTCTCGCCGCGCATCATCCGCGCGCTCGGCCGCCGCGGGAGCGTCGCGCTCGAACGCGTGACCGGCGTGCTGCTGATTCTGATCTCCGTCCAGATGTTCGTCGACGGCATCGCCGACTACGGGAAATCCGACGTTCCCGCGCCGGTGGAAAAAATTTCCGAACAAAAGGCTTGACGATTTCGCGAAAAAACGATTTCCTTGCATCTCATAATTTTCCTTTCGGAAATGGGGACGTAGCTCATCTGGTAGAGCGCGACATTCGCATTGTCGAGGTAGAGAGTTCGAGTCTCTTCGTCTCCACCATTTCTTTTAAAAGCCCGCGAAAACGTTTTCGCGGGCTTTTTCGCGTCTTCTGGGGCGCGTGCAAGGCTCCGAAAGCGCCTTCCGACGCAGGGATTTTTGCACTTTTTACGCACTTACCGTGTCCGTTCCGTGGGTCGCGTTTTGCGGGCGGCTTTCGTGTTCCCGCAAAAAAGCGTTCCCGCGAATTCTCGACGGGAACGCCTTTCTTTAAGCCCTAAACTTTAACCTTTAAGCTTTCTTTATTCCGAGCCTTTGCGGAGGAGGCGGATGTCCGTCCAGACGCCGGTGTCGGAGGAATCGCCGTCCGCGTCCGCGACGAATTCGAAGACGAGCCGCTTCACGCCCGAGATGTCGAGCGAAACGAGCTGCTTGACGGATTCGGGGCTCATGCCGGCGCGCTCGAAGATCTGCTTGTCGTCGGCGAAGATGCGGAACGTGACCGGACCCTTGCCGCCCTGTTCGCGTCCGACGAAGCCGAGGAGCTTGTCCCACGAGCCGTCGAGCTCGTAGGTGACTCGCGTTCCCGCGAGCACGGTGATGCCCTTGGCGTGCTTTTCGCCGTCCACGACGATTTCCGGCGCGGACCAGCCCTTGTTGAAGACGGCGCGGCCGTCGATCTTCGCGGGAACGACGCCGGCGCGGTCGCCGAGGTCGAGCGTTTCGTCCGCGAGCGGCGCGGCGGCGATGTCCTGCATCACGTCGAACTCGGCGGCGGAGCCGAACTGCTCGCCGTGCTGCGCGGAAAGCACGCGCAGGCGGACGTAGCGGCCCCATTTCGTCGGGAACGCGACTTTCTGGTATTCTTCCTTCGCCGGGAACGCGCCCTTGGCGACGGCTTCGCCGAAGTCGCCCGGCGCTCGCGACACGTAGATTTCGTAATCCTTGATCGCGCCGTTGCCGAGACCCGCGCGCGGCAGATAGCCGAAGCCGTTGACGGCGGCGAGCTTGCCGAGGTCGATGTCGATCGTGTACGGGTGCTTGCCGGGATCGTCGGAATAATTCGAGTGCCAGATCGTTCCCGCCGAGCCGTCGAAGGCGTTGGAGATTCTGCCGTCGCCCTGTTCGGACGAGGCGACGACCTTGAACTCGGTCTTGTCCAGATCCGGGGAAACCACGGGGACGGGATACGGCTCGAACGCCGCCCACGCGCCGAGTTTCGGCGAAACCTTCAGCGCGACGCGCGCGGGAACGTCCGTGCCGCGCTTCGCGAGCTTGACGAAGACGACGCCGCGGCGATCCTCGGGGTCGAAGCGCCAGCCCTGCACGGAGTTTTCATAGACCTTGGCGTCGGGGATTTCGCGGATTTCCGCGCCGTCCGCGAGCACGCGCGACGGGCGGAACGGCGTGTGGATCTCGAACGCGTAGGCGCGTTCGGCGTATTTGCCGTCGAAGTCGCCGAGCGCGGGACCGACGTCGATCGTGACGTCGCCTGCGACGCCCTTCGGCGCGTCGCAGGTGATGAGCTGCTTGGAGAATTTTCCGTCGAGATACGCGCGCGTGTTCCCGTCGTCCTCATACATTTCGAACGAGGATTTTCCGTAGGGATACACGTCGAAGGTGACGACGTCCTTCGGCTTCTGCGTGCTGTAAAGCATTTCCGGATACATCGGAATGATCGCGCCGCCGCGCACGAAGATCGGGAGCTTTTCGAGCGTGATCGGGTAGTTGTCGATCGTGTACGGACCGGGCACGACGCGGCCGTCCCAGTAGTCGAACCACACGCCTTCGGGCAGGTAGATGTCTTCCTTGCGCCAGCCCTTGTTCAGCGACATCGCCGTGTAGACGGGCGCGACGAGAATGTCGTCGCCGAGCATGAACTGATACTGCGTGGACTTGTCCCAGGTCTTGCGGTCGTTCGGGAAGTTCCACAGCATGCCGCGGACGATGGGCGCGCCGGAGACGGCGGCGTCGTGCGCGTATTTGTACATGTAGGGCGTCATGCGCAGCTTGCGTTTGAGGTAGCTGCGGTTGATGGAGCGGTAGGGCTCCTCGAACCACCACGGGCTCTTTTTCGGCACGCCCGCCACCGCTTCCGCGTCGCTCCAGCCGTTCATGACGTAGAGCGCGGGCGTGAAGCATTTCCACTGCAGGTCGCGCGTGTAGGTTTCCGGCGAGCCGCCGAAAATGCCGTCCACGTCCGTCGTCGCGTAGGCCTGTCCGGACATGCCGGAGGTGATGAGCGTCGGAATGTGGTAGCGGATGAGGTTCCAGTCGCCCGCCTGGTCGCCGGTCCAGCACACGGCGTAGCGCTGCGTTCCCGCCCAGCCGAGCACCGTCCACGTGAGCGGGCGCGAGTCGGAATTGTCCGCGATGCCGTCCCAGGCGATCTTGTTGCATTCGAGCGCGTGCTGCACCTTGGAAAGCGGCTTCGCGCGCGTGGTCTTGTTGGTGTCGCTCGTCCACGCGACGTCGAGCTTCTGCACGCGCGTTCCCGCGACGCCGACTTCCCACGCCATGCGCGTGAGCGCGCCTTCCGTCCACAGGCCGGTCTTGAAGCCCATTCCCTCGAGGCTTTTCACGACGTAGGGCAGTTGCACGTGATTGCAGCCGTAGCCGTCGTTCAGGAGCAGCCAGCCGCCGGGCATGTCGTGTTCGCGGTATTTTTCCGCGACGCGTTCGAGCGCGTACGGCGTGAGCTCCTTGAATTTTCCGTTTTCGAGAATCGGTTCCTTCGTCTGCGGGTCGCGCGTCATGTACGCGTCCGCGTCGCCGAGCTCGAAGCCCCAGATCGGGAGGAAGTTCGGGCGCCCCGTGAAGCGCGTGTAGAGGTCGAGAACGCGCGGGAAGCCGTCGCCGACGAAATAAAACGCGTCGAAGCGGTTTTCGTTGTGCGTGGTCGCGATGGAGTCCGCGCCCGTGAAATCATACGCTCCCGTGGCGAAGGTGTGGCGGAGCACGCCGTAGCCGCGGTTGCTCATGTAGAACGGAGCGGGATTCGGGCGGTCGTTTTCGTTCCAGCCGTTGGCGGAGATTTCAATCTTCGTGCCCTTGTGGGAAAAATGCCCGTTCTGCTGACCGCCGCCGTAGTAAAATTCGTCGGGGTCGGTCGAAAGCGTCTGCGTCACCGTGTTCCCGGCGAAGGCGAGCGGCTTTTTTTCGTGGAAGATCGGCGTGCCGTCCGCGCGGAAAAGCGAGAACGTGCCGTCCGCGCGGCGCATGCGGAGCTCGACCGCCGCCGTGCGCCAGACGACTTCGGCGTCCGAGACTTCGCAATCCACGCGTTCGCGGTTCACGGGTAGGTCGTCCACGAGAATCTGCGCGGCGGTGGGATCGTTCAGCGGATCGTCGAACGCGCCGTCCGGCGCAGCCTGGATGCGGAAGACGTCCGTGCCGTAAAATTCGACGCGGAAGCGCATCGCGCCGTCCGTGAAGACGTTGAACGCGGCGGGCTTGAAATCTTCGGGAACGACCTTCGTGACCGCGTAGCCTTCGTCCGCGGGAACGGCTTTTTTCGCGGGCACGAGCCGCACCGCCGGGGGCTCCTGCGGTTTCGCCGCGGGAACGACGGGCGCCGTCTCGGGCGCCGCTTCAAGCGTTTTTTGCGAATTGTCGCACGCCGCGAGCGCGAGCACGGCGAACGTGGGCAGGAGCAGGTGGGCGTTCGGTCTCATCATGGTGAAGCAGATTTAACAGACGCCCCGCGTCAAGGCGAATACTTTTTGAGCCGCGCGCGGGAACGGCGCGGGCGATCCCGTCTGCGGGAATCATTTCAAAAAGAAGCGGAGGAGTTTTTCGTAAAGTCCGCTCCTGTAGGGCTGGTAGCGCATCGGGAGGTCGAGCCACGTCTTTTTGTCCACGACGGATTTGTAGTGCGTGAACGCGTCGAATCCCGTCTTCCCGTGATAGGCGCCCATGCCGCTTTCGCCGACGCCGCCGAAGCCCATTTCGCTGGTGGCGAGGTGGATGACGACGTCGTTGATGCAGCCCCCGCCGTAGCTCAGCTCCGTCGTCACGCGCCCGATGCGTTCCCGGTCGCCGGAAAAGACGTAGAGCGCCAAGGGCTTGTCCTTGTTTTTCAGGTCGTCGACGAGGGCGTCGAAGCGGTCGAAAGTCAGGACGGGCAGGATCGGACCGAAGATTTCTTCGCCCATGACGGCGTCGGTCTCCGTCACGTCGTCCATGACGGTGGGCGCGATCCGGCAGGCGTCGGGATCGGCGTTCCCGCCGGCGACGACTTTTTTCTCGTCGATCAGGCCGAGCAGCCTGTCGAAATGCTTCCGGTTGATGATTTTGCCGTAATCCTTGTTCGCGAGCGGATTTTCCCCGTATTGGACTTTGATTTCCTCGATGACGGCCGCGACGAAGGCGTCCTTCACGGAGCGTTCGCAGAGGACGTGGTCGGGAGCGACGCAGGTCTGCCCGCAGTTGAGATATTTGCCGAACACGATGCGCTTCGCGGCGAGCTTGAGGTCCGCGGTCGCGTCGACGATGCAGGGGCTTTTCCCGCCCAGCTCCAAAATCGCGGGCGTCAGATGCTCCGCCGCGCGGCGCAGCACTTCCTTGCCGACGGCCTGGCTTCCGGTGAAGAAGATGAGGTCGAACTTCTGTTCGAGGAGCGCGGCGTTTTCGGCTCTGCCGCCGGTGACGACGGCGACGTATTCGGGCGGGAACGCTTCGGCGACGAGTTTTTCCACGATCCCGCACGTCGCGCCGGAGTAGGCGCTGGGCTTCACGATCGCCGTGTTTCCCGCGGCGAGGGCGTCGACCAGCGGTCCCATCGTCAGAAGGAACGGATAGTTCCACGGGCTCATGATCAGCGTGTTTCCGTAAGGGACGGGCTGCCTGAAACTGCGGGATGCGAATTGCGCGAGCGGCGTCCGCACCGTTTTCCTTTTCGCGAAACGCCCGACGTTGCCGAGCATGTAGGAGATCTCGGAAAGCACCATGCCGACCTCGCACATGAAGCCTTCGTAGCGGCTTTTACCGAGGTCGGCGGTCAGCGCGCCGCAGATTTCGTCCTCGTGTTTTCTGACGACGGCGTAGAGTTTTTTGAGCTGCCCGACGCGGAAAGACACCGGAAGCGTGGCGCCCGTTCTGAAAAAGGTTCTCTGCTTTTCAAGTAAACTGCGGATTTGTTCGTCGTTCATTTCGCGTCGCTCCAGTCTGCGCATTGTTCGTAAAATTTCTCGAGCTCGTCCCGCGTCATCAGCTTCGGAACGGGATAAAGCGGGTTGGCTTCCTTCGCGGCGAGCTTCGCCATCGCGGGAACGTCTTCCCGGCGGATTCCCGCGAGCTTGTCGGGAATGCCGATTCTTTTGTTCAGCGCCTTGACGGCGGCGATGAATTTTTCG
Source organism: Candidatus Spyradosoma sp. SGI.093 (assembly GCF_050314555.1). Taxonomy (NCBI): domain Bacteria; kingdom Pseudomonadati; phylum Verrucomicrobiota; class Opitutia; genus Candidatus Spyradosoma; species Candidatus Spyradosoma sp. SGI.093. The sequence continues at coordinate 145,050 of NZ_JBNPNH010000003.1, read as the reverse complement.
GCGCCGGCCTTAAAAGAATCGTTCCCGCCGCAGACGCCCGCGGCGACGCCGAGCGCGTGCAGCTTTTCGTGGACGGATTCGCCGTAGGCCTCCAGGACGTAAGGCAGGACGACGGCGTTCGCGAGCCCGTGGGGCGTCCCGTAGCGTCCGCCCAGAGAATGCGCGACCGCGTGAACGTAGCCGACGTAGGATTTGGAAAAAGCGACGCCCGCCTTGTACGCGGCGTGAAGCATGTTTTCCCGCGCTTCGTGATTCCTGCCGTTTCCGCAGGCGAGTTCGATGTTGCCGAAGACCAGCTTCGTCGCCTCCAGCGCGAGGCGGCGCGTTTCTTCGGTCGTCGAGCGCCCGATGTAGGCTTCGACCGCGTGCGTGAGCGCGTCCATGCCGGTGGTCGCCGTCAGATGCGGCGGCAGAGAATACGTCAGCGAAGCGTCCAGCACGGCGTAACGCGGGATGAGCGGGAAGCTCATCAGCGCATATTTGTGCCGGGTCGCGTCGTCGGTGATGATCGCGGCGAGCGTCGTTTCGCTGCCCGTTCCCGCCGTCGTGGGCACGGCGATCAGCGGCGGCAGGCGGCGCAAGATCCGCAGGACGCCCTTCATCTGCCCGACCGTCTTCTTCGGGTAAGCGACGCGCGCGCCGACGGCTTTCGCGCAGTCCATCGACGAGCCGCCGCCGACGGCGATCAGGCAGTCGCAGGCGTTCCCGCGATACGCCTCGACCGCGGCCTCCACGTTTTCCGTCGTCGGATTCGGCCGCGTGTCGGAATAAACGGCAAACCCGACGCCGCTTTCGCGCAGCGCCTTTTCGAGCGGCGCGAGCAGCCCGTTGGACACGATGCCCCTGTCGGTGACGACGAGTGCCGATTTCACCTTTTCTTTTTTGAACACTTTCTTGAGCGCGGAACAGGACCCGACGATTTCCGGCTCTCTGTACGGCAGCACGGGCAACGCCAAACGGAACGCCGCCTGAAAAGCGCGACAGAAAATTCTTGAAGCGATGTTCATGGCCGAATGTTCCTTCGCCTGTCGAAAATAGGCAAATAATTTCCTGCGCACGCCCTCAGCGCGTTCAGCGGCGGCGCCGGCGGCGGGCGGCGCAGAAGGCGAGCGCGAGCGTTCCCGCGAAGAGCGAAAACGCGCCGGGTTCGGGAACCGTCAGCGTGAGCGTCAGCGCGTTCGCGGACGCGTCGTAGCGCAGCTGCGAAGTCCACGCCGCGAAGTCGCCGGCGTTTTTCAGTTCGTATCCGATCAGCGAAACTTCGCCGTCCGCGAGTTCCGCGCCGTTGTAGGAAAGCGCGCTTTCGGAGACGAGCGTCAGCGCGCGCGTCTCTTCGGGACCGTCCGCCGCGAGCGTCGCGGGAACGGCGGCGAGCCCGCTCAGGTCGATGACCAGCTTCGCGCCCTCGGCGAACTCGATGCCGCCGGAAACGCCGACGACGGTCGTTCCCGCGACGAGCCCGAGCTCCGCGCCGCCGGCGACGGTGACCTTGCCCGAGCCGAGCGCCTTCGCGTGCGCCGCGACGAGCGTTCCCGCGGAAATCGTCGTTTCGCCCGTGCGCCCGGAATTGTCTCCGCTCAGTTCGAGCGTTCCCGCGCCGAGCTTCGTCAGCGAACCCTCGCCGGAAAGCCCGCCGCCGAGCCGTATCGTCGCGCCCGCCGCCGCGCGCGTTTCGACGCCGACCGCCGCCGTGTCGAACGCGACCGCGCCCGAGAGCGCGACGTCGAGCGCGGAATACCAGTCCGCCGAAGCGCCTACCGTCGCGTTCGCGAACGTGACCGTTTTCGCGCCCGCGCCGAGCCCGCGGATGCCGCCGGCGCCGACGTTCAGCCTTCCGCCGCTCAGCGACAGCTCGGCGGCGGCGCCGTCGGCGGTTCCGAGCACGATTTCCCCGAAACCGGCCGTGCCGCCCTCGATCTTCAGCTTGCCTTTGTTGATGTTCGCCGTCCCGACCGCGACGTTCCCGGAGAGGATTCTCACGGAGCCGTCATCTGTATTTCCGGACGTGAGCGACAGCGTGCCGATCGTCGCGTCCCCGCGGATTTCCGTGCGGCATTTGGGGTAGCCGGAGTAATTCGTGTTTTGCGTGAGTCCGCCGAGCGCGATCGTTTTGCCTTCGCCCGGCGCGAGAATGAGGACGCCGCCGTCGAGATGCGAGAGCGTTCCCGTTCCCGTGACGCTTCCCGTGAACGTCGCTCCGGCGTGCGCGGCGTAGAGCACGAGCGAGCCGCCGTTCGCCCCGACGACGAAATCCTGCGAGAACGAGTCCGTTCCGTTGAGTCCGTTATTGTTGCCGTTCTTCAGGAAAAGTCCGCCGCCGTCGAGCTCGATCGTCTTCGCGGCGCCGAACGAGGTCTGCGTATTTTTGTTTTCCGCGTAGAGCATGCCGCTCGTGACGGCGAGCGTTCCCGTGAAGTCCTCGCCGAGCTTCAGATTGCTGTATTTCGAGGCGTCCGCGTTCGTTCCCGCGGCGGAAAATTCGATGCGCCCCGCGCCGGAAACCTTCGTCGAAAGATCCGTCGTGGCGGAAGCGCCCGTGTCGTTCGCTCCCGCGAGCGCGAGCGTTCCCGCGGACTCGACGGTCGTCGCGCCCGAGCCGAGCGCCGCGACAGAGGCAACGGAAAGCTTGCCGCCGGAAATCTTCACGCCGCCCGCGAAGGTGTTCGTGCCGGAGGAAAGCGTCAGCGCGCCGTCGCCCTTCTTTTCGAGCTTTCCGTCGCCGATGACGTCGCCCGAAATCACGAGATCCGAACCCGCCTTCGCGTCGAAGATGACGTTCGTGTCCGCGGTGCGCAGGCGCAGCGTCGCCGAAACCTCGGTGCGCGTTCCCGCCGCGGCGACGACGCTCGCCGTGGAGCTGAAGAAATCCAGCGCGCCGAGGCGTCCGTCGGCGTTGGTCTGTCCCGCGCCGGAAACCGTTCCTCCGGCGAAGACGATTTCGTTGCCCGAGCCGACGGACCAGCGGTTCGTGCCGAAGTCGAACGCGGCGCTCGCGAACGTGAGCGTGTTCGTCGCGCCGTAGTCGAGCGCGTCGATGCTGCCCGCGGCGAACGTTCCCGCGCCCGAGAGCGTCAGATCGCCGGAAATTTTGCTTTCGCCCGCGAGCGTGAGCGAACCCGAGGCAAGGGTGAGTTCGGCGCTGCCGCCGTCGGCGATTTTCAGCTGGAACGTGTTGCTCTGCGAGACGATCGCGGAGGAAAATTCGAGGCGCGCGTTTGCGCCGACGTCGAAGGTCGTCGTGCCCGCGCGCAGGCGCAGCGGCGCCGCGATGCGGGAGACCGTGGGATTTTCCGCGGACGCGTCCGCCCGCGCGACGACGCTCAGGACGGTGTCCTTAAAAAAGTCCAAGGAGCCGATGTTGGCGCCGTTTTCGATTTGCCCCGTTCCCGTGACTGTTCCGCCGGCGAGCGTGATCTTGTTGCCCGAACCGACGGACCAGCGGTTCGCGCCGAGCGCGAGTTCGCCGCCCGCGAGCGTGAGCGTGTTCGTCGCGCCGTAGTCGAGCGAGTCCGTCGTTTCGACGGTCACTTTGCCCGCGTTCATCGTCAGATTCGCGCCGAAGGTCGTTTCGCCGGAAATCGTCATCGTGCCGCCGTCCATGACGAGATTCACGGCGTTGCTCAGCGAATCGGAATACGCGAGCGCGCCGGTGCCGGAGACCGCGAGTTCGCCGCCCGCCGCCGCCGCGGCGGTGAACGCGAGCGTTCCCGCGGCGGCTTCGAGGCGACCTCCCTCGACGACCGTGCCCGTGAACGTGAGCGTTCCCGCGTCCGTCTTCACGGCGCGCGCCGCGACGACGCCTCCGAGCGTTCCCGCGGAGCTCGAGAAGCGCAGCGTTCCCGTCCCGCCTTCGGAAGAGTCCGCGAGCGTGCCGCCGTCGCCGAGCGCGAAATCGCGGAAGGTCTGCGTCGTGCCCGCGAGATCGACGACGCCGCCGTCCTTCGCGGCGACGGAAGCGGCCTGCGCGAGCGCGTCGTTCACGGAAAAGGACAGCGTCGCGTCGCCCGCGGTTTCGCTCGTCTTCGTCGCGTCTCTGCCGACGACGGAGACTGCGCCCGTGATGCCCGAAACGGCGTCGAGCCTGAGCGCGCCGCCGGAGAAGCCTTGCCCGTCCACGACGAGCGCGTTCACGCCGTTCGCGTTGAGCGCGTTCGCGAGCGCGAGCGTTCCCGAGGAGCCGCCGAAGCGGTAGGCGGCGTTCTCGGCGACGGTCAGCGTTCCCGTGAAGGTCGTGTCCGCCGCGGCGCCGAGCGCGAGATTCGCGTGCGAGGAGAAATCGAAATGCGCGTCCGACGCCTTGTCCGCGAGCAGCGTTCCCGCGGAGGCTTCGGAAATCGCGTCGAGCGCGTCGGCGGGAGCGCCGAAGCGCGTGCCGTAGTCGAGCGCGACGCTCGAGGAACCGAGCGCGCCGGCGTTTTCCGCGAAGAGCGAAACGCCGCCGTTGATCTGAATCGCGCCCGTGAAGTCGTTCGCCGCGTTCGTGAGCACGACCGTGCCCTTGCCGTATGCGTTGCCGAGCGCGAGCGTGCCCGCTCCCGTGAGCTTGAAGTTGACGCGGAGTTCGCCGCCGCCGCCGCCGAGCCGCCAATGACCGTCCGTCGCTTCAAGCGTCTCGCTCGTGTTTTCCGCGCCGTAGTTGACGGTCGTTCCCGCCGCCGCGCCGACGTAGAGCTCCGCGTGTGCGGAAACGTCGAGCTTGTCCGCGCGGTCGGCGACGAGCGCGAGCACGCCCGTGGACGCGCCGTCGATCTTCGAAAGGAGCTCCGCGGAGGAAAGCGAGGAATCGTCCGCGACGCGGAGCACGCCGCGCGCGCCGACGTTCCATTTGTTCGACGACGTGTCGCCGAGCGCGGCGGCGTTCGCGACGAGCGTCCCCGTCTCGAGCGTCTTCGCGCCGGAAAACGTGTTCGCGCCGCCGAGCGTGAGCACTGAGCTCTCGGAATTAAGCGCGACGCGCATCTGCCCCGTTCCCGTGACGTTCCCGTCGTAGCGCATGTCCGCCGTCGCGTCCGCGGATTCGTGGCGGACGAGGAGTTTCGCGTTCGCGCCGTCGAGCGCGACGTTCCCCTTCAGCCCGAAGAACGCGGAATACTTTTCCGTGTCTTCGAGCGCGTAGCCGCCTTCGACGTATTCGAAGCACCTGTTCACGCCGCTGTTCATCGTGAAGACGCCGCCGTCGCGGACCGTGACGTCGCCCGTGAGGCGCGCGTGCGAGCCGAGCTCGAAGGTCGCGCCGGATTCGACGGCGACGTTCGCCGCCGCGTCCGCGTAGTGCCAGTCGTCGGCGCTGAAATAGCGGTCGGCGTTCGTTCCCGTGGCGGAGCCGAGCGCGTGGACGGTATTCGTTCCCGCGAGCTTCAGCGTGCCGTTTTGCACGACGATGCCGCTTTCCGCGTTGTTCGTGAGATTCGTGAAGACGCCGGTGAGCGTCCAGACCGCCTCGGCGGAATCCGGCGCGTAAACGAGCTTCAGCGCACCCGCCGCCGTGTCCGCGAAGGAGCCGACGAAGCTTTCGCCGCCGTTCTTCACGATGAGCGTCGTCGTCGTTCCCGCGGCGGAGTTGGTGAGGACCGCGCCTTCCGTGAGCGCGTGAATCGTGAAGCCCTCGGCGGAAACCGCGGCGGCGTTGTCCCACATCATGGAATTGCCGTTGAAGTCGAGCGTCGCGCCTCCGTTGCCGAGCGTGACGTCGCGTGCGACCTGGTTCACGTCCTTGATGACGACGGTCGCTCCCGTGCTCGCGAGCACGTTGTAGGCGGCGTAGCCGTTTTCGCGGGAAAGAACGAGCTTGCCCGCGCCGCCGACGTTGAGCAGGGCGTCGTTGTTCCCGCTGCCGACGATCGTCAGATCGCCCGCGCCTGCCTTGCGCCATTCGCGCATGTCGTTCGTGGGGCTCGTCAGGTCGAGCTCGACGCTCACGCCCGTGTCCACGATGAAGCCGGCGGTGTCGAGCAAGTTGCTTTCTCCGGCTTCGGAAGAGACGCGGAAGCTCGCGCTCGCGACGCCGTCCGCCTTGGAGAACTGCACGTAGCCGACGCCCGTGTCCGCCGTGTCCTTGAGCACGATTCTGTATTGCTCCGTTCCCGCGGCGGTGAAGACGAGGTTCTCCGTCATGAAGAGGTCGGACGTGCGGAGACCTTCGGCGGTCGTCGCGGTCAGGCTTTCGCGGGAATCGAGATCGACGACGTTGAGGTACTCGTCGCCGTAGTTGAACCAGTTGTCCTTGTCCTTTTCGGCGGAAAGATCTTTCCACGTGCGCGTTCCCGATCGGACGCCCTTGAACTCGACGCTTTCGTCGCCGAAGGTCACCGTTCCCGTCGCGAGCTTGTCCGTCGTGGAGAGCGTGGAGCTCGTTTCCGCGTCCGCGATCGCGGCGACCGTTCCCGTGACGGCGTTGACGTAGATCGTTTTCGAGGCGTCGGCGGAAAGCGCGATTTCCTTGTCGAAGCTCGCCATCGTTTCGAGCGTGTATCGCGTGTTCCCGCGCAGATGGGAGAACTCGTCCGTGCCGGACTGCCCCGCGGCGAGGTATTCGAACTGTCCCGTCGCCTCGTTCCAGATCCACGCCGGACTGCCGGAGTCGCCGGGCGCGAGCGAGTAGGGAAGCGGGTTCTCGGCGTTCACGCCTTCGGGAGTCCAGTTCGCGTAGTGGAAGACGTTGAAGTTGCCGTTGGCGTCGAGGTTCCCGTAAGCGCCCGTGTTTATGCTTCCGGCTGCGTATTGGTAGGCGCCCGCGATTTCCGTCGTCGCTCCCGAATGGTCGGCGACCTTCATCGTTCCCGAGCCCGCTCGGTAGTATTGGATGTTCGTTCCCGCCGCGAGCGTTCCCGAAAAGACCTGCGAGCCGACGACGTCGGTGAAGATCTTGCTCTGGCGCGCGATCTTGTAGTCGTAGACGCCGCCGTCCGGCGTTTCGGGGGAAAGCGAGAAGGTCGAGTTCGTCGCGACGACGGAATTGCTCCAGTTGTAGCCGTTGCGGTATTCGATGCTGCTGTAGCGGACGGCGTTTTCCGCGCCGACGGCGGCGCCGGAATAAGTCTGGTCGATGACGCCGTTGTGCGCGACGGTGGCGATGAAGTTGTAGCCGATCGCGTTGTTCGCGCCCTGGTCGGAGAGACCGCCGAAATCGATCATGCCGTGCGGGAGCACGTAGCTTGCCCGGCCGCCGACGTAGGCGATGACGACTCCGCCTTCCTGCGCGCGGATGTGCGCGAGCAGGGCGTTCGTCGCGCCCGCCTGAAAGCGGCCCGTGTTCTGCGCGAAATCCGTGTAGGTGAGCAGCGACGCGTCGGCGTGCATGACCTCCGCTTCGGCGGGAACGAAATTCGCGGCGGCGAACAGCGCGGCGAGCGGGAGGGGCGAGAAGTGAAGTTTTCGTAAAACGTATGAGTTCATAAATGCGGCGCGAGCGTATCGGTTCTTTTAGCGAACGGCAAGATCCGTTTCCGCGCGGAGCGCGCCGATTTTCCGTCGGGAACGCGAAAAAGCCCGCGATCCGTTTTCGGAATCGCGGGCTTTTGAAAGTGGCGCCCCTTCAGGGATTCGAACCCTGAGAATTGCGCATAAACAAAAGCCTTAAATAAAAAGTGGAGAAAAAGTGGAAAACGTCTTGCAAGGACGTAATTTTAGTGCAGCGTACAATTATGGCTGAACGACGCGTAAAAATTGGGAAGGAGTTTTAGGAGTTATTTTCCGGAGCTGAGCGTTTCTGAGGATTAATGCGGGAAATGTCGGAGCTTGAAGGCGTTTGTCCCGGAGACTTTAAGGTGGTGCGGGAACGGATGCGGTATGACGATGCCCCGAGCGCAGAAGAGGTTTTTAAGGGGTTGTGTCAGGAACTGGTTTATAAGAACCACGGGAATGCCTCACGAGTTCCTATAGGGTTCTCTGTGTAGAGGGAGAAATTGCAGGGGGAATTACAATCCCAAATAAAAACGCCTCACTGAGTTTCTTCAGTGAGGCGTTTTTATTGTTAAGCTTTAAAAGTCTTAGCGCCGGCGGCGGCGCGAAGCCACGAGCGCCAAAGCACCAAGACCTGCGAGCAAGCCGAACGTGGACGGTTCGGGGATGACGGAGATTTTTAAGTTGCTCATGGTCGGTGTCTTCCATTCATCACTTGCGTCGTCCGGACCATGTCCACCCTCGATTGTCACCACCAACTTACTGACCTCAAGAGAGGTGATGCCCAAGTCATAATTGAGTGACGAATCAACAGCGGTAGACGTCGTCGTAAGGCTCCAAGAATCACCATCCCACTTAATTTGACCACTAATTGTAGATATTGCACCACCAGTCGGCATAGCGGAGCTCAGGGTCGCACCGGCGGTTAGCTGAACATCATCCTTAGCGTTGGTGTTTGCGAATACATACCCTTGGGCTCCAGTATTATCTGTAACAGCAACTTGAAGTTCATCACCTGGCTTGTCGTACGTACCGTGCCCAACAACAATGGCATTAGAGGAGCCGATCAGAGCAAGCGTAAGACAACTGTTTCCCGTCCCATTGTTAGTCGCATCAAAAGAAAAATTTAAAATTTCATCTACGCTAATCGTCAAGCTGGTCGCCAACGTGTACGTAGAGCAATCTACTTGCCAGTTAGGATCACCTGAAAGTACTCCGTTACCGTCGATTGCATTGTTATTGGCATGCACCCAAGTGCCGGTTTGGCTATCGGTCAAGGGAGAGATTTCGACAGCATTAGCAAAAACGCTTCCAGCGGCGAGGAGTGCCGCGACTGTAATATATTTTTTCATAATTGTACTAAGGTTGTTGTTAGGGCTTCAATTTTGCCCCCCCCCCCCCTGAGAAGAGTCAAGCCCTATTTCAAGCGATTTTAGCGGGTGTTTTGTGCGATTATGGGCCCGTCTAGTTGGATGTTTAGTTCGCTTGCTCCGCTTGTAGACGCGAAAAAGCCCGCGATCCGTTTTCGGAATCGCGGGCTTTTGAAAGTGGCGCCCCTTCAGGGATTCGAACCCTGGTCGCCTCAGTGAAAGCGAGGTGTCCTAGACCGGGCTAGACGAAAGGGGCGTTTCCAGTCGAAACGCGTTGGTTTAACTGTGAAAAGAAGCATCGCATAATTTCGCGGGAGCGTCAAATAAAATTTAAAAATTTTTTTTTGAGAAAAACCTGTTGACAGCGGCGGGAGAAAAGCGTCTAATACGCCTCACATTTTTGATTGCCCAGTAGCTCAGCGGAAGAGCAGTTGACTGTTAATCAATTGGTCGTAGGTTCGATCCCTACCTGGGCAGCCACTTCGAAACCCGCGAAGATTCGCGGGTTTTTTCGTGCAATCCCGCCTCGTCGGGCGTAGCGTTGAGGCACTCATGAACAAACAGGATTTCAGAATCGTCGTTCTCTGCGGCGCGCGGTCGCCGGAACGCGAGGTTTCCATTCAGTCCGGGCGCGCCTGCGCCGAGGCGCTGCGCTCCGCGTTCCCGCGGACGGAACTGCGGACGCTCGACGAAAACCGTCTGCCGGAAGATCTCGACCCGGCGACGGACGTCGTCTTTCCCGTGATTCACGGCGACTACGGCGAGGACGGCGGCGTGCAGCGCGATCTCGAGGCGCGCGGTTTCGCGTACGCGGGCTGCGGGATCGAGGCGAGCGAGACGTGCATCGACAAGGCGGCGACGAAAGCCGTCATGCGCGCGCACGGCGTTCCCGCGCCGGACGGCATCGTCTTTTCGGCGGACGCGCGGCCGGACGCGGCGGAGATCGTCGCGCGGCTCGGCGCGGAGACGGTCGTGAAGCCCTCGGACAAGGGCAGCAGCGTCGGGCTGTTTCTGCCGACGGGCGAGCGCGAGCTGCGCGCGGCGCTGGAGGGCGACCTAAGCGCGGCGAAGAAGTGGATCGTCGAGGCGCGTCTGCACGGCAGAGAGCTGACGGTCGGGCTGCTGGAGGGCAGGGCGATGGGCGTCGTCGAAATCCGCCCGAAGACGGGCGTCTACGACTTCACGAACAAGTACACGCGCGGGAACACGGAATACCTTTTCCCCGCGCCGATCGACGACGCCGTCGCGGCGCGCATACGCGCTTCGGCGGAGACGCTGTTCGCGGCGTGCGGCTGCCGCGATTTCGCGCGCGCGGACGTGATTCTTTCTCCGGACGGAACGTTCCGCTTCCTCGAAGTGAACACGATGCCGGGGCTGACGGCGACGAGCCTGCTGCCGAAGAGCGCGTCGTGCGTCGGTATGGATTTCCCGAGCCTCGCCGCCGCGATGGTGCGCCCCGCGATCGCGCGTTTCCGTTCCCGCGCGGGCTGAAACCGCGTGCGTAATCAGCGCGCCGGCGCGGAAACGGCGGAGGACGTCGAGCTCGCGCCCGGCTTGCGCGGCGCCGGCTTGCCGTAGGCGAGAACGCGCTTGCCGTCCCAGCCGACGGCTTCGACGCGCGTCGCGCCTTCGGGGTAGATGACGAGCGTCGAGGAATTGTCCTTCGAGTCCAGCCCGCTCATCGAGACGCGCACGAGCTTGTCGCCCGCGTAGGTCTCGAACGCGACGACGTTCTGCCATTTTTTGTGCGAGAACGTGAGGCGGCGTCCGTCGGCGGAGGGCTCGACGCCCTTGCCCTTGGAGCCCTTCACGGGCAGACCTTTTTTGAAGATTTCGTAATTCGTCGCGGAAATGTAGTAGATGACCGGGCTTGCGGGAGCGGGGAATTTTTCACCGAACTTCTTGAGCTTCTTGCAGTCCGCCTCGGTGATCGTGAGGTGCGCGGGCGTGTAGTCGTCGAGGTCGCGGTCGATGGGCTTGAGCATTCCCGCCGCCTCGAAGAACGGCATCAGATTCTGCTTCGCGATTTCGCAGGCGTTCTTCATGAAGCGGATCTGGATCGCGCCGTTGTCCGGCTTCCCCTCCTTGGTCTTCGGCACTTCGTCCGTGCGGGCGATTTCGAAAAGCTGCGGATAAAAATCCTTCGGGCCGCGCTCGGCGACGTTCATGTAGAGCTGCAGCTGCCACAGCGGAGCGACCTTGACGAAGTGGTCGCCGCCGTTTTCGTAGCCTTCCATTTTGTCCGGTCCCTTCTGGCAGAGCCACGGTTCGCCGTAGACGAGCGCGGAATTGAGGAAACTGTTGAATCTGCCGCCGATGAAGGGACCTTCGCCGTCGCGCGATTGGCAGCGCTCGTGCTCGAGGCGCATGGACTCGGGCGTCATCTTGAAGTTCGCCCAGCAGGAATAGATGTTGTTCGTCACCTCTGCCGTGCAGACCCACATCATGAGCGGCCGCGTCTGGTTGACGTGTCCGAACTCGTGCGAGATGCCCCACGCCTGCGCCTCGACCTTCGCGGGATCGGCGATCGAGTCCATCGTGTTGTCGTTGAAGGCGGCGCCCATGCCGTCCGCGTGCATGTAGCCTTTCCACATCGTGCGGCCGAGCATGTGGTTGGGGCGTTTGCGCTTAAACTGCTGCAGGCCCATGATGTCTTCCTGCTGGCAGCGGATCAGCTCGTCGTAGGTGTTGATGAGCTTCAGCCCGTCCTTGGGGCAGATCTGCTTCATCGTTTCCGCGCAGTAGATCAGGTGGACGTATTTGCCGACGATGTCGATGCAGTCGCCCGCGACGCCGTCGAGCATCTTCGCCCAATCCTCGTTCGTGTGCGTCGCGTTGGAAAAGACGCCGTTCGCGTGCCCGGTCGCGATGTTGACGTTGACGGGCTTGGCGTCTTCGTTCGTCGTGAAATACTGAATGTACGCGAGCCCGTTGATCTCCACGGGAACGACGTTCACGCCCTTTTCGAGCGGATAGACTTTCTCGTCGCCGTAGCCTTCCTGGTCGAAGCAGTGCACCTTGAGCGAAATCGTCTCCTTCTTGGGAATTTCGCCGACGAAGAGCACAGCCGTCTCGCCCGCCTTGAAATAGATTCCCGTCGGGTTCTCGTAGCGGCTGTAGAAACTCGTCTTGAGCTCCTTCGCCAGCGCGTCCACGGGATAATACGGCCGATACTTGCGCGCGCGGCGATGGAGCTTGTCCTGATATTTCTTCGCGAGCATCCGTTCCGCCATGTCGCGCAGGACGGGATTCTTCATCGACTTGACCTGCTTAGCCGTCACGCCCTTCTTCAGCTCGCGGCAGTAGGCGTCGGAAAAAATCGCCTTCATCTCCGAGGCGGAGAAATCGCTTTTCTTCACCTTGGAAAAATCGTCGCCCAGCGCCGCGGGAACGCAGACGAGAGCGAGAACGAAACACAGCGCGGATGCGAGGACTCGGAGAAATTGCTTCATGGTGGAAAACGGGGGTTGAGGCGGCGGGAACGGGCGTTCCCGCGCGGGTCATTGACGGAATGCGAGAATCTCCTCCGGAGTGACGGTCGCCGTGCCGAATTTGCCGACGACGATTCCCGCGGCGGTGTTCGCGAAGTGCGCCGCCTCTTCAAGCGGCGTTCCCGCGGCGAGCGCGAGCGTGAGCGAGGCGATCACCGTGTCGCCCGCGCCGGAGACGTCGAAGACTTCGCGCGCGAACGTCGGGATGCGCTTGAGGATTTTGCCCTCGCGGGAAAGCAGCATGCCTTCCGCGCCGAGCGTGACTACGAGATCCTTCGGACGGTGCTTTTCCCAGATGCGGCGGCAGATTTCCTCGGCGGGAAATTCGTCCGGACGCAGCTCGTTCTGAAGGTCGGCGAGCTCGATCGCCTCGTTCTTGTTCGGCGTGATGAGACCGACGTTTCTGAACGGCAGGCGGCGGCGCGGCTTCGGGTCGAGCGAGACGAGAATGCCGTGCTGTTCGGCGTGCGCGAGAATCTGCGTGAGCATCTCCAGGTCGATCGCGCCTTTCGCGTAGTCGGAGATGATGACTGCGTCCGCGCGCTCGATTTCGGCGAAAAGCTTTTCGCGGACCGCGGCTTCCGTGAGCGCGTAGTTTTCCGGCGCCATTTCGCGGTCGAGCCGGCAGAGCTGCTGGTTGCGCACGACGACGCGCGACTTGATGATCGTCGCGATGCGGGAACGGCAGAACTCCGTCGGATAATCGATGCCCGCCGTGCTCAGAATCGCGCGCAGCCGGCGCCCCGCCTCGTCGTCGCCGCAGAGACCGCAGAGCGCCGCACCCGCGCCGAGCGAACGGATGTTCAGCGCGACGTTCGCCGCGCCGCCCGTCACGTAGCGGTCCTTGGAGACGTTGACCACGGGAACGGGCGCTTCGGGCGAAATGCGCGTCGCGTCGCCGTGGATATAGTGGTCGAGCATGACGTCGCCGACGACGAGCACGCGCACGCGGGAAATTTTTTCGAGCAAGGTTTTCATCACGATCACATTCTTTCAAAAAAAGCGTTTCGCGCAAAGGCGATTGTTCGCTCCCGCGCAATTTTTTTTTGAACGCCCGGCGCGGGGAGCGGCGCGCACGCTTTTATTTTTTGCCTTTGGCGAGCTTTTGGGCGATGGCGAAGCGCGCGATCGCCTCGAGCTTTTCGAGCTCGGCGGGATCGATTTCCTTCTGCCGGCGCGCCGCCTCGATCGCGGCTTCGGCGCGCTTCTGCGCGTCCTCGACGGCGGAGAGGTCGATCGCCTTCACGTCGATCGCGGCTTCGGCGAGCACGCTCACGCGGTCGGCGATGACGCGCCCGTAGCCCTTGTCCACGGCGAGGCGTGTCGTTCCCGCGGCGCTCTCGACGACGATTTCGCCGGGTTCGATTTCCGCGGTCAGCGGGATGTGCCCGGGCAGAATCCCGAGCTCGCCCGCGGTCGTCGGAAGCGTCACGGACGCGACGTTTTCCGCTTCGTAAACGACGCCGGTCGGCGTCACGATTTCGAATGATAAAGACATTTATATCCCTTTCGTTCTCAAGAATGAATGGTGAATAATGAATAGTGAATAGCGCAGAGCCTGAAAAAGAATCAGATTTTTTCTCCGAGCCGCATTTTGCGTTTCGTGGTGTTGACCGTGGCCGTGAGCATTTTCAGCAGTTCGATGCAGTCTTCGCGCAGGGAATCGAACTGTTTCCGAGTGATGAAGTCGCCCTCATGCAGAAGCTCCAACCAATATTCCGTCTCGGCGGATTCCTTCAGCGCTATGCTCATCTTTGAGACGAAGTCCTTCTGGCTTTGCGCGTACTGCGCCTCGCAGACGTTGGCTCCGATGCTCGTTCCGCTGCGCAGAATCTGTTTGGAGAGAACGCCTTCCCGCGATTTTTCGGAGACGTGCTGATACAGCTTCACGATTCTCATCGCGAAACGTTTCGACTTTTCCCGCAAAAAATTCTCCGGCAAGGCGTTATTCATTATTCACTGTCAATTATTAATTTCGACGAGGTCATCGCTTCGACGAAGCGATGACCTCGTCGATGGAGCCTTTCATGTAGAAGTGCTGCTCGGCGATGTCGTCCACTTCGCCCTTGAGAATGGTGTCGAGCGAGCGCACGGTGTCGGCGACGGAGCAGTACGCGCCGTCCATGCCCGTGAACTGCGACGCGACGTGGAAGGGCTGCGAGAGGAACTTCTGAATTTTGCGCGCGCGGGAGACGGTGAGCTTGTCTTCGTCGGAAAGCTCGTCCATGCCGAGAATCGCGATGATGTCCTGCAGGTCCTTGTATTTCTGCAGCACGGCCTGCACGGCGCGGGCGACGCGGAAGTGGTCTTCGCCGACGATCTGCGGCGTGAGCGCCTGCGAGGTCGAGGCGAGCGGATCGACGGCGGGATAAATCGCGAGCTCGGCGATTTTGCGGTCGAGAACGATCGTCGAGTCGAGGTGCGCGAACGTGTTCGCGGGTGCGGGGTCCGTCAGGTCGTCCGCGGGAACGTAAACGGCCTGGAACGACGTGATGGAGCCTTTTTTCGTGGAGGTGATGCGTTCCTGCAGGTTGCCCATTTCCGTCGCGAGCGTCGGCTGATAACCGACGGCGGACGACGAGCGGCCGAGCAGCGCGGACACTTCCGAGCCCGCCTGCGAGAAACGGAAGATGTTGTCGATGAACAGCAGCACGTCCTGCCCCTTTTCGTCGCGGAAATATTCCGTCATGGCGAGCGCGGTCAGCGCGACGCGCATACGCGCTCCCGGCGGTTCGTTCATCTGTCCGTACACGAGCGCGACCTTGGACTTGGAGATGTCCTTGGTGTCGATGACGCCGGACTCGCACATTTCGCGGTAGAGGTCGTTGCCCTCGCGGGAACGCTCGCCGACGCCCGCGAACACGGAATAGCCGCCGTGCGCCTTCGCGATGTTGTTGATGAGCTCCATGATGAGCACCGTCTTGCCGACGCCCGCGCCGCCGAACGCGCCGACCTTGCCGCCCTTCACGAACGGGCAGATGAGGTCGATGACCTTGATGCCCGTTTCGAGCAGCTCCGCGCCCGTGCTCTGCTCGACGAGCGGCGGCGGGTTGCGGTGAATCGGGTATTTCTTCGTGCACGAGACCGCGCCCTTGCCGTCCACGGGATCGCCCGTGACGTTGAAGATGCGCCCGAGCACGCCTTCGCCGACGGGAGCCTGAATCGGCGCTCCCGTGTCGACGATGGGCATGCCGCGTACGAGCCCGTCCGTCGTGCTCATCGCGACCGCGCGGACGACGCCCGCGCCGAGGTGCTGCTGCACTTCGAGCACGAGCCGCGTCGGCGCGCCGTTGAGCGTGTAGTTCACTTCCAGCGCGTTGTAGATCGCGGGAATCGTCTTTTCGTCGAACTGCGCGTCCACGACCGCGCCGATAATCTGGGTAATTGTTCCTGTTGTAGTCATAAATTATTTACTTTTTTGATTTCGGGATTCATTCGAGTTCAAAATTTTCTTTCGCTCCGTGCGCACGCCCGCGCGTTTCGCGGTTTCGACGAGAGTCTTGTTGTGCTCCCGCATTTCTCTGCGCAGAAAAAGCCGCCGGTCTTCTTCGCTGAGCGCGTTGAACGCGGCATCGTCGGCGAGCTCTTGTCTGCGCGTTTGGATCGCGAAATACGTTTGTCCGAGCGCTATGACGGGCTTGGACGAATCGCCGTTCTGCACAATGAGGTAGCCACGCGTAGCGCGACAGGCGGAAGTCTTCGATTTCGTGTTTCGCGCCTTTTGCGAGATCGATCATTTTCACCTCAAGGTGAAAATGATCCGAAGCCTTCGCCCCTGCGGTTTCGCAGGCGATTTTCGCCTTTTCGACCAGCGGCCTGAATTTCTCCCAACGGCTGTATTCGAGCACGGGGAACAGCTCGCGCGCGGACCAATACTCATTGCCGCTCTCGTCGATTCGGCGGAGCTCATCAAAAGTTCTTTTTCGGTTCGCGGGAACGCTCATTTTCGAAGCTCCTTTCCGTCGTTCGGGGATTTGTTCTTGCGCTTCGCGCCGTCGCGGGCAGAATCGGCGAAGTCCTTTTCGTTGAGGACTCCGTTCCCGCAGGGTATGGCAGCTCGGGGATTTTGCACCCCGACCGAATCCAGCCATTGCGGGAACTTTTTTGTATGAAAATAACGGAGCAGTCCGTCCTTCATCCATTTGCGGAAAGACCCGACCTGGCGCCCGTGCACCGACGAAACCGCGTTCACCGTTTCGTGCCCGCGCGTTGTCGCGACCGCGACGGCGACGATGACGCTTTCGCCGCTCTCCGTGTCCTTCAGCGTCGTGAGCACGACCTTGTCTCCGTTCCCGTGGGCGGAATCGAACACCGCGACGGGATCAGCGAGCTCCGCCGGAAGCGCCCGCAGATTCGTTTCGCCGACGTGGTGAAATTCTCCGGTGAATTTGCTCGCCGTTTTCCCGAGCGTCTTGTCGAGAATGCTCTTGTTGACGACGAGACGCATTTCCTCGGCGGGAACGCCGTCGTCCGCAAGCAGCCGCGCGAGCACCTTCGGCGTCCGCGAAAGCACTGTGTGGGGAACGCGCACGTTGAGCGTTCCCGCGAAATAGTCGTCGAGCGTCGCGTTCCACGCGGCGGTTTCCTCCGTCGCGACGGAAAACGCCGCGGCGTCGCTTTTCGCGTCCGCGGGAACGGCGAAAAAAACGGAAAACACGCAGACCGCCGCGCACACGACGCCCGCGAGGAAGCGGCGGGAACGTCGCTTCTCGGGAACGGGTTCTTGTGCTTGCGCGCGCATCGGCGTTTTCTCTTTTCTATCTTCCCTGCTCAGCCGGCGTTGGAGGCGGCGAGCTCGTTGATTTCGTTGGTGATGGCGGCCTGGCGCGCCTTGTTGTATTCGAGCGAAAGCGATTCGACGAGCGACTTCGCGTTGTCCGTCGCCGCCTTCATCGCGACCATGCGCGCGGACTGCTCGGACGCCTTCGCCTCGAGAATCGCCTGGTGCAGGCTCTGCTTGAAGAAGAGCGCGGGCAGTCCTTCGAGAATCGTCTTCGCGTCGGGCGCGAACGCCATTTCGCGGTCGTCCTCGGCGAGGCGGAACTCGCTCTTCGCGCCCTGCGCGGCGAACTGCGCGCGCATGCGTTCCTCCAGGTTTCCGAGCGGCACGAGCGTCGAAATCATCGGCGTCTGCACGATCGTGTTCTTGAACTGCGAGAGCACGATTTCGATCGTGTCGATCGTTCCCGCGAGGTATTCGCGGATGAGGTATTCGCCGATCGGGCGCACCTCCGAAAAGTTCACGTGGTCGCTCACGGAAAAATCCGCGACGAGTTCGCGCTTCGTGCGCGCGACGAACTGTGTCGCCTTTTTCCCGACGGTGAAGAACTTCGCCGGCGTTCCCGCGGGAACGGTCTTGTTCAGAAAACGGAACAGGTTGGAGTTGAGCCCGCCGCACAGCCCCTTGTCGGTCGCGATGACGACGATCCCGCGCGTCTTCACGGGGCGTTCCTGAATGAGCGGATGCGTGAATTCGCCCGAAAGGTCGAGCCCGCGCAGCGCCGTCGCGAGAATGCGCGAAAGTAGCACGGCGTAAGGTCTTCCCGACGTCGCCGCGTCCTGCGCGCGCCGCATCTTCGACGACGCGACGAGCTGCATCGCGCGCGTGATCTGCCCGGTGTTCGTCACCGAGCGAATGCGATTTCTGATTTCTCTGAGCCCCTTGGCCATTGTTTTGGAAAGTTAAAAAATAAAATTCGGAACCACGAACGGACACGAAAGAACGCGAAAACCGAATCGGCGCGTGCCGAAAAATTCGCGGGAATTCGCGTTCATTCGCGGTTTCTTCCTTAAGCTTTATACGCCGCTTTCCACTGGTCGCAGGCGGCTTTGATCTTCGCTTCGAGAGCGTCGTCGAGCTTCGCCTTGGACTTGATTTCCGCGAGCGTGTCCTTCGCCGAGGTTTCGAGAAAATCCTGCAGCGCGAGCGACGCCGCGAGCGTCTTTTCCTTCGGAACGTCCGCGAAAAAGTCGTGCTGCGCCGCCCAGATGAGCGCGATCTGCGAGGCGACGGGCTTCGGCTCGCCGGGGCCCTGCTTGAAGAGCTCGACGAAGCGGTCGCCCTTGTCGAGAATCGTCTTCGTCGCCGCGTCGAGGTCGCTGCCGAACTGCGCGAACGCCGCCATTTCGCGATACTGCGCGAGCTCGCCCTTCACCTTGCCGGCGACCTGCTTGAACGCCTTGATCTGCGCCGACGAACCGACGCGCGAGACCGACAGACCGACCGAAATCGCCGGGCGCACGCCCTGGTTGAACAGGTCCGTTTGCAGGAAGATCTGCCCGTCCGTGATCGAGATCACGTTCGTCGGAATGTAGGCGGAAACGTCGCCCGCCTGCGTCTCGATGATCGGGAGCGCCGTCAGCGAGCCCTTGCCCGTGAGGCGCGCCGCGCGCTCGAGCAGGCGGGAATGCAGGTAGAACACGTCGCCCGGATACGCTTCGCGGCCGGACGGGCGTTTCAGAATCAGCGAAATCTGGCGATACGCCGCCGCGTGCTTCGAAAGGTCGTCGTACACGACGAGCGCGTCCATGCCGTTTTCCATGAACCATTCGCCGATCGCCGCGCCCGCGAACGGAGCGTACATCTGATTCGCGGCGTTTTCCGACGCTCCCGCGACGACGACCACGCAGTACTCGAGCGCGCCCGCCTTTTCCAGCGTCGCGATCAGCCGCGCCACGCTCGAATTCTTCTGCCCCACGGCGACGTAGATCGAATACACGGGGCGGAAATTCGGATCGCCCGACGCGAGCCCCTCGCGGTTGATGCGCGCCTGGTTGATGATGGTGTCCGTCGCGATCGTCGTCTTGCCCGTCGAGCGGTCGCCGATGATGAGCTCGCGCTGGCCGCGGCCGATCGGGATCATCGCGTCAATCGGCATGATGCCCGTCTGCAGGGCCTGGTTGACGGGCTCGCGCGGCATGATTCCGGGCGCGATCTTCTCGATCGGCGCACGCTCCTTCGCCCCGATCGGGCCCTTGCCGTCCACGGGATTGCCGAGCGTGTCGACGACGCGCCCGAGCAGTTCCTTGCCCACGGGAACGCTCAGCAGGCGCCCCGTCGTCCTGCACGTCATGCCTTCTTTGAGCGACGAGGTGTCGCCCATGACGACGACGCCGACGATGTCCTGCTCAAGGTTGAACGCGATGCCTTCGAGCCCGTTTTCGAACGCGAGCATTTCGTTCATCATCGTTCGGGAAAGCCCGTCGACTTTCGCCACGCCGTCGGCGAGCTCGACGATCGTGCCGACGTTCGCCTTCTCCGGTTTTGCGTCGAGCGAAGCGATCGCCGACCGAATATCTTCAAGAATCTGACTCATGTTTTTTGTTTCGTTTTGTTGTTAAATGCGTGAAAAAAAGTTCTTACGCCGCGGCGAGCGAGGCGCGGAGCCGCGCGAGCGCGCCCGCGAGCGAAGCGTCGTAAACGTCGTCGCCGACCTGCACGCGGACGCCGCCGAGCAGGGCGGGATTTTCCGTCGCGACGGGCGCGACCGTGCGTCTGTAGAGCGCGGAAAAATGCGCCGCGAGCGCGTCCGCCGTTCCCGCCGGGAGCGTTCCCGCGAACTCGATGCGCGCCTCGGAGAACCGCAGTTCCCGCGCGACCGCCGCGTAAAACGCTTCGAGCAACGGGCGCAGCGCCGCGCCCGGGAACGCGCGCGGCAGCTCGGCGAGAATCGCGCGCACGCGCGCCGCGTCGATGCGCCCGTCCGCTCCGCGCGCGAGCTCCACGAGCCGCGCCGCGTGTTTCCTCAAAGTCTGGTTTTTCTTAGCCATTGTTTGTCGAAAAGAAAAAGACGTCGAATTCGTCCGAACATGTCTTCGCCCCGACGGGGCGAGATTGTCCAGCGTAGGGTGAAGCGTAGCGCAACCCTACGGACGCGTCACCCGCAACGTCAAGCCCTGTAAGGGCGAAATTGCTATGCCCAAACGTATTTTTCATCATATTTTACGTTATATTTTTTGAGAAACGCCCTGAATTCATCCTGAAACGAACGCGTTTTATGATGTTCCTTCTGGTTTTTGATGTAATCCGAAACTGCGGCGGTCTGAAGCGGACTCACCGAAAAGATTCCGTAACCGTCCTGCCAGAAAAATTTTTCGTAAGCTCCCCCGAAGGACTTGATCCACTTTGAGGACGCCGTTTTGATTTCCCTAATCAGATTCGCCGGAGAAATTGTGCGGGAAAGCCCGCAAAGCGCATGCACATGGTCGCGATGTCCGCCGACCTGAATCACGGGACAATCCGAATTTCTGCAGACTCCGGCGATATATTTGAACAATTCTTCGGAGACGCTTTCGTCGAGGAACGGAAAACGGTCTTTCGTGCTGAACGCGATGTGCACAAATATCTGGGAGAGCGACTGTGACATCAGGCGGCGTCCTTCCAATCGCGCTCCTTCAGAGCGCATTGTCTTGTCCGGTTTTCGTAGGGCCGCGCGGACAAGTCCGCTTGCCCTACGCTAAGCAATCTCGCTCCTTCGGAGCTGAAGGATTCTCTCGCGCAGGAAAAAACGCGACGCGCTCCCGTGAACACGACGTCCGAAAAATCGTGCTCCTTGAGAGCGGAATCGTTATGTCCTGCCGATTTCATTCGCGGTTCCTTTACGCTTTAAGTTCTTCCGCGGCGGCGGCGGTGAGGCGCGTCTTTTCCGCGGCGGGGAGTTCGCGCGCGAGCAGTTTTGCCGTGGTCTCGACGACGAGCGCGGCGACTTCGCCGCGGAGCTCCGCGAGCATCTTTTCGCGTTCCCGCGCGACGTTTTCGGCGGCACGGCGCTCCGTCTCCTCGGCGCGCGCGATCGCGTCCTGCGCGGCTTTTTCGACGGTCTCCTTGGCGGACTTGCGCGCGGCGTCGAGCACGGCGGCGGCGTCCTGCGCGGCCCGCGCCATCGTCGCCTTGTAGTCGGCTTCGGACTGCGCGAGCTTCGCCTTCATGTCGTCGGAGAACTTCAGCCCGTCCTCGATTTTTTTCTGCCGTTCGGCGACGGTCTTCATCAGCGGGCGAAAACCGAAATACCACACGACGAGCGCGAGCACTCCGAAGCTGACGATCTGCACAGCGAGCGCGCCCGGCTCGATGCCGAACTTCGTCGTGATCTCCGTGAATTTGTTTCCGCCTTCGGTCGCCGCGGGAACGGCCGCGGCGGCGGCGTTTGCCAGAATTTGTGAAAACATGGTGTCTGCGAATGTCTGAAGAAAAAAGGTTTACGGGAACGGCGCGCGCCCGAAAAAAGCGGCGCCGTTCCCGCGCGGTTCACGCGAGGAAGAGCACGTAGAACGCGATGGCTTCGGCGAGCGCCATGCCCAGAATCGCGAGAACGAGAATCTTCCCGAACGCGCCCGGGTTGCGTCCGACCGCTTCGACAGCCTTGCTGCCGACCCAGCCCACGCCGATCGCCGCCGCCGCGCAACCGAGCGCCACGTGCAGGCTTCCGCTGATTTCCGCGAGGAGTGCCGTAATCATTGTCTTATGCCTTTTCTTTGATTTGGTTTGGTTTTTATGGGTGAATCCCGACGCGGACGCTCTCGGCATCCTCCCGCCGGAAAAATTCTTTTCGAAAAATCATGCGTGCTCTTCGGCTTCCGCGTGTTCGCCGCTGTCGTGATTCGTGATCAGCCCGATGTACACCGCCGAAAGCAGCGTGAACACCAGCGCCTGCACGACGCCGACGAGCAGTTCCAGGAAGTAAAACGCCGTGAAGTAGCCCGTCGAGTGCATCAGCGTCTCGCCGCCGAACACGTTTCCGAAAAGTCGGAACGACAGCGACACCGGGCGGAAGATCACCGAGATGATTTCGATGAAGCCCACCGCGAAGAAGATCAGCGACAGGAAATAATACACCGCCGCGGGAACGTCGCGCTTGTCCGCCTTGTTCCCGAACCAGTCGAAAAGCACCGCCTTCGCGCCCGCGTATTTGAGCACGATGATCGCCCACGCGCCGAAGGACACGAGCGCGAGCCCGAGCGTGCCGTTCATGTCCGCGCCGAGCGGACGGAACAGCGCGCGGAACGTTTCCGTCTCCGTGCCGTCCGCTGCGAGCGCCGTCTCGTGCCAGCCGATCGTGCCGACGCCCGGAATCAGCCCCGCCCAGTTCTGCGCGAGAATGAAGAAGAACAGGCAGATCAGCAGCGGAAACGCCGCCGGAAACGCCTTCTTGCCCAGAATCGGCTCCAGAATCTCCTTGAACATGCCGAGCACGGTCTCGACCGCGTATTGCCCTTTGGACGGCACGAGCTTCGGCCGCCCGCACGCGAGCCGGATCAGCGCGATCAGCACGAGCGCCACGATCCACGTCGTGAGAATGCTGTTCGTGATCGGCAGCGAAAACCCGTCCCAAAGCGGGATTTCGAAAAGCTTCTCGGCGGCTTCCGTCGCCGCCGAAGCCGCGGGCGCCGCCGCAAACGGCGCCGCGATGACGGGGATGATTTTCTTCAGGGGAAACATATCAAAAACGCATTCGCATTTTGCACCTCGCCGCGGCGTTTGTAAAACGCTTTCCGCTCCCGCGTCCGCGACGAAACTCCACGCACCCTACCATGAATAGAACGTTCGTTTAAGAAGAATTTTCGTTCCCGCGGGCGCGCAGCGCCGTTTTTCCGCACAAAAAAACGCGTTCCCGCGGAGAGGCGGGAACGCGTTTTTTGCGGAGAGCGCGGGAACGTTCAGTCCTTCATGTTCGCCTTGCGCATGTCGCCTTCCTGGAGGAACGCACGGTGGAACTCGAGCGCCTTCGTGACGTCGCACGGCGTGTGGTAGAGCGGCGTGCGCGCGACATAGTCGCGGAGCAGCTGCTTGTACTCGGGATGCACGCACTTTTCGATGAGCTCTTCGGCGCGTTCGCGCGGGCATTTGCCGCGCAGGTCGGCGACGCCCTGTTCGGTGACGACGATGTCCACGTCGTGTTCCGTGTGGTCGATGTGCGAGCACATGGGCACGATGGAGGAAATCGCGCCGCCCTTGGCGACGGACGGGCACGTGAAGATCGTCAGATAGCCGTTGCGCGCGAAGTCGCCGGAACCGCCGATGCCGTTCATCATCTGGCGCCCGTAGAAGTGCGTGGAATTGACGTGGCCGAAGAGGTCCACCTCGATCGCCGTGTTCATGCAGATCAGACCGAGACGGCGCACGATGCCCGGATTGTTGGAGATTTCCTGCGGGCGGAGCACGATCTTGTTCTTATAGAAATCGAAGTTCTCGTAGATGTGCTTCAGGCAGTCGTCGGAAACGGTGAGCGAGCAGCCGCCGACGAAGACGCAGCGCCCCGCGTCCATGAGCTTGATGACCGAGTCCTGAATGACTTCCGTGTGCATGCGGAACGGCGGAATGTCCGTGTTGCGGCCGAGCGCGGCGAGCACGGCGTTCGCGATGTTGCCGACGCCGGACTGAATCGGGAGAAATTCCTTCGGAATGCGGCCGGCCTTGAGCTCGGCGGCGAGGAAGTTGCAGACGTTCTCGCCGATCTGGTCCGTGACGGGATCGCTCGGCTTGAACGGCGCGATGTGGTCGTTCTCGTTCGTCATGACGACGCCGACGATCTTCGCGGGATCGACCTGGAGCATCGTCGTGCCGATGCGGTCCTGGACGTGCGTCATGGGAATCGGCGCGCGGTTCGGCGGATCCGCGGGAACGTAGATGTCGTGCAGATCCTTCAGCCCCGGATGGTGGTAGGCGTTGAGCTCGATGATGATGCGGTCTGCGAGCTTGCAGTAGGTCGCCGTGTTCCCGCCGGCGGTCGTGAGCGCGATCCTGCCGTCGTCCGTCACTTCGGTGGCTTCGACGATGGCGGTCTGCACGCGCGGAATGAAGCCGTAGCGCATGTACATCGCCGTGTGCGAAAGGTGCATGTCGCTGTAGCGGACTTTCTGCGAGTTGATGTTCTTCTTCAGATCCGCGTTGCCTTGGTAGGGCATGCGGATGTCGATGGCGTCGGCCTGCGCGAGCGCGCCGTCCGTGGACGCGGACGTGGACGCGCCGGTGAAGAGATTGATCTTGAAGGGGCGGCCGGCTTCGTGTTCCGCCTTCGCTTTTTCCGCGAGGGCGCGGGCGGTGGCTTTGGGGGCGCCGGCGGCGGTGAATCCGCTGAGGCCGATGTTCTCGCCGTTTTCGATCATGGCTACGGCTTCTTCCGGGGTGAGCGTTTTGAATTTCATGAGAATCGGAAATCGATGTTTGTTCTGGATTGGAAAAATTCGCCTTCCCGCGCTGAATATCCGCGAAAAGGCGAACGCGAACCTACACCCGAAAACGCGTTCCCGCAAGAGCGGAATGTTTTTCCGGTCGGGAAATTTCAAAAAACGCCCGTTCTCCCGCCAAACCGCCGAGCCGCGAAGAAGGAAACGGTTTTTCACTGGAAGTCATAGGAGTGAAAGGAAGTTTTTCACGGGAGAACCGACACTCACTATCCGTTATTCATTATCCGTTATCCACTATTCACTATCCATTATCCGTTATCCGCTTTTTTCCGTTCGCGGGCGCGGCAGGCGTGCTCCTGCAGCGCGGCGACGCGCTTCCGCTTCAGAGCCGGATCCCGCAGATCCGTGCGCCGCCCGCGCGAAAAATCCCCGAGCGCCTCGTCCAGCGAAAACCCGAACTCCCGATTCAGCTTCTGAATGATCGCCGTGCGCGCGAATGCCGTCAGATTCTTCATGCTCTGACAGGAGCAGTAGGCTTCCACGATCTCGGCGGGAAGCGCCAAATTCAACTGAATCGAACGCCTGTACATATCGTAGGAAGTCGAACAAAGCCCGCTCCGGACTTCCAAAATCTCAAGGACGATGCGGACGCGCGTTATTTCTTTCGCGGGGAATGCGCGGTTTTCCCCGACCCGACGCCCGGCCTCCTGCGCGGCGGCGACTTGCTGGGCAAAGAGAACGAGATTTTTCAGGACGCGCAGAACCGCGTTCCCGCGCTGTTCGCGAACTGCCCGACGACGTTCGACAAGCTCTGCCAGATGCAGCACTACGGCTTCCCGACGCGGCTCATCGACATTTCGACGGATTTGGCGATGGCGTGGTTCATGGCGGTGGACGGGTGGAAGGCGAACGAGGTGCTCCGCGAGCTCAATTCGCCTTGCGGGACGTTCTTCGTGCCGAGCGTGCTTGTCCTGCGCGTGCCGCGGGAACGCGAGAAATTTTTGGATAGCGACCTGGTCGCGACGCTCTCCGCCGTCGCGTGCATGAAGAAGCGGTTCAATTCGGGGCGTCTGCGTCACGAGGTCGCGCAGGAACGGGCGGATTTCGACGAGGATTTTCTGCTGAAACGCGTCCGCGAGGATTGTTCCCGCAACTACGTGGTGTACCCGCGGATGTCGAACCCGCGCGTCACGCGGCAGAAAGGCACGTTCGTTCTGTGCGGGCTGACTCGGGAAAACTGCGAGCTGCTCGCGCGCGGACACGGCACGGAGGCGGACAAGACGCGCCCGGACGCGCGGACGGGGCTGTGCTATCCGAAGATCGAGTGGGATCCGGCGAGGCGCTCGGAGGAAATTTCCGTCTGCGGGCGTTTCGTGCCGTCGCGAAAATATTTCGAAGACGTGTCGAAGGCGATCGCGGCGGGAACGCGGACTTATTCGGAATGCGAGGGCGTCCGTGAAGCGGTCGAGAAGTTCAGGAAAAAGGTTTTCGCGGAACTCGCGTTCGTCGGCGGCGGAGAGGCGGACGCCTACGCCGACGACTTTAGCCGCCAGGCGGAAGTCTGCCGGGCGTCTTTCAAGCGCGACGCGAAAGCGTGATTTTTCGCGGCGGCCCTTGGGGGCGAAGGCATTCCTGCCTTCGTTCCCGCGGCGAGCGTGTGTCCGGAAAGCGAACATCCCTCGCGTGGCGTTCCCGCGCCCCGCGACGAAGACGTGGACGTCTTCGCCCCCAAGGGCGCGTTTCTTCGGGCGTTTTCCGCGTGAATCCGCGAAATCTGCGGGAGATTTTTCCCTGCGTCCGTGCGTTCTCTCAATCGCGCTCCTGCAGAGCGCATTTTTCTGTATGGTTTTCGTAGGGCTGCGCGAACAAGTTCGCTTGCCCTACGCTGACCAATTTTGCCCCTTCGGGGCTTTTGAAAATCCTTCCGCGCTTTGAAAAGCCCCCGTCGGGGCGTCCCTCTTTGAAACCCCAGGTGGAAACCTGGGGTAGGGCGGAAAATCCGACAAGCCCCGTCGGGGCGACCCTGCTCCGGGCGCGTCCATCCGCCTCGGGAACAGGGTCGCCTTTACAAGGCTTTTCCGTTTCGTGCGCATTCCCCGAGCTTCCGCCCGGGGTTTCTTTTGGGGCAGCCCCGACGGGGCTTTCATCTGTGTCCATCCGCGGCGTCCGCGGCAAAAAACTTTCTGCCCTCGCGCGAGGCGTTCCCGCGCCCCGCGACGAATCCGCATGAAATGCGGAACAAGAATAACCCCATGCGGCGGAAGCTGCTTGGGGCTGGGGCACACAAAAGGAACACGCGCCTGAAAGGCGCAACTTCCCCGCGGGAACGGCGCGCCGCGAGACGCCGGACGCTCCGGGCGGTTGCGCCTTTTAGGCGCGCTCGATGAGCGCGGCGTTCCCCAAGCGCGCGCTCCGCGTCGCGCATGGGGTTACTTTTGTTCCGCCCCGACGGGGCGTTTTCTGCGTGAATCCGCGAAATCCGCGGGAGATTTTTCCCGCGGCCGAGCGTTCCCGCAATCGCGCTCCTGCAGAGCGCATTTTTTCTGTATGGTTTTCGTAGGGCTGCGCGAACGAGTTCGCTTGCCCTACGCTGACTAATTTCGCCCCTTCGAGGCTTTTGAAAATCCTTCCGCGCTTTGAAAAGCCCCCGTCGGGGGCGTCCCTCTTTGAAACCCCAGGTGGGAACCTGGGGCAGGGCGGAAAATCCGACAAGCCCCGTCGGGGCGATCCTGCTCCGGGCGCGTTCGTCCGCCGCGGGAACAGGGTCGCCTTTACAAGGCTTTTCCGCTTCGTGCGCATTCCCCGGGCTTCCGCCCGGGTTTCTTTTGGGGCAGCCCCGACGGGGCTTTCATCTGTGTTTATCCGCGACATCCGCGGCAAAAAAAACTTTCTGCCCTCGCGCGCGGCGTTCCCGCGCCCCGCGACGAAGACGTGGACGTCTTCGCCCCCAAGGGCGCGTTTCTTCGGGCGTTTTCTGCGTGAATCCGCGAAATTCGCGGGAGATTTTTTCCCGCGCGTCCGCGCGTTCCCGGAGAAGCGTCAGTCCTCTGCGTCGTCTTCGCTGTGGCGGCGGAAGACGCCGCGCATGATGACGAGCAGCCCGACGAGGCAGAATGCGTGACCGAGAATCATCACGGCGAAGCGCACGTCGCCGACTTCGATGAGGGGACAGACGATTCTGGAAATCAGCACGCCGACGAGCGCGACGGATATACCGATGATCCAATGTTTCTGCGCCGCGATCTCGGATTTTTTCGGCGGCATGGCGGGAACGGCTCAGAGCGCGGCGGAAGTCGCCGCCCAGATTTTTTCGAGCTCGGGCACGAGCGCGATGTAAACGCCCGTGAAGATCGCCGACGTGATGACGCCGGAAATGTTGATGCCGAGCGAATCCGGGAGCACGATGACGTCCGGCGCGACGCGGGAGACTTCCTTCTGCGCGATCTTCGCGCAGGTCGGCACGCAGGACACGCCGGCGACGCCGCAGACGGGATTGAAGCGCCGTCCGGAAAGCAGGTAAAGCACGTAGCCGCCGAGGATGCCGCCCGTCGCCGAAATCGTCAGCGCGATGATGCCGAGCACGAGCAGGATCAGCACTTTTTCGTCCAGCAGCGTTCCCGCGGAGCAGAGCAGCCCGAGCACGAGGCCGAGAAAGAACGTGCCGCCGTAAAGGAAGACCTGGTCGATCAGGCGGACGAAGGACTGAATGCCCGCCTCGCGCACGGCGATGCCGACGAAGAGCGAGCAGAACAGCGGAGCGCCGACCGGGAAGAGCAGGCAGAGCACGCCGCAGGCGACGACCGCGAAGGCGATTTTTTCCGTCGCCGTGACCTTCACCGGCTTCTTCGGCGGCGCGTTGCGCACGCGGCGCAGCTTTTCCGGAACGAGGAAGCGGATCAGGAACGGATACGCGCCGTAGGTGATGCCGAGGTAAAGGTAGGCGACCACCGTGATCGGCACGAAAAGATGCTTGGCGAGCTGCAGCGAACCGAAGAGCACCATCGGACCGTCCGCACCGCCGATGAGGGCGACCGAAGCCGCTTCGCCGAGGCTGAGACCGCAGAGCACGGCGACCGGGAACGTGACCATCGTGCCGAGTTCCGCGCAGAACGCCATGAAGATGCTCTGGAACGGGCGCGCCATCAGGAAGCCGACGTCCAACAGGACGCCGATGCCCATGAAGATGAAGCACGCGATCAGGTTGTTCGAAAACGCGTAGTTGTAAATCGGCTGAATCCAGTCGATCTGCATGAGGTCGACGATGTTTTCCGGCGTCTGCACGAGCGGCTCGAGATTCAGGTTGCCGGGAACGACGACCTTGCCCGTGAGCGGCGCGGCGACGCCGGCGGGATCCGTGAGCTGCAGCGTTCCCGCGCGGGCGAACTCTTCGAGCCGCGCGGCGGATTCGACGGGAATGAATTTCGGGTCGGCGGCGTTCGTCGCGAAATCCGCCGAGTCCTTGATCGTGAAGAAGCGGACGTCGGACGTGTCTTCCGCGTTGATCCAGCGCGCGTCGTAGGTGCGTTCGGACTTCACGGCGCTCGACGGATCGAGGTAGAGCACGCCCGTGTTCGCGACGACCATGCCGAGCCCCATCGGGATCATCAGCAGGGGCTCGAGAATCCCCTTGCGCCCGAGAAACACGAGCGCGATGCCGAGCAGGGTGAGAACGACGCGCCCCCAGAAGATCGTGGAGTCCGAATCGACGAGCGTCGTGATTCCCTGAAAGAGCTGACGGAAAATTTCAATGATGTCGATATCCATAACGCAGTGCGGCGGGAGAGTCCGCGCTTATTTTTTCTTGGGCTCCGGCTTGGAGAAGATCTGGAGCACCAGATAGATGAACTTGATCGTCAGCGCGATGAACACCGCCACCGACGCCGCGATGACGATGACCCACGCGAGCCATTCGAGCGCGAAGGTCGCGCTCGGCCCGGATGCCGCAAGCAAGGAAAACATGGTCGCAGATTCGATTTTGGCGTTCCCGCGTAAGGCGAGCTCAGGCGATCGTCACGAGCGCCTGGCCTTCTTCCACGCCGTCGCCCACCGCCACGTTGACGGCGGCGATCTTGCCGGCGCGGTCCGCGTAGATGTAGGTGTTCATCTTCATCGCTTCGAGCGTGAGGACCTGGTCGCCTTCCTTGACGGAATCGCCGACCTTCACGTCCACGGAAACGACCTTGCCCGCCAACGGTGCGAGGACGGAACCGGCCGCCGCGGGGGCGGGAGCCGGCTTCGGCGCGGGCGCCGGGGAAGGCGCGGGAGCGGAGACCGGGGCGGACTTCACGGGCGCGGGCGCCGCGGGAGCAGCCGGGGCCGCGGGAGCGGCGGCGGCGGTTTCTTCGCCTTCGATTTCGACGAGCACTTCGTAAACTTTGCCGTTAACGGTGACTTTAAGTTTTTTCATGGTATTCGGGGAGGATGTTTTAAATTAAAGGAAAAGGGAAAGGGACGCGGGAACGTTTCAGCGCGTGTGTTCGATCTGGTGCGAGGAATAGACCTGGCGGCGGCCTTCGAGCGACCATTCCGTCATCAGGTGTTCGATGTTCGGCGTCTTCATCGCGGCGAGGCGGACGTTGTGCACCTTGTATTTCTGACCGCGGAGCACGGTCGCCACGGAAGCGGCGACGACGGCGAGGATTTCCGGCGAGATGTCGCTTTCGGCGCGCAGCGCGGGAATGCTTGCGGGCGTCGGCGCGCGGACGGCGGCGACGGGAGACGACTTTTTCGCCGGCTTCTTGAACGAAGACATGTGTTCGGGCTTCGGCGGGAACGCGGCGGCGATTCCGCGGCCGAGAGCGGCGACCAGAATCAGAAAAACGACCGTTCCGAGGATGACCCACCCCATGATGCTCCAGGAGATTGCGAGGAATAATACGTTCATCGTAGAAAAAATCATTGCGCGCAAGCGTAGCGCAAAGCGGGAAAATCGTCAATCGACGATTTCGCAAAAAAACGTTCCCGCGTGTTTTCGCGGGAACGTTTTTCGGAAGGCGTGGCGAAGCTCAGTTCAGCGCGCCGGTGATGAGCAGCAGCGCGACGATCAGCGCGCCCGCCGCGATCCAGAAGACGCTCACGGCGGCGTTGCCCGTGTGGACGAAGCGGCGGATCAGCGAGCCGACCGTCGCGGGAATGCCGGCGACGATCGCGCGCATGCCGAGCCCGGAGAC
Source organism: Candidatus Spyradosoma sp. SGI.093 (assembly GCF_050314555.1). Lineage (NCBI taxonomy): Bacteria > Pseudomonadati > Verrucomicrobiota > Opitutia > Candidatus Spyradosoma > Candidatus Spyradosoma sp. SGI.093. The sequence goes on along the minus strand of NZ_JBNPNH010000003.1, from coordinate 114,492 downwards.
GAAGACCGTGTCGAGCAGGCTGACGAACATCGCGAAACGCTGCTGGACCTTCGCGATGTACCAGTCGTAAAGCGCGTCGCAGTAGCGGTATTCGAGCGCCTTGTAGGCGGTCGGATGCAGCGCGCGCAGACGGTCTTCGCCGGTGCTCGTGCGGTAGAACAGAATCGCGGCGACGAAGCCGACGACGAGAATCGCGACGCCCAGAATCAGCATCGGGGCGACGAGGTCCTGCTCGGCGAGCGCGTGGTGCAGCTCGCGGTAGCCGCCGGAGACCGCCGTCGTCGCCGCCGCCGGGAACAGCGCGTTCATCTTGCCGTCGAGCCACGGAAGCCCTTCCGTTCCCGCGAGGAACCAGCCCGCGCCGAGCGAGAAGATCACGCCCAGAACGACGAGCGGGACCGTCATCCACGGCGAGGATTCCTTCGCGTGCTCGGCACCGTGTCCGTGCGCCTTGCCGAGGAAGACCATCGCGAACATGCGGCCGACGTAGAGCGCCGTGCCGACCGCCGCGATCACGAGCGCGACGAACGCGGGAACGTTGCCCGTCAGATACGCGCCGGAAATGATCGCGTCCTTGGAATACCAGCCCGCGAACCACGGGAACGCCGCGATCGAAAGCCCCGCGACGACGAACGCCGCCGCCGTCAACGGCATCTTCTTGAGCAGACCGCCCATCTTCGTCATGTCCTGCTCGTGGTGGCAGGCGTGAATGACGGAGCCGGCGCAGAGGAACAGCGTCGCCTTGAAGAAGGCGTGCATCGCCATGTGCAGCAGCGCGATCTCGGGAAGCCCGAGCCCGATCGCCGCGCCCATGAAGCCGAGGTGGGAAAGCGTCGAATACGCGAGGGATTTCTTGATGTCCGTCTGGCCGAGCGCCGCGAGACCCGCGAGCGCCGCCATGCCCGCGCAGAGCCAGAGCATCGTCGTGAGCGCTTCCGGCGTGAGCAGGAAGAACACGCGCACCATGAAGAACACGCCCGCCGCGACCATCGTCGCCGCGTGGATGAGCGCGGAGACCGGCGTCGGGCCCGCCATCGCGTCCGTCAGCCACACGTGCAGCGGGAACTGCGCGGACTTGCCGAGGAAACCGCACATCAGCAGCAGCCCGACCGCGACGGACTTGTCTCCGCCGGCGGCCTCGAGCGCCGCAAAATCCGTCGTGCCGTAAAGGCTGTAGCACAAAATGATGCCGACGAGGAAGCCGAGGTCGCCGACGCGGTTCGCGATGAACGCCTTTTTCGACGCCATCGCCGCGTAGTCCGTCTCGAAGTAATGCGCGATCAGCATGTAGGAGCTGAAGCCGACGAGCTCCCAGAAAATGAAGGTCATGAAGAGATTCTTGGCGAGAATGATGCCGAGAATCGAGAACATGAACACGCTCAGCCCCGTGAAGAAGCGCCCGCGCGCCTTGTCGTCGTCCATGTAGCCGACGGAGAAGACGTGAATCCAGAACGCGACGAAGGTCACGACGAAGAGCATCGCCGCGCCGTTCTTGTCGATCATGAGCCCGAACGTCTCCAGCTCCTTGAACGAGCCGATCGTGAAGCCGGGCAGGGACGCCGTCGCCGTCGGATTCGCGGGATCGAGCCCGAGCAGCAGCTGCAGCGAAAGCACGAGAATCACGCCCGCCGCCGCGACGGAGACGACCGGCGCGCCCCAGCGGGAACGTCGGAAAAACAGCGCCGAAATCGCCGCCGCGACGAGCGGCGTCAGCAAAATGGTTTGAAGGAGCGTTGCGTTGTCCATCTTAGTTCTTCAGGTTGTTGAGTTCGTCGAGCGAAGCCGTCTTGCGCAGACGGAAGAACGAGACGATGAGCGCGAGCCCGACCGCCACTTCCGCCGCCGCCACGGCGATGATGAAGAAGCAGAAGACCGCCCCTTCCATCGTGTTCGTGAATTTCGCGAAGGAGACCAGCGCGAGCATCGCCGCCGTCAGCATCATTTCGAGCGACATGTAGACGACGAGAATGTTGCGGCGGACGAGCGCGCCCGTCAGCCCGATCGCGAAAAGCGTTCCCGAAAGAATCAGAAAATGTGCGAGTGTCATGGTCGTTTCCGAAAAAAAGATTAACGCGCGTCGTTCCGCGGGAGCGTGCGGCGCCGCGAATGCAGCATGAAGACCGCCGCCATCGCCGCGAGCAGGAGCATCGCGACCGCCTCGATCAGCAGCGCGTATTTGGTGAAGAGAATCTGCCCGAAGACTTTGGCTTCGGCGGAATAGGCGAGCGCGGTTTCGCCCGCGGCGGTCTCCGCCGGCAGCGCGCCGGAAAAGCCGAAAAGCCACACGGCGCCCGCCGTCGCGAGCGCGAGGAACACGAGCCCGCCCGCGGCGGTCTTCGCCCAGCCCGCCTTCAGCGGCTTCAGGTCCGGATCCGTCAGCATGATCACGAACAGGAAGAGCACGATCACCGCGCCCGCGTAGACCATGATCAGCAGCGTCGCCAGAAACGGCGCGTCCAGCAGGAAGAAGTTCGCGGCGACGCCCGCGATCGTGAGAATCATCGCCATCGCGGCGTTGACGGGCTTGCGGTTCACGACGACGAGCAGCCCGCTCACGAGCGTGAACGCGGCGAACAGGTAAAATAAGGCGTTTTCAACCATAATTGCGGGAAAGTCTAAACCTTCCCCCCCGCGAAAAAAAGCAAAAAAGAACGCCCGGGAAACGAAGCCGCCCGCGCCCGCCGTCCGGAGGCGCGGGCGGCCGCGCGTCACTTCTTCAGGATTTCGAAGACGCGGGCGGGGGCGTCCGGCGAGGCGGGAACGGTGACCGAGTTCGGCTCGGGCTGCCGGCAGCCGACGTCCGTGATGACGTAGATCACCCCACCCTCGTCGGCGGTGAAGGTTTCCGTTTCGGTCAGCGTGTAGAAGGAGAACAGGTCGCCGTCCGTCATCGCCCCGCGCGTGTTCGCCTTGGAGTCTTCGGGGACGTCGAACTTGAGCTGATTGATGCGGAACTCGACGGGCGCGGGCGACTTGTTCACGAGGCGGAAGAAGCGCACGCCCGCGTTCGGATCGACGGCCTTCTGCAGCTCGCCTTCGTGCGTGTGCGCGTCGAAGTCCTCCCACGTCTCGCCGTCGGTCGAGATTTCGATGCGGCATTTTTTCGCCGCCTCGGCGTCGTCGAGCTTCACGTGGACGTAGGTCGCGGGAACGCCTTCGGGCAGTTCGAGCCCGATGAACTGCGCGGGCGCGAGGCGCACGACTTCGAGGATGCGTTTCAGCGTCACGTAGATTCCGGAGCGCTCCGCCTGCAGGTCGCCGAGCGCGTCCACGTTCGTGAACGCCTTGTATTCGCCTTGCGGGGAGTGGGCTTTTTCGCCGAAGCTTTCGCAGAATTTCTTCCACTCGCCGGCGACGAGCTCGTCCGCGAGCGGCGTGAGCACCTTGGTCGCGACGCGGCAGCCGGTCGCCCACTGCTTGTCGCTCGGGAAGGTTTCCTCGCGGTGGCGTTTTTTCTGGGCTTCGAAATAGGTCTGCTGCCAGGTCGAGAGGACGGCGACGTTGCGGAAAATCGCCGCCTTGCGCGCGTCCGTTCTCGTGGGCTTCTCGATGAGCAGTTCCGCGCAGAGACCGATTTTTCCGAGTTTTTCGAACGATTTCACCCAGTATTCGATTTCGTGCCACAGCGCGGGATCCGCTTCCGGAAGACCGGGAACGATCCCGAGATTCGGCAGATTCGCGCCGTCTTTGAGAACGGCGGCGCTCTCGCGGATTTTGCCGAATTCGCGCCGGACGCGCTTGGCGTTTTTCTCGCTCAGCGTTCCCGTCTCGCGGTATTCCTTGAGAATTTCTTCCGCGACGGGGCCGAACGCCTCGGATTCTTCGCGGCGGTAGCCGTGCCCGTTTTTGCCCTGGTCGGAATTGTGCGTCGCGAAAATCTTCATCGCCTCGGCGATTCCCTTCTGCGGATAAAGCCGCGGGAACGCCGCGTTCCAGTTCTCCTCGGAGTCGAACGCGTCGATGTTCCACGTCCAGTCGGCGACGCCGAAGAGCGCGATTTTCGACGCCTCGGGCTTGTCCATCGGGTTCGAGGCGAATCCGGCGAGCTTGCCCTTGTTCGCCTTGTCGAGCCCGTAGGTGCGGCCGAGCAGCAGGTGCGTGCGGCAGTAGTCGTCCACCGGCCAGTTCCACCAGATGAACGGTGCGCGGCGGAAGTGCTCGGAGACGGCCTCGACGGCGGGCGCGGGAACGTCCGCGCAGATGGACGGCCCCGTCCACATGACGTTCACGTCGGCGTCGAGCTTTTCGCCGAGCGTCTTTTTGTAGTCGCTGCCGTGCGTTCCCGCGTAGTCCGTCGGGCACATGAGCAGCGGCGCGACGTCGGGCTTTTTCTTGATGAACTCGCGGTTGAGGAAGTTCAGCATTTCCGCCTGTTTTTCCGCCTTCGCGCCTTCGCCGCCGATGTCGTCGAAGAACACCGCGAACGCGCGGACGCCGAGCGCGTACATCGCCTCGAATTTTTTGAGCGCGGCGATCACGTCGTCGGGCACGCCGTCGCCGTCGGAATCGCCCCAGCGGATCGTGGCGCCCGGGTGGAGCGCCCAGATGAAGTCGACGTGATTTTCGCGCGAGGCGGCGACGAGTTCGGCGATCTGCTTCGCCTGCTCGGCGGGATATTCCTCGCGCCAGCTGTTCGAGTTGAAGCCGGAATACGGGTCGTCCTTCGGCCCGTAGATGTAGGCGTTCATCTTGTATTTTCCGTAGAAACGGATCTGGCTGAGGCGGCGCTCATGCTCCCAGGGCTTGCCGTAAAAGCCCTCGATGGAGCCGCGGAAAGGCACGTCGGGAAAATCGCGCACGACGCAGGGCTGCAGCGCGCCGTCCTTCTCGATCATCTGCGCGAGCGTCTGCGTCGCGTAGAAGATTCCGTCGTCGTCGCGCGCGCGGATTTCGATCTTTTCCGGCGAGACGGCGAGCGCGTAGGCGCCGCGGACGCTCGGGAGATCGTCGATTTCGTCCGCGAGGCGCGCGTCGATTTCGAGCGTTCCCGCCGGCGCGGTTCCGCGGGAACGCAGCGCCGCGGCGAGCGCGGGGAATTTTTCGACGGACGCGGGCGCGAGCGCCGTCGCGGGAACGGGCGCGAGGCGCAGTTCCTTCGCGCTCTGCACGCGCGGATAGACGTCGGAGGGCGCTCCGGCGAACGCGGGCGCGGCGACGAACGCGCCGAACGCGATCGCGGAAATGATGGTGGTCTGAGTGGAGGTATGCATGATGACGAAAAATGAAAAACGGCGGTGAGGCGTATGAATTTTTTACCGGCGCCGCGCGACGAGGTCGCGGTGCGCGTCGGGCAGAATGGACTGGAAATACGTCTCGCGCTCGAACGGCCACGGCTCGTCGGGCAGGATTTCCCAGGCGGGATGCGCGGCGACGTGTTCCCGCGCCCATTCGAAAAATTCCGCGTGGTCGGTGCGGAAAAAGATTCTCGCGCCGGGGCGGGAACGCGCGGCCCAGAGGTCGAGCGTCGCCGTCTGCACGATGCGGTTCTTGTGGTGGCGCTTTTTCGGCCACGGATCGAGGAAGAGCAGAAACAGCTTGTCGAGCATGACCTTCGGCGGGAGCGCCTCGAAGAACTCTTCGGCGTCCGCCTTGAAGAAATCGAGATTCGACAGGCCGGCGAGGTCGCGCTTGCGCAGCGCGCGCTCGACGCGCTTCGTAATCAGGTCGATGCCGATGCAGCTTTCCTGCGGGAACGCGGCGGCGTAGGCGGCGAGAAAATGCCCGTGCCCGCAGCCGATTTCGAGCGTGAGCCCGTTGAGCGAAAATCCGCCGATGAGCTCTTCCGGGAGCGCTCCCGCGATCTTCCTGCGCAGCGCGTCGATGCGCGCGGCGCGGTCCGCCATGGCTTTTTCGTAGTCGGACATGGCGGCTTTCTCAACGCGCTTCGGGCGCGCGCGGCTTGAAGAACGCGGCGGTCTTGCCGACCTGCGAGACGCAGAGCGCGCCCGCGGCGGCCTCGATTTCGCCGCAGAGCTTCATGATCGCCCTGCGGTCGGGCGTGTGGAAGCGCGCCTTGACGAGATCGTCGTGCTTGAAGACGAGCTCGAGCTGGCGGACGATTTCCGCGAGCGCGGTGTCGCGGCCGATCTGGACTTTCGCCTCGATCGTCTGCGCGCGGCCGCGGAGTTTTTTCTTTTCCGCCCCGGAGAGAGCGGCGAAGGGATTTTCGGAATCGTTCATGGAAACGGAAAGTGAAAATGGAGGTTTACGTTCGGAAATTCGGGAAGCGGCTCGGAGCTCGCTGCGGCGTCAGGCTTTCTCCGCGACGCCGAGCTCGGCGAGCTTGGCGCGCATGTCGGCTTCCTGAAGCGCGGCGAGCAGCTCGCCGATTTCGCCGTCGACGATCTGCGGGAGCCCGTGCAGCGTGAGCCCGATGCGGTGGTCGGTGAGGCGGTTCTGCGGGAAGTTGTAGGTGCGGATGCGCTCGGAGCGATCGCCGCTGCCGATCTGATTTTTGCGGCGTTCGGCGTATTTCGAGCGCTCCTCCTCCTGCTTCTTTTCGTAGATGCGCGAGAGGAGAATCTTCATCGCCTTGGCGCGGTTGCGCAGCTGCGAACGCTCGTCCGCGCAATAGACCATGATGCCCGTCGGCTTGTGGATGATCTGCACGGCGGACTCGGTCTTGTTCACGTGCTGCCCGCCCGCGCCGGACGCGCGGCAGACGGTCAGCTCGATGTCCTCGGGCGCGATCTGCACGTCCACTTCCTCGGCTTCGGGGAGCACGGCGACGGTCGCGGCGGAGGTGTGGACGCGCCCGGCGGCCTCGGTCGCGGGAACGCGCTGCACGCGGTGCACGCCGCTCTCGAACTTGAGCATCTTGTAGACGTCCGTTCCCGTGATGAGCACGGAGACTTCCTTGAAGCCGCCGATTTCGGACGGCGCCGAGCCGAGGATTTCCCACTTCCAGCCGCAGGATTCGGCATAGCGCGTGTACATGCGGAAAAGGTCGCCCGCGAAGAGCGACGCCTCGTCGCCGCCCGTTCCCGCGCGGATTTCGACGATGGTGTTGCGCGAGTCCGTCGGCTCGGGCGGAATCATCGCGAGCATGAGCTTTTCGTGAAGTTTTTCGGCGTCGGCTTCGAGCTGGGGGATTTCCTCCTCGGCGAGCGCGCGGAGCTCGGCGTCCGTTCCCGCGTCGGCGACGAGCTCGCGGTTTTCCTCGAGCGCGCGGAGCGTTCCCGCGCATTTTTCGTGCAGGGCGACGGTCTCGGCGAGGCGGGACTGCTCGGCGGAGATTTCGGCGGCGCGTCGGCGGTCGTCGTAAAAATCGGGCGCGTTCATCAGCGCTTCGATTTCGGCGAGCCGCGCGCGCGCGGGAGCGATGTCGGGAAGGGAAAACATGGTGAGCGCGAGGCGCTTTGGAAGGTGGAATGTGTAAGGTGGAATGTGGAAGGTGTAAGGGAGTTTAGGAGTTGAGAAGTTTAGGAGTAATTACCTTTTCGACTCCTCGACTTCGTTCACGCGCGAAGCGCTATTCTTCCACCACGACGCGGAAACCGCGCAGGCGGCTTTTTTCCTTGCGCAGCGATTTCTGGACGTGCTCGGCGGCGAGGAGCTTCGTCGGGAACTGGCAGTCGCCGCCGACCGCCGTCGCGGAAACGCCGTCGTCGCCGTTTTCGGAAATCCACTCGGAGACGTTCCCGTAGAGGTCGCAGAATCCGGCGGCGTTCGGCGCCCGTGTTCCGCAGCGGTGAATCCGCGCGTCGGAATTTTCGAGCGTCCACGCGTGCTCTTCGATCGTCGCTTCGTCGAACGTTCCCGCGGCGGCGAGAAATTCCTCGATCGTCGGCAGACGCACGGCGCGGCCGAGCAGCACGGCGAGCCGCGCGCAGAAGGCTTCCGCGTCTTCGAACGAAACGGATTCGACGGGCGCGAGCGGCTCGGCGGCGTCCGCGCTCGGATTTTCGTCCATCACGAAGGTGTAGAGCGCCTGCGAGACTTCCGTCCGGAGCATGCGGCGCGCTTCCGCGGGAACGCCGGGAATCGGCAGCAGCGCGTCGAAGACCGCCTTCTGGATCTGCGGCAGATCGCGGCTCTTCACGTTGAGATAGGCGAGGCGCGTGCGCATTTCCGGCGTGATGAGCGTGCTCTGCGGGAACTTTTCGGCGATGCGCGCGGCGATGACGGCGTTGCTGCGCGCGAGCAGCTGCACGCGGTCCGTCCCGCGTTCGCGGATCGCCTCGCGGAGCGCCGCGTCGTTTTCCTGAAATTCGGCGAAGTCCGGACGCGCCTCCGTGTTCGCGCGGGCCGCCTCGATTTCGCGGCGTCGCTCCGCGGACGCGAAGCGGGAACGCGGGAAATTCTTTTCGAGAAGCTGCTGCGTGCGCCAGGTCTTTTCCCAGGCTTCGGCGGCGGCCTTCCAGTCTTTGCGCGCCTCGGCGTCGAGCGCCTCTTTTCTGAAGTTTTCCGTCTTTTCGAAATCCGCGGAGGAATCGACGGTCTCGACGAGCTGGTTGAGGCGCGCGATGCTCTGCGAGTCCGACGCGGAAACGGCGCGGTAGTCGCTCCAGAGGCGGTTGCGCAGCTTCAGCGCCTCGCGCAGGTCGCGGTTGGCGGCGCGCCAGTCCTGCTTTTCGAGCGCGTCGGTTCCGCTTTTTTCGAGCGCGGCGGCGCGCGCCTCCATCGGGATCGCCTGCATCGCGAGCATGCGGTTGTGCAGCCCGACGGTGCGCGCGTGGCTGCGCTTTTCGGCGAGCGCGTACTGCGTCTCGATGCGGCGCTCCTGCTCGGCGGCTTCGCGGAAAAGCTTTTCCGCGGCGGCGTAGCTCTTCTTTTCGGCGAGGCGCTCGGCTTCGGCTTCGAGCTTCAGCGTGCGTTCCCGGATCTTGTCGCCGCGCAGCGTGTGCAGCTTGCGGCGCATCTTGTCGAGACGCAGATTCGAACGGACGTCGATGCCCGAATACGCCAGATATTTTTCGTAGGCGGCGACCGCCTGCTCGTAGACGTCGATGTCTTCGGGCGCGATTTTCTCGCGCTTGATCTCGTGCGCGGAATTGAATTTCGCCTCCAGCGCGAGAAATTCGCGGTGGCACGCCTGCGCCTTGTCGCCGTCCACCTGGAGCGCGAACGAATCGTCCGTGCGCTCCTTGGAGCCTTTGAGCGAACTCGCGTACCAGCAGGCGGCGACGACGACCGCGCCCGCGAGAATCATCAGCAGAAAGGCGCCGACGCCGCCGCGCTTTTTTCGAAGAAACGTCTGATTTCGGAAATGCATTTTCTTTTCGGAAGAACCCGCGCGGACGAGCGGGCGGGAACGTTCCCGCGAAAGCCGCTTTCCGACGCGTTTCGTTGAATACTTGTAAAAATCCGCGATAAAGGCAAAATCAAAGAAAATTCTTTCCCTCAGCCGCGTGAAAATCCGAAAACTTTCCATCCTCGGCGCCGGGCTTCTCGGCGCATCCGTCATGCAGGCCGCCAAGGCGCGCGGCGTCGCCGCCGAATGCGTCGCCTGGTCGCGCAGCGCGGGAACGCGCGCCGCCTGCCGCGCCGCCGCCTACGTCGACGCCGTGTTCGACACGCCGCGCGAGGCCGTCGCCGGCGCGGACGTCGTCGTCGCCTGCGTTCCCGTGGACCGCATCGCGCCGCTGTTCGCGGAATGCGTTCCCGCGCTCGCGCCCGGCGCGCTGCTCACGGACGTCGGCAGCGTCAAGGCCGCGATCTGCGCCGAGACGGACCGCCTGCTCCCGCCGGACGTCGCCTTCGCGGGCGCGCACCCGATGGCGGGCTCGGAGCTCAGCGGCATCGCCGCCGCGCGCGCCGACCTGCTCGAAGACCATCTCTGCTTCATCGCCGACGACGCGCGTTCCCGCCGCACGGGCGCGCGCGAACGCGCCGAGGCGTTCTGGGCCGCGCTCGGCATGCGCACGCGTCGCGTCGATCCCGCCGAGCACGACGCGATCGTCGCCCACGTCAGCCACCTGCCGCACGCCGTCGCCGCCGCGCTCGCCGCCGCGCTCGCGGAAAAGCCCCTCGCCTGGCGCGAATGCGGCGCGGGCGGGCTGCGCGACACGACGCGCGTCGCCGCCGGAGAGCCGCACGTCTGGCGCGCCATTCTCGAAGAAAACCGCGGAGAAATCCTGCCCGCGCTCGAGCTTTTCCGCGCGCGCCTCGACGCGCTTCACGCCGCGCTGCGCGGGAACGATTCCGCCGCGCTCCTCGAAATCCTTTCCGCCGCCTCCGCCTGGCGCCTCCCCCTCTCGCGGAAGTGAAGCTTGCGGCGGCGAAGCGCGGACTCGCTCCCGTCACAGAATGCGCAGATCTTCGCCGGCGGGAGCGGTGGCGTCTTCCGCTTTCGCGGGCGTCGCGGAAGCTTCGCGCGCTTCCGCGGCGAGCTTGCGCTTCAGCAGAAAATCGCCGACGCAGACCGCGCCGAGATAGAGCGCGAAGAGCATTCCCGCGAGCGCGAGCACCGCGACGGGATCGCCCGTCGGCGAAACGAACGCCGTGAGCACGAGAATGCCCGCCGCGACCCAGCGCCAGCCGCGCAGCAGCGCGCGCGTCGAGACGAGCTCCAGATACTGCAGTGCGACGACGAGCAGCGGGAACTCGAAGAGCGCGCCGACGAAAAGCACGAGCAGCACGACGAAGCCGTAGTAGTCCGCCGCGAGCCAGTTGACGCGCAGCCCCATCTGCTCCGAGAAAAAATACATGAAGCGGATCGAAAGCGGCGCGAGCACGAAGAACGCCAGCGCCGCGCCCGCCGCGAAAAGCCCGAGCGAGGCGGCGCAGAGCGGCACGAGGCGCCGCCGTTCCCGCGCCGTGAGCGCCGGCGCGACGAAGCCCGCGATTTTCCAGAGCGCGAACGGTCCCGCGAGCACGACGCCGCCGAGCAGCGCGATGTTCAGCAGAATCGAAAACGGATCCGAAAAGCGCATCGCCGCGAGCGCCGTTTCCGCGTCGGCGGCGAAGGCCGTTCCCGCCGCGGCGCGTTCGAGCGGCAGCCGCAGCAGCGCAAAAATCTCTTTGTAGAAAATCAGCGACGCCGTCGCCGCGACCGCGAACGCCGCGATGCACGCGAAGAGCGTCATGCGGAGCGCCTCCAGGTGCTCCCAAAACGACATTTCATCGGGCTCGCGCGGCTCTTTCATCGGCGTTCAAAAGAGGGGAGACGCGACGCTCCGGCTCGCGTCCGCCATGGGTTCGTCACGCGCCGGCGATGAAGTTCTCCTTCACCCAGGCGTAGCCGTGCTTCTCGAGCTCGAGCGCGAGCTCCTTGCCGCCCGTGTGCACGATGCGCCCTTCCGCCATGATGTGCACCTTGTCGGGGACGATGTAGTCCAGCAGCCGCTGATAGTGCGTGATCACCAGCGCGCCGAAGCCGTCCCCGCGCATCCGGTTCACGCCCTCGGAGACGATGCGCAGCGCGTCGATGTCCAGCCCGGAATCCGTCTCGTCCAGAATCGCGTACGACGGCGCCGCCATCATCATCTGCAGAATGTCGCAGCGCTTCTTCTCGCCGCCGGAAAAGCCTTCGTTCACGGCGCGCGACGTGAACTTGCGGTCCATCTTCAGCGCGTCCATCTTCTCGTAAAGCTCCGCGTAAAACGCCTTCGCGTTGAGCGTTTCGCCGGGCGCGAGCCGCGCCGTCCGCATCGCGCGGATGAAGTTCGCGATCGTCACTCCGGGGATTTCCGCCGGATACTGAAACGCCACGAAAAGCCCCAGGCGCGCGATCTCGTCCGGCTTCTTCCCGAGAATCGGCACGCCGTCCAAAAACGCCTCGCCCGCCGTGACCGTGTAGTCCGGGTGCCCCGCGAGCGCCTTCGCCAGCGTCGATTTGCCCGTGCCGTTCGGCCCCATGACGGCGTGAACCTCGCCCTTCGGGAGCGTCAGCGAAAAATTTTTCAGGATTTCGCGCTCGCCGATCGAGACGCACAGATCACGGATTTCCAAGGAATGGCTGTTCATCATGACAAAATTTTCAAAACGGAACCTTCAGTGTGAGGGTTTCCCGCGCAAAAAGAAAGATTAAAGAACCCGCCGCGCCGCGGGAACGGATTTCCTCGCCGCGGGAACGCGCGTCATTTGCGGCGCTCGCGGCGCAGGGAACGCACCGCGCGGGCTTCCGCGAGCTGCTTCTCCGCGCGGGAACGCCCTTCCGGCGTCGCCATGTCGTTGCGCTTGCCCTGAGCCAGTTCCACCCACGCCGAATCGACCTTCACGCCGTCCACCTTCAGCGCCATCGCGATCGCCTGGCGGATGTAGACCGAAAGCCAACGCCGAGGCGCCTTCCCGCCGGACACCGCCATGATCGCGTCGAGCATTTCGCGCGACAGGCGTAAATTTACTTGAACGGTGTCCATGCCCGACAAAGTCAAAGGAACGCCGTTTTTATCGCAAACGGAGAAGTGTTTTCCTTGTTGACTTCGTAAAGCAAAGACAAAAGAATCTCCGCCACTATGAAAAACCTTATCACCATCACATCACTCCTCGCCGTGGGAACGCTCCTCGCGAACGCCGCGACGGAAACCGAAAATCCGTCGATTCTGCTGACGCTTCCGAAATCCGGAAAAGCCGAGTATACTGGGGCGCAAACGTTTTCCGTCGAGACGTATAAAAACAAAGATTTGGACACTATTTGGCTTTCTTCAAACAACAGCGGACTTGCGAATTATCCGCAGAACGGCGAAGGAACTTGGGTGAACAGCTCCAACAGCGGGACGATCACTTTCTGCGGGCGCGGGTGGGCATCCGGAGACCACCTCGCGCTTCTTTTGGGTTCGGATATCACGGTCGGAACAGAACTGGCTTCGCTGACGCTTTCCGCCGGCGCAATTTCTGATGAAGCTTACGTTTCTTCGTATCGGCTTAAACTCGGCTTGCTCGACGCGAACGGAAATTTCTTGGGAACAACCGATTTTGCTTTTCAGGATTACAACACGAATACGGATTCGGCATCCGTGACGATCGTTTTCGAGGAGGCAATCAAATGGGAAAGCGGCTATAAGATTCTCGCGGGCGTTGTCGCAAACGGGAATTCTTCCGGGTCGAATACGGATTCATATACGATTTCCGGCATCACGGCTTCCTATACTGCTGCGATTCCCGAGCCGTCGGCGTTCGGGCTGTTGGCGGGCTTGGGCGCGCTCGCGCTGGCGGGAACGCGTCGCCGTCGTCGCAAGGCGTAAAGCATTTTTTCATATCATAGTGTGTGTTGGCGTTCCCGCGGAGCAATCCGCGGGGACGTTTTTTTGTCGCGGGAACGCACGGTCGTTTCGGTGTGTTTCCGTGAAGATTTCCGCGCCTTTCCGTGGTGAAGAAAAAACGCTTGCGCGGGGGCGGGGCGGGGGATTTATTTTAGAGAAATAAATTATTTGATGAGCGAAAACAATTCAGAGCTGTGCCGCGGGCTGCTGTTCCGGGTCGTCAACCGCGTGCGCAACATCGCCGCCGCGCGCGACAAGTTCCGCGTGCGCGCGCACACGCTCCCGCAGGTGAAGGTGATGCAGGTGCTTTTCGAGCGCTCGGAGGAGGGCGCGAAGCTCAAGGACGTCGCGCGCGAGCTCGGGCTGACGCCCGGCGCGGTCTCGCAGACGGTGGACGCGCTCGTGCGCACGGGCTTCGTCCGCCGGAGCGCGGACGCCGCCGACCGCCGCGCCGTGCGCCTTTGCCCGACGAAGAAGGCGATCGCGTTCCGCGACCGCATGGACCGCATCACGCGGGAGATTCTCGACCCCGTTGTCGCGGAGATTCCGGAAAGGGATCTGGAGACGTTTTTGCGGGTGCTGACGCTTATCAACGGGCGCCTTGAAGAGCGCCGGGAGGCTTTTTGAAGAAAAATTCGTTTTAACCGCCAAAGAAACAGGACAATGAGCAGATTATCCCTCGTGAAGATCATCCCCGCCGCCGCCGGAGCGTTCGCGCTCGCGTGCGCGGGAACGCCGCTATTCGCGCAGCAGCCGCCGGGAGCGCCGGGCGGCGCGGAGCGGCTCGAACTCGTCGCCGCGGGAACGGTGACGGAGTCGGAAAACGTCGTGATGCGGCGCTATCCCGGGCGCGTCGTTTCGCCGGCGACGATCGCCGTGACGGCGCGCGTTTCGGGCGACCTGCTCGAAGTCGCGTTCAAGGAAGGCGATTTCGTCCGCAAGGGGCAGCCGCTTTACCGGCTGGACGACATCCGCTACGTCGCCGCGGTGAAGAGCGCGGAGGCGAAGATCGCGCAGTACCGCGCGCGCGTCGCGTATTCGAAGGCGAATTTCGAGCGCACGCAGAAGCTTTTCGATAAGGACGTCTCGACGCAGGACGAGCTCGAGAGCTCGCGCAGCGAATACGAGGCGAACAAGGCGCTGCTCTCGGCGGCGGAGGCGGACCTCATCGTCGCGCAGGACGACCTGAAGAACACGCGCATTCTCGCTCCCGCGGACGGGCGCATCGGTGTGAACGCGGTGCCGCTGGGCAGCTACGTGACGCTCGCGTCGGGCACGCTGGCGTCGGTCGTGCAGGTCGATCCCGTGCGCGTGCGTTTTTCGCTGAGCAACCGCGAATTTCTGGTGATGTTCGGCGACGTGAAGACGCTGCGCGAGCAGAGCCGGATTTCGCTGCTGCTCGCCGACGGCAAGGAATACGAGGCCGAGGGGAAAATCGACTTCGTGGACAACACGGCGAACGAGCGCACGGACACGGTGCAGGTTTACGCGCTGTTCCCGAACACGAACGGCAGGCTCGTTCCCGGGAGCACGGTTTCGGTGATTCTGGGGCGCGCGACGGGAACGCGCATGCCCGCCGTCTCGCCTTCCGCGGTGATGTACGACGCGAAGGGCGCCTACGTTTACGTGCTCGACGCGGAGAACACGGTCGCGCGGCGCGACGTCGTGCTCGCGCAGTCCACGAGGGACCTGCAGTTCGTCGAGAGCGGGCTCGCCGTCGGCGAACGCATCGTGACGGACGGCACGCACAAGGCGCTTCCCGGGCGGAAGGTGAAGGTGGCGGAAGCGCAGACGCTTCAGTGAATAGTGAACAACGAATAATGAACAGCGCAATGCGGAAAGAATTATTCACTGTTCGTTATTAATTATTCATTACTTTTTTTCGGAGAAAAAACAGATGTTTTCCAAAATTTTCATTGAGAGACCGCGCCTGGCGGCGGTCGTCAGCCTGGTGATCTTCATCGCGGGGCTGATCAGCCTGATGCGCCTTCCCGTCGAGGAATATCCCGACATCGCGCCGCCGAGCATCCGCGTTTCCGCGAGCTACACGGGCGCGAGCGCGGAGACGGTGCGCGACGTCATCGCCACGCAGCTCGACGCCGAAATCAACGGGCTCGAGGACATGCTTTACTTTTCCTCGACTTGCTCGAACAGCGGGCAATATTCGTGCGGCATCTCGTTCAAGACGGGCGTGAACGACGACATCGCGATGGTCAACGTGCAGAACGCGATCAAGCGCGCCGAGTCCAAGCTTCCGTCCGAAGTGCAGCGCACGGGCGTGCAGGTGCGCAAGCGCGGGAGCGACATTCTCGCCATGTTCGCGTTCACGACGGACGGCACGTCCATGACGACGCAGCAGCTGAGCAACTACGTCTCGACGACGGTCTGCGACGCGGTCTCGCGCGTGGACGGCGTTTCCTCGGCGGACGTGATGGGCGGCGACGTGTATTCGATGCGCATCTGGCTCGACCCGCTGCGGCTCGCCGGGCTCGGGCTTTCGACGTCGGACATTTCCGCCGCAGTGCAGTCGCAGAACATGCAGGCGGCGCCGGGAACGCTCGGCTCCGAGCAGGGCAACGATTTTCTCCAGTTCAAGCTCAACGTGCACGGCCGCCTGACGACGGCGGAGGAGTTCGGCGACATCATCGTGCGCACGGGCGACGACGGCAGTCTGCTGCGCATCCGCGACGTCGCGCGCGTCGAACTCGGTTCCAAGAGCTATTCCGGGCGCGGGAACTTCAACGGGCGCGAGTCCGTCGGCATGGCGATTTACCGCAACAGCGACTCGAACGCGCTCGCGACGGTCACGCGCGTGCGCGCGGTGCTCGACGACGTGGCGTCGCGCTTTCCCGCGGGCGTGAGCTATGAAATCTCCTATGACCCGACGCAGTTCATCGTCGTCTCGCTGGAGGAAATCGTCGAGACGATCGTGATCGCGCTGCTGCTCGTCGTGCTCGTCACCTACGTGTTTCTGCAGGACTGGCGGGCGACGCTCGTTCCCGCGGTCGCGATCCCGGTGTCGCTCGTGGGTACGTTCACGTTCATGTATCTGATGGACTACAGCGTGAACGTGCTGACGATGTTCGGGCTGATCCTCGTCATCGGCTCGCTGGTGGACGACGCGATCGTCGTCGTCGAGAACTGCCAGTCGCTGATGGCGCGGGAACGCCTTTCGGCGAAGGAGGCGGCGATCAAGAGCATGGGGCAGATCACGGGCGCGATCATCGCGACGACGCTCGTCACGATCGCGTGCTACGTGCCGCTGGCGTTCTACGGCGGCATGGTCGGGCGCATCTACATGCAATTTTCGGTGACGATGTGCATCGCGCTCGTGCTCTCGACGGTGGTGGCGCTGACGCTCAGCCCGGCGCTGTGCTCGCTGATCATGCGTCCGCCGCGGGAACGCGTCGCGCCGTTCTTCCGTCCGTTCAACGCGCTGCTCGAAGGGACGAAGAAGATTTATCTCGGCGTCGTGGTGCGCCTCGTGCGGCGCGCGTCGCTGACGGTCGGGCTGATGCTCGCCGTGTTCGCCGCGATCTGGTTTCTTTCGGGAAAGATTCCCGGCTCCTTCCTGCCCGAAGAGGACAAGGGCTCGATCATGATGAACATCGAGCTCGCGCCCGGCGCCACGATCGCGCGCACGGAGGCGACGCTCGACAAGGTGCGCGAGCGCGTTCAGGGCATTCCGGGCGTGCGCGCGCTGATGACCGTTCCCGGGCACAGCATGATGAGCGGGAACGGCGAGCACGTCGCGATGGGCTTCGTGCGGCTCAAGGACTGGAGCGAACGCACGACGCCCGAGACGCAGCTCTCCGCGATCGTCGCCAACCTGCAGAAGGCGACGGCGGACATCCCCGAGGCGCGCATCATCTTCTTCACGCCGCCCGCGATCATGGGTCTCGGCGCCGTCGGCGGCGTTTCCGCCGTGCTCTGCGGCGAGGGCGACGTCGATCCCGCCGAGCTTTCCGAAGTCGTCAAAAACTTCGTCGCCGATCTCAACGCGATGCCGCAGGTGCGCCGCGCGAGCTCGTCCTACAACGCGGACACGGCGCAGCTTTTTCTCGACGTCAACCGCGCGAAGGCGGAATCGCTCGGCGTTTCCGTGAGCTCGATCTTCTCCACGCTGCAGAGCGCGCTCGCGTCCTATTACATCAACGACTTCAACTTCGCGGGCGACGCGTTCCAGGTGAAGATGCAGTCCGAAAAGGGCTTCCGCGTCACGCAGGACGACATCCGCGGGCTGCTCGTGCAGAACAGCTCCGGCGAAATGGTGCCGCTGACGGGGCTCGCCACGCTGCGCTACACGGTCGGGCCGACGGAGATCCAGCGCTTCAACAAGCTCACGTCCGCGGACGTCTCCGTGCAGGTCGCGGACGGCTATACGAGCGGCGAGCTCATGGACATCATCTCGAAGATGGAGCTCCCGCGCGGCTATCACGTCGAGTGGAAGGGGCAGAGCTACCAGGAGCGGCAGAATCAGGGGCAGATCGTGCTCATCATGGCGCTCGCGATGCTCTTCGCGTATCTCTTCCTCGTGGCGCAGTACGAGAGCTGGACGATTCCCGTTCCCGTCATGCTCACGGTCGCGATTCCGACGCTGGGCGCAATCGCCGGGCTGATGCTCTGCGGCATGTCGCTGAGCGTTTACGCGCAGCTGGGGCTCGTGATGCTCATCGGGCTTTCGGCGAAGAACGCGATTCTGATGATCGAGTTCTCGAAGCAGTCCCGCGAGGCCGGCTACGCGATCAAGGAAGCCGCGCTGCTCGGCGCGTCGCTGCGTTTCCGCGCGGTGCTGATGACGGCGTGGTCGTTCCTCTTCGGCGTGTTCCCGCTCGTCGTCGCGACGGGCGCGGGCGCGGGTTCCCGCCGCGCGATCGGCGTGACGACGTTCTCCGGAATGCTCGTCGCGACGCTCGTCGGCATCGCCTTCGCTCCCGCGCTGTATTCGCTCTTCCAGCGCATGCGCGAGAGCTGCCGCAGAACCGTCAACCTTCCCGACAACGGAGTGAAGCACAAACAAGAAGAGAGCTGAGCGCTCAGAGCTTAGAGGAAAATCGTGCTCGGCTTCGCCGAAAGAATTTTCGAAAAATTTTCGCGCGGAGAAACGCAGAAGCCTCTAAGCTCTCACCCGTCATCCCTCACCAAAAATTTTTCCGACCATGAAACTTTCCAGAACATTCCTTACGCTTTCCGTTCCCGCGATGCTCGCGTTCGCGGCGTGCTCGACGGTCGAGGACGCGCGCGAGGCGCAGAAGCCCGAAAACCGGCTGCAGGGCGAGCGCACCGTCTCCTTCTCCGAGTTCGGCTACGCGGACGGCATGGCGCTTTCGCTTTCGGATCTCGAAAACATCGCGCTCGTCGCGAACCCGCAGATCTTCCAAGCGCGCCAGCAGGTCGTTTCCGCGCGGCTCGCCGTGCAGGACGTCCGCGCCGACTATCTGCCGACCGTGGAGGGCTCCGCCTCCTACACGCGCCAGACGCAGAACACGACGTCCTCGGGCAGCTTCCATTCCTACGGCAGCGACAAGGTCGCGCTCTCGATGGACCTGCTGCTGTGGGACTTCGGCAAGACCGAGGCGAAGCTCGCGCAGGCGGTCGCCCAGCTGCTCGCCGCCGAAAAGAATCTGCTCTCGGCGGAAAATCTCGTCCGCTACAACGTGCGCAAGGCGTATTTCGAGCTGCGCCGCAGCACCGAGCTGAACGTCGTCGCCGAACAGGCGGTCGAACAGTACCGCGAACACCTCGACCAGATGCGCGTGCGCCGCGCCGAAGGCACGGGAACGAAATACGCGTGCACCAAGGCGGAAGTGGACTACAACAACGCCGTGCTCGACCAGATCAGCAAGGCGAACGACGTGAAGACCGCGCGCGCGAACCTCAACCTCGCGCTCGGCTTCGCCGAATCGCCGGCCTACGGGCTCGGCGGGCACGTCATGGGCACCTTCGAGGAGGACGCGGAGACGCTGCTCGCGCTCGCGCGGGAACGCGAACCCGGCCTCGCCGCGCTCGTCGCGCAGGAAAAGGCCGCCTCCGCCTACGTGGACAAGACCGTCGCCGACCTCTACCCGTCGCTCGGGCTGAGCGTCTCCGCGGCGTTCACGGGCGACGACCTCGACATGCCGAAGATCTGGAACCTCATCGGCGCGGGAACGCTCACGCAGAACGTGTTCAACGGCGGGCGCAACGTGCGCGCGATCGAGAACGCGGTCGCGCAGCTCCGCGTCGCGCGCAGCAAGGTCGCCGCCTACGAGCAGGACCTGTATTCGAAGATCACGACCGCCGTGCTCACGCTCACGCGCGCGAAAAAACAGTACGAGGTCGCGCTCGTCTCCGAACGTGCCGCGCAGGAGAATTTCGAAATCGTGACCGAGCAGTTCAACGTCGGCAAGGCCTCGTCGCTGGACCGCACGGACGCGCAGGTCTCGCTGACGGAGGCGCGCGCCGCGACCGTCTCCGCGGAATACGACTACCGCGAAGCCGTCGCCGCGATCGCCTACCTCGTCGCCACCGACCCCGCCGACCAGCTCGTCGGCGACTGACGCCCGCGTTCCCGCGGCTTGGAAAATTCCTTGCCTCGCTCGGACGCATGGGCATAATTTCGCCCAATACAAATTCCCCTTCACCCATTCCCCGAAAGCCACGGAAAATCCATGAAAGAGTATTCCATTTTTGTTGACGGTCAAATCGCGGGTCCGTTCCCGCAGGCGGAGCTCGAAGCCAAAATCAAGAGCGGCGAGCTGCCCGCCGACGTGATGGTCGCCGCTCCCGGCGACACCGAATGGAAGCCCGCGAAGGAAGTGTTTGGCGTCCGTCCGGGCGTCCGCCTTTCCCGCAAATCCGAGGCGGAGGAACGCCGCCTTCGCGAAGCCCGCGAGGAAAAGCTCGATCCGGAAATCCGCCGCAAGCTGATGCTTTACGATCTGGCGGACGCGATTTCCGTGGACAAGTTTTCGCCGGAACAGGCGAAGGCCGCCGTCGAGACTTTCGAGCGCGCGCGCGCCCGCGAAAAATACGTGAAGATCGGCGTCGGAGTCGGCGCGTTCGCGCTCGTCTTCGGCGGGCTTTTTGCGACGCTGAACAACGTGAAGCTTTCGGGCGTGAACCGCGGTCTGCTCGCGCCGATCATGGAAATGTATTCCGCGCCCAACGAAGAATACAAAAAGCAGATCCGCGCGACCGCGGCGGACATCGAGAAGCTCGACGCGCTCCGCGCCGATGTGGAAAAGCTCCGCTTTCAGACGCAGCCCGGCCGCCCGTCGCGCCCGGAACTCGTGAAGCGCGTCGTCATTCCGAAGAGCCGCGCCGAGTTCATTTCGGGAACGATTTCGGCGGAGCCGGTTCTCGCCGAAGTGCTTCCCGAAGGCGAAAAGCCGGAGGAAATTCGCATCTTCTTCACGCAGAAATCGCCGAGCAGCAAGGCTAAGGAAGGTCTGCAGGAACAGATCGGGCTGCTCGCGCTTTCGAAGATCCCGCTTTGGACGGACATCGAACTCGCGGCGCGCGTCGTCGAGGCGCTCGGCGAGCAGGTGCCTTCGCCGAAGGGCGTCGCGCGCTATTCCGGTTCGCTCCGCGAACAGCTCGGGCAGGTCACGGTCGCCGACATCGCCGGAAAGCCGGACGAATGGGCTCGCTGGCTCGCGCGCGAAGTCGAGGTGCAGGACAATCAGGGGCGCTTTTATCGTCCAGAGGAAAAGGAACGCCTGCTCACGCGCAAGCCGTCGCGGGAGCTGATGAACAAGATCAATTCCTCCAAGCTGAAAAAGGAGATCGAGAACATGCCCAAGGACAATCCGACCAAGGCCGCGACGGTGCGTTGGTGCGTGCAGGACATGCCGATCTTCCTCGACAAGCTCCAGAAGTTCATCGACGACAACCGCATTTACTATTCTGCCACCGCGCGCGAAGAGCTTTGGAACGCCTGGCGCGAAAAATACGCCGAAGAGCTGAAGACCGCCTTCGCGGAAGCGGCGGACGCGGAATCGTTCCCGCTGAACGAGGACGGCACCTTCCGCATCGCGCGCGCCCGCGACAACAATCTCTGCCTGCGCCTCAAACTCAAGGGCGGCGACACGCTCTACGTTCCCGCGGACCTGCGCTTCCGTCCGCGCGGCTCCGAGGACAAGAAGGCGGAGGTCAAGGCCGTGAACATGGGCAAGATCGAACACCTTCGCGTGAAGCAGCAGGATTTGCTGCCCGACGAAAAATACGAGCTCGTCAAAAAGATTTCCGTCGGCGGGAAGACCTATTTCACGACCGGCAAGATTCAGAAGCGCACGGTCAACGTGACCCGCAAGTCGCCTAGGCTCAATTACATTGAGGTGGCGCGCGTTCCCGCCGAAGACGAGGACGAAGCGACCGCCAGGAAGCAGCGGAATCTCTGCATGCTCGTTCCCGACGAAGAGGAGTTCAACGGCATGTCCGTCGGCATGAATGTGCCGATCGAAAAGCTGCTGACCTACGAGATCTTCCCGCAGCCGAAGGAGGCGCAGGCGCCTTCGAAGCTCTCGCTCCTGCCCGAGCCGAAGGACGAAGAACCGGAGGAAGAGGCCGCTCTCGCTCCCGCCGAAGCGGAGGCTCCGGAAGCCTCGGAAGACTGAGCGCTTTCCCGCGTTCCGGACGAAAACGCGTTCCCGCCGAATCCGCGCGGGAATGCGTTTTTTTCGCGCGCTTTCGCGGCGTCGATATGCGGGAACGCCGCCGCGCGCGGACGCAAAAAAAAGAGAACCGCGGGAAGGCGATTCTCTTTTTGACGAATGATTCGCGAAATTATTTCGCTTCGATCGGAGCGACGGAAACCTTGCGGTGTTCGCGGTCCCAGACGACGGTGCCGTCGCAGAGCGCGAAGAGCGTGTAGTCGCGGCCGAGACCGACGTTTTTGCCGGGGCGCATTTTCGTGCCGCACTGGCGCATGAGAATGCTGCCCGCCGTGGCGAATTGCCCGCCGTAGAGTTTCACGCCTCGACGCTGCGCGTTCGAGTCGCGTCCGTTGGAAGAAGTTCCTCCGCCTTTATGATGTGCCATGGTTGTGAATCGTTTTCAGTTAAAGGAAAGTTCAGAGCGCGATCGATTCGACTTTGACGACCGAAAGCTCCTGACGGTGACCGCGGCGGCGGTAGTAGCTCTTGCGGCGACGCATTTTGAAGATCGTGATCTTTTCGCCGCGCTTGTTTTCGAGGATCTTCAGCGTGACTTTCGCGCCTTCGATGACCGGCGTGCCGATTTTGGCGTCCGCGCCTTCGCCCGCGAAGATGACCTTGTCGACGGTGACCGTGTCGCCCGCCTTCGTTTCGGGATAACGGTTGACGGAAAAGATGTCGCCTTCGGAAACGGTGAACTGGCGCCCCTGCGTGATGATTGTCGCTTTCATTGCTTGCTAAAAAATGTTGAAGTTCAAATGAAACATTCCGCGCCGCGCAAAGGCAAGAAAATTTTTTCCGAAAAATCGCGCGCGCATGAGCGGCGGCGGAAACGAAGGGAGCGTTCCCGCGAAGGAACGCTCCCGAAAATTGGTGCCAAAGGGTGGATTTGAACCACCGACCATAGGCTTATGAGTCCCGTGCTCTACCGCTGAGCTACTCTGGCGAAAAATTGAGACGACAGTTTGTTCTTTTCGCGCGAAAACGTCAAGCGTTATTTTTTTTCGCGTCGTCGCCGCGTTTCGGCTTCAGCAGGTGGAACGTGGAGCCGTCGGCCTCGTCCGGCAGGATGGGCGCTTTCGGGCGACCGCCGGAATAGAGCGAAAGGAACGGTCGGCCGCTGTCGCGCACGACCTGGATCGCGCGGTCGTCCCAGAGCTCGATCATCCCGAAATCCTTGCGGTCGGTGACTTCGAGATCGGGCAGGCCGTTTTCCGCGAGCCAGCGCTTCACGGGCGGAATCCCCTTTTCCGGCTCGGAGGCGCGCGCCGTCACGATCTTCACGCGGTAGCCGTTCGCGAGCCAGTGGCGCACGCGGGCGAGCATCACGGGAACGGGTCTGCCGACGTGGTCGAATCCGCGCCAGCCGTCGTAGGCGGCGAGCGTGCCGTCCAGATCGACGCCGATCCACGGGCGTTCCGCGTCGGGAGAAGCCTCCGCGGGAACATCGCCTTCCTTCGGCGGGAGCGCCTCCGTCTCCGCGGCTTCGGCGGCGCTTTCCTTTTTCTTCGGCGCGAAGACGGAGGCGAGCACGGACGCCGTCAGCACGCAGAAGAGCACCGCGAGCGAGAGCTGCGTGCTCGGGTGCCACCAGTCGAGCTCGGCGAGAAAGAGCTTCACGCCGATGAAGACGAGAATCACGCCGAGCCCGAAGCGCAGGAAGCGCAGCATCTTCATGAAGCCCGAAAGCGCGAAGAAGAACGAGCGCAGCCCGAGAATCGCGAAGATGTTCGACGTGAACGCGAGAAACATCTTCATCTCCGGGTCGGCGTTCTTGGGAATGACGCCGAGAATCGCGGGAACGCTGTCCACCGCGAACATCACGTCCGAAAGCTCGATCACGAGAAGCACCAGAAAAAGCGGCGTCGCGAAGACCGCGCCGTCCTTCAGAAAGAAGAACGAGTGCCCGTGGAGCTCCTTGGAAAAACGCCCCGTCTTCGTCGCGGCGCGCACGATCGGATTGCTCGAAAGGTCCTCGTCCTTCTTTTCCGGAAAGAACATCTTCGCGCCGGTGTAGACCAGCAGCGCGCCGAAGAGATACATCATCCACGAGAACTTCGTCACCAGCGCGACGCCGCCGAAGATGAAGAGCGCGCGGAAGATCACCGCGCCGATGATGCCCCAGAAGAGCACGCGGTGCATGTATTTGTCCGGCACCTTGAAGAACGAGAAGATCAGCAGGAACACGAACAGATTGTCCACGCTGAGCGAGAGTTCGAGCAGGTAGCCCGCCGCGAAGAGCTCCGCGACCGCGCTCCCGTGCCAGACGCCGACGAGCGCGCACGCCGCCGCCGCGAGCCCGACCCAGATCAGACTCCACAGCACGGCGTCCTTGAAGGGCACCGCCTTGTCGCTGCGGTGAAAGACGCCCAGATCCAACGCGAGCATGCCGACGATGAAGACGCCGAAGACGAGCCAGGCCCAGGTCGGGACGTCGCACGCGAGTTCGCTCGAAGCCTGCGCCGCCTGCGCGAAAAAGTTGAGTAAAATCATGCCGCGAGCATAGGCGTTTTGCCCCGCCGTTTCGAGGAAATCTTTGCGCTGATTTTCGTTCCGCGCGGACCCGGAAAAAATATCTTGGACAAGGGCGGGGCGCAGGGCGCAGAATAGCGGCATGCAGACTCGACGCGAATTTTTGAAACTCGGCGCTCTGGCGGCGGGAACGTTGTTTTTGGGCGGCTGCCGCGGTTTCTTCGGAAACGACGCGGACGCGCCGGCGGACGCCGCGAAGACGCGCGAAGACGCGGGTACGGTCAATCTCGCGTTCTTTGGCCTCGGCGGCATGGGCATGGCGGACCTGGAGGCGCTGCTGCACGTAAAGGGCGTGCGCGCGGTCGCGGTCTGCGATCCGGATTCCCGCCGCTGCGCACGCGCGAAAAAAATCGTGCGCGAAGCCGGAATGCCGGAGCCGGAGGCGTTCGCTGACTACCGCACGGTCTTCGACCGCGCGCGGGAACGCATCGACGGCGCCGTCGTCGCGACGCCCGACCATTCGCATTTCGCCGTGGCGATGGAGGCGGTTTCGCGCGGGAAGCACGTTTTCGTCGAAAAACCGCTCTGCCGCACGATCGACCAGGTGCGGCGGCTCACACTCGCGTCGCGCGAGGCGGGCGTCGTCACGCAGGCGGGGAATCAGGGCGCGGCGTCGCAGCACGTCCGGCTCGCGCGGGAGTGGTACGAGGCGGGGATTCTCGGCGAGGTCCGCGAAATTCACGCCTGGACGAACCGCCCGGTCTGGCCGCAGGGCATGGCGGAGGAGCCGGCGGCGGACCCGTGTCCCGCGGCGCTGGACTGGAATCTCTGGCTGGGCGCCTCGCGGGAACGCCCGTATTCCAAGGCGATCGCGCCGTTCAACTGGCGCGGCTGGACGGATTTCGGCACCGGCGCGCTCGGCGACATGGCGCAGCACGTGCTCAATCCCGCGTATTACATTTTCGGCCTCGGCGCGCCGGAGAGCATCGAGGCGGAGTCCGTCGGCGGCACGCCGCTCGCGTTTCCGACGTCGTCGAAAATCACTTACGTTTTCCCCGGGAACGCGTCGCGCGGCCCGCTGAAGATCGTCTGGTTCGACGGCTCTCAGGTGCCGCCGCGCCCGGCCGGGCTGCCGGCGGGAGTCGCTTTCCCGAACGGCATCGGCGGCAGCGTCTTTTACGGGAGCGCGAACACGATGCTGCTCGGCGCGTCGGGCGAGACGCTGCGGCTGCTGCGCGACGAGGCCGCCGTGCGCGCGAATCCGCCGCCGAGGAAATATCCGCGCGTCCGCGGGAACATCTACCGCAACTGGATCGAAGGCATCCGCACGGGCGCGCCGACGGTTTCGGGCTTCGACTACGCGGCGCCGCTGACGGAGATCGTGCTGCTCGGCGTGATCGCGCAGCGGCTCGGCCGTCGCCTCGAATGGGACGCCGCGAACGGCCGTTTCCGCGGCGACGCGGAGGCGGACGCGCTGCTGAAGGCCGTTCCCGTCCGCCCCGGATTCGCCTGCTGACGACGCGCGCGCACGCGCTTTAAGCTTTAAGCCTCAGGCTTTAATCTTTAAATTGTTTCGCCATGACAAGCCCGACCGAATCCGTTCCCGCCACCGCCCCTTCTCCCGCCGCCGCGCAGACGGCTTCGGGAACGCCGCCCGGCGTCGTCGAGACGCGCAGCCTCGCGAAAGTTTACGGCAAGCGCGAAGTCGTGCACGACGTGAGCCTGAGCCTGAAGTCCGGCGAAGTGGTCGGGCTGCTCGGTCCGAACGGTGCCGGCAAGACGACGACGTTCTACATGGTCGTGGGGCTCGTTCCCGCGACGCGCGGCAAGGTGCTGCTCGACGGCTGCGACATCACGGCGATGCCGATGTGGCAGCGCGCGCGCTGCGGGCTCGGCTATCTGCCGCAGGATGCGTCGATCTTCCGCAAGCTTTCCGTGTGGGACAACGTGATGGGCGTCGTCGAGACGATGCGCATTCCCGCGCGGGAACGCAAAGCCTACTGCGAGGCGCAGCTCGAGGATCTCGGCCTGATGCGCCTCGCGAAACAGCCCGCCTACACGCTTTCGGGCGGGGAGCGGCGGCGCCTCGAAATCGCGCGCGCGCTCGCGACGAAGCCGCGCTTCATGCTGCTCGACGAGCCGTTCAGCGGCGTCGATCCCATCTCCGTCGCGGAGGTGCAGAAAATCGTCATCGAGCTCAAGAACAAGGGCATCGGCGTGCTCATTACCGACCACAACGTGCGCGAGACGCTTTCGATCGTGGACCGCGCGTATCTGATTCATCAGGGCAAGGTCTTCATCGAGGGCTCGTCCGACGTCATCGTCAACGACGAGGAGGCGCGGAAATTCTATCTCGGCGAAGACTTCAGAATGTGAGGCGGCGAAATTTCTGCTTGCGCGTTCCCGCGCGAAAATCCATTATTCCGCTTCACATTCAAAAACTTTTAGGAACATAACATCATGCCACGAGAAACCGTTATTATCGAATGCACTGAAGCCCGCAAAGAGGGCAAGAATCCTTCGCGCTACATGACGACGCGCAACAAGAAGACGATGCAGACGAAGGTCGAGAAGATGAAATACAATCCGAGCCTTCGCCGCCGCACGCTTCACAAGGAAATCAAGGGCTGAGCCCGCGTTTCCGAGAAGCGAAAAAACTCCGTCCCTTTTCCGGACGGAGTTTTTTTTGCGCCCCCTGCGGGAACGCGCTCAGGCGTCGCGGCCGTTCCCGCGGTTTCGCGCGTCGACGACTTCCGTGCGGGCGAGGCGGTCGTGCCAGGCGCGGCGGCGGAAAGCGAAGAACGGCACGTGCGCGTCGACGAGGACGAGAAGCGTCACCAGCAGCCCCGCGGGCGCGACGGCGCAGGCGCGCCAGATCGAGCGCGAAAGGCTTTGGAGCACGTTCGGCGGCTCGCCCGTGACCGTCGAGACGACGCGCAGGCGGAAGATCTTTTTGCCGATCGAGGCGCCGCGCGTCAGCGTTTCCGAAAGCGTGAAATACGCGAGCGCCGTCAGCGTGAGCGTGAGCGAGAGGAAAAGCTGCGCGTCGGCGACTTCCGGGCGGGAGGCTCTTTCGACGACGCGTTCCGAAAACGCCGCGGCGGCTTCCGTGTTCCCGCCGGCGAGCGAGAGCGTCGTTTCGCGGTAGTCGTGCGCGATTTCTTCGAGCGTTTCGACGAAGACCGGAAACGTGTCCGCCGCGAAGACGGGAACGAGCAGCCGCGTCGCCAGCACGCCGAAGAGCAGGGCGAGCGCCGCGTCCGCCAGAAACGCGAGCGTGCGCGGGAACAGCGGCGCCGGCGGAGGAAGCTGCGCGTCGGCGGAAGTCTCGTTCGGAAGCGGCGGAGGAAGCATTTTTTAGTGAATGACGGATGACTGATGACCGACTACGGTGAATCGAACGGCGCCGTGCGTCATTCCCCGTTCAGCGCGCGGCGCGCCGCGGCGAGAGTGTTCTTCATCAGCATCGCGACGGTCATCGGGCCGACGCCGCCGGGAACGGGCGTGATGAGCGAGCATTTCGGCGCGACGTTCTCGAAATCGACGTCGCCGACGAGGCGGAATCCGCTTTTCTTCGTCGCGTCGGGAACGCGGTTGATGCCCACGTCGATGACGACCGCGCCGGGCTTCACCATGTCCGCCGTGACGAATTTCGGCCTGCCGATCGCCGCGACGAGAATGTCCGCCTGCCGCGCGACCGCGGGCAGGTCCGCCGTGCGCGAGTGGCAGACGGTGACGGTCGCGTTCGACTTCTTGGAAAGCAGCAGCAGCGAGGCGGGTTTGCCGACGATGAGCGAGCGCCCGACGACGACGGCGTGCCTGCCGGCGGTCTTCACGCCGGAGCGTTCGAGCAGCTCGATAATGCCCGCGGGCGTGCACGCCGCGAACGCGTTCGGGAGCTCCTGCACGAGGCGGCCGACGTTCGTCGTCGAAAATCCGTCCACGTCCTTTTCCGGCGAAACGCGGTTGAAGATCGCGGTCGCGTCGACGTGCGGCGGGAGCGGCGCCTGCACGAGCACGCCGTGCACGGTCGAGTCGGCGTTCAGCGCGTCGATTTCCGCCTCGAGCTCCGCCTGGGAAACGGTCTCGGGAAAGAGCTTCACGGTGCTCTTCATGCCGAGTTCGCGGGCGGTCTTCTCCTTTTTGTTCACGTAGGAGACGCTCGCGGGATCGTTCCCGACGCGCATCACGACGATGTGCGGCACGACGCCGCGCGCGGAGAGTTCCGCGACTTCCGCCTTCAACTCGGCGAGCACCTGCTTCGCGATCAGATTTCCGTCTATGAGTTCCATGATGATTCCGGTTGAATGAAAGTGAATTTTTCGGTCCGATCAGCGGCGGGCGGCCTGAAGGATGCGGATTCCGAGCGGGTTCATGCGGAACGTCATCTTGGCGGAGGCGGGAACGGAGTAGGCCGGAGCCGTCGAGCCCGCCGCGCCGTAAACGTAGACGTCCGCGATCGAATAGCGCGCGTCGGCGGGTTCGGTCGGCGGCAGCTCGAACGCGTCCTCGAGCGAAAAGGAGATCTGCGCTGGCTTGTCGGAGGCGTTGCGCAGATAGACGACGCCGTTCCCGCGGTGCCAGCCGGCGAAGGCGTAGGGCGCGGGCGGGTAACACGGCTTGCCGGCGACCCAATGCATGTCGGCGAGCACGGCGGCGTTTTCCCGCGCCCAGACGGACGCGCGCGCGATCGCGTTCCAGACGGCGCCGCCGGGAATCCACGTCGCCTGCGCGACGGCTTCGCGCGCCCGCGCGTTTTTCTTCGCGTCGTTGCGCGGGCTTTGGACGTGTTCGAGCGCCCATTCGCGCGATTTCGCGGGATCGTCGTCGAGCATGCGGAAGTCCAGGTAGAGTTCCCGCAGATTGGGGCCGAGCGCGAAGTAGGAAAAAATCTCGCGCCTCAGGTCGTTGCCGGCTTCGGCGCAGGTGGCGCCCTGGTAGTGTGTGCCGAGCACGATGCCGTGGTGCATGACGGAGCCGATCGGGTAGAGCGGGGCGCGGGAGCAGACGTTTTCGATCAGCTCGAAGTCGCGGAAGGAAATCCAGCGGTCGCGCGCGTCGCCGATGCCGGAGTTCTGAAACGCGATGTCCGCGCCGCCGCGCCAGGTCGAATCCACGTGATTCAGCCAGAACGGCGACGGCCAGGAGCCGACCGTCGCGTTGATGAAGAGCTCGGGACGGATTTCGCGAAGCCTGTCGGCGACGTCGATCAGGCGCAGAAAGTGCTGCGGCGCGTCCTCGCCGATGCGGTCCCACTTGAAGTAGGTCACGCCGTCGTCGAGCACGAGCGAACGGCATTTTTCGAAGAACCATTTTTCGTAGAGCGGGTCGGCGAGGTCGAACGCGTAGGCGTCTTCGGCGATGCCGCCGAGCTTCTTGCAGGACTTCAGCCGCTCGGGAACGCCGAAGCAGCCGCCCGTCGGCGAAATCCAGATGCCGAATCCCGCGCCGAATTCCGCCGCCTTTTTCGCGAGCCCGCTCAGGCCTTCGGGAAATTTGTCCGCCGCGGGCGCCCAGAGCTCGCGCTCGGGGTCGTCCCAACCGTCGTCGAGCACGAAGGCGCCGATCGCGATTTCGCGCCGTTTCACGAGCGCGTCGCCGTAGGCGTCGATGGTCTCGCCGATTTTTTCCGCGCTGGGCGAGAGCTCCAGGTCGTACCAGCCGTCGTAGACCAGAAACGGGCGCGAGGGCGCGGCGCGTTCCCGTTCGAGGTAAAAATTGAACGCGCGCCTGCGCTGCTCCTTCGGGAAAAATCCGAGCATGGACGAGAGCGTCGTCGGCGTTTCCGCCGCGGCCGCGTCGAAATCGCAGGGAACGACGATCGCGACCGTTCCCGCGTCCGTCTTCTCGAAGCGGAAATTCGGAAACTCCGCGCCGCAGAGCACGTCGTCCGCAAGCGCGACCGGAGAGCCGACGACCTTGCCGACCGCCGCGACCGCGTCCGCGTCGGGAACGCGGAACTCGCCGAGACGGATGCCCGTGACGCGGACGCGCGTTTCCGCGGCGCCGGCGGACGCGCGCGCGGCTTCGCCCCGGGAAATCGCGAAGCGCTGCGTGAAGTAAGGCGCGTTCCCGCGGAGCGCGATCCGCCAGCGGAGCTCCAGCCCCGTCTCCGCGTTTTCGAAGCGCGCCTCGAGCGCCGCGCCGTCTTCGCCGAGGCTGTCCGCGCGGCGGACGGGGCGGCTCGGCGGCGCGTATTCCACGGCGGAAAAAGGCGTGACGCGCGAAAATTTCACCGTCGTCTTTTTGCCGGCGGCGTCGGTGATTTCGAGCGAACAGACGTCCGCGAGCGCGATTTTCGTCCCCGCGAGATCGAAGACCGCGTTCCCGTCGGCGACGCTCAGCGAGACGACGCCGTTCCCGAGCGCCGCGGCGTCGCCGTCCGCCGAAAACTCCGTTTTTCCGGAGAAGATTTCCGTTCCCGGCCAATCCACGGGAAGCGCTGCGTGCTCTTCCGCCGCGGGAAGCGAAACCGCGGTTCCGCAGAAAATCGACGACGCGAGCGCGAGCACGGGCAAAGAAATTTTCATGGCGCTATTCAATGCTCCCGCGCCCGCCGCGGAAAGCAAAATTTTTCGAAGACGAAAGACCGGCGGAGCGACGAGGCGCGGAGCCGTGAAGGCGCTTTGCGCCCGGCATCGCCGAAAGCGTTTCAGAAAGTTCGCGCGGCGTTCCCGCGGACTTCCCAGAAGCCGGTCTTGTCCGGACCGATTCGGCGGATGAGCTCCTTTTCCCGGAGCTTTTTCAGAACGCGTTCCGCCTGCCGCTGAGTTTTCCCGAGCTCGGCTGCGATTTTTTTCGCGGTGGCGTATTTGTCCGCCGCGAGAATCGCCAGAACGCGGCGTTCGGTTGCACCGACATTTTCTCCGACGTTTGCACCGACATTCGCCGCGTATTCCGCGGTGCTTTCGGAAACGACGGACGGGCGGAATTCCCCGGCGTTCAGCGCGGCGGCGATTTCGCCGAGCATGAAATCGATGAACGGCCCGCTGTCGCCGCCTTCCGTACTGCGGTTGATCGCGTCGTAATAATCGCTCTGCCGCGCGTACACCAGATTTTCGACCGGCAGCTGCTCGAAGACCGGATCCTGCAGACCGAGGATCAGCGACTGCCAGAGCCGCCCCATGCGGCCGTTCCCGTCGCTGAACGGGTGAATGAATTCGAGCTCGTAGTGAAAGACGCAGGTGCGGACGAGCAGGTGATCGACGGACGTCCGGAGCCAGCGGAAAAGGTCTTCGACGAGAAACGGCACGCGGTCCGCCGGAGGCGCGACGTGCACCGCGCGCGTTCCCGCGAACACGCCGACGTTCCCGCGGCGGAACGTGCCCGCGTCGTCCGTCAGCGCCTCCATCATCACGCCGTGCGCCTTGAGCAGATCGTCCGCGGAAAACGGATCGAGCGTCGGGAAAAGTTCGTAGGCGCGGATCGCGTTTCTGACTTCGAGGATCTGCCGCGGCGGCGCGACGACGCGCCTGCCTTCGAAAACGGCGCTGACCTGGCTTTCCGTGAGCGTGTTGCCCTCGATCGCGAGCGAGGCGCAGATCGTGCGGATGCGGTTCGCCTTGCGCAAACGCAGAGACTCCGTCCGGTCGGCGCGCTCGGCGCGGCGCCCGAGCCGACCGGCGATTTCGGCGATCAGATTGACCGCTTTCGCGGAAACGGTGAACGGAGGTCTGGACACGAAAGCATTCTCTCCGATCCCGCGCGGGAACGCAAATCCCTATTTCCCGGTGGCGTTCCCGCGCGCGCCGAGTTTCTGCTTTTCGCGCGCGGAAAAAGGGATTAGTCTCGCGGGCATGAAAACTTCATTCTCCGCCCCAAGAAAACGTTCCGCCTTCACGCTCGTGGAAGTGCTCGTCGTCGTCGCCGTCATCGCCGTGCTCGCCTCCGTCACGGTCGGGCTGCTCGGTCCCGTGCAGACCGCGATTCTGACGGCGAACGCGAAGACGCAGCGCGACAAGCTCACGCTCGCGCTGAGCCAGTTCAAGGACACTTACGGCGAATTTCCGATGGCGGAAGGCGAGGGCTCCGAAACCGAATGGCGGCAGCTGCTCGTCGATTCCCTCCGCGGCGACAAGATCCTCGTCCGCCGCAAAGGGCAGATGCAGGTGATCGACTACACGGACGGGCGTTCCGGCGCGGAGAAGCGGCCGTTCCTGAGCCTGGCGGACTTCACGCTCGACGACAACAGCGTCGAGAACGCGACGCAGATTCTCGATCCGTGGGACAATCCGTGGTGCTACCGCTACAACTACATTTCCGGCGGCAAGCCCGGCAAGGACTGGAACGGCACGACGTTCCTGCTGATTTCCGCCGGTCCGGAATACAACGAGCCCGTCGAGGACGAAGACTACTTCGCCGGCGACATGGAGAAGACGGGCATGCCGGAGCTCAATCCCGACGGCTCGGACTACTATTTCTCCGACGCGCGCGCGGACAACATCGTCAACTTCGGCGAGCAGTAAGCCGCCGCTTCTCCGCCGCCGCCGCGGACGAAAAAGCGTTCCCGCAGGGATTTCCCGCGGGAACGCTTTTTTCTTTTCGTCTTTCCGAGTCGGGCGTTCTCAGAAGGAGGCCTGGAGCTGGAGACGGAACGCGTTCACGTCTTCGCTGCGGGCGCCGCCGTCGAATTTCGTGTATTCGTAGCCGGCGGAAATCTTGATGTACTTGTTCGCGTAGAAGTTCGCGCCGACGTACACGCCGCAGGCGGAATCGTAGTCCTTCGAACCGTCGGTCGGGACGAACTTCAGCTTGCTCGGGTCGATGTTCTTGTTGTCGCCCGCGTCGAGGTAGGAGACGCGCACGACCGGCTCGATCCCGCTTTCGAAGCGATAGGCGAGCGTGCCGTTCACGCCGAACACGGAGTCCTTCATGACGTCGTCGTCGCCGTCCGCGTAAAGCCCGTCGACGATCGCCTGGAAGCCGCCCGAGGAAATCTTCGCGAAGGGCTCAAGCCCGTAGACCGCGCCCGCGAGTCCGGCGACCGCGGCGTCCTCGTCGTCGTTGCCGGGATTGTAGACGCCGTTCACGCCGACTTCGATCTTCAGCGAATCGTTCTTGAACTCGTAGCCGAGGTTGCCGTAGAAGGCGACGCCGTCGTTCTGGTCCTTGTTCATGTCCTCCTTGTACTGGTTGGTGATCGCGACGCCGTATTTGAGGCCGGAGACCTTGCCGTCCCACCACACGCCGCCGTGGCGCCCGGCGAGCGAGCCGCCCGCGAGGTTCGTGAAGTACGCCGTGGCGATCGACTGCTCGATGCAGAGCTGCGTCTTGGAGGACTGGTATTCTTCCATGACGAAGGCGGGTTTCTGATAGCCGGCGGTCAGCTTGCCGAAGTCCGTCTTGTAGGAGATGATCGCCTTGTCGACGAAGATCGTGCTGTTTTCCGCGCCGAGCTTGCCGCCCTTGTCGCCGCTGTCGATTTCGAAGCCGACCTCCGCGGACCAGTCGTCGGTGAGCTCGCCCTTGACGGAAATCGCCGCGCGGCGGATGTCGAAGCCCGAGTTCGCGTTGTGATTGTTGTTCTTGCTGTCGGCGTAGATGTACTGCGCCTGCGCGTAGCCGGAGACTTTGATCTTCGCGTTCTCGGCGGCCTTCTTCAGGTCGGGAAGCCTGATCGTGATTCCCTCGTCGGCGGCCTTCGCGGGAACGCCCTGCGCGGGAGCTTCGGCGGCGGCCTGGACGGTCGCGACGCCCGCGAGGAGCGCCGAAGCCGTGATTAACGTCTGGATGTTCATTTTGTTTTTCATGGGTTATGAATGATTGTGCCGCAGAGCTTACGCGACGCGTGTTCGGGGCGTGTTGCGGGAACGTTAGAACTTCATGAAATTTCGCGGCGGCGCGCCGCCCTAAAACGTCGTTGAAATCCGCATATGTTTTCCGGACCTCCGTCCTCCGGCGCGCCGCGCCTCCGGAAACTTCGTCCGCGAAAAGCCTTTTTTCTCGCTCGCGAAAGACGGGGCGACGCGCGATAATCGCGCGCCAGAGTGAAAACGGAAAAACAGAACGGCGCCGTTTCGGACGCGCGTTTCGCGGGCGCTCCGGTCTCGCCGTGGAAGCGTTCCCGCGAGCGCTTCTTCGCGAACCGCGCGGGCGTGGCGGCGGGCGTCTTCGCCGCGGCGATGACGCTCGCGTGCGCGTGCGCGCCGTGGATCGCGCCGTTCCCGTTCGAGGCGCAGGATCTCGCGCTCGGACCGGCGGGACCGTCCGCGGAGCATTGGCTCGGCACGGACACGCTCGGGCGCGACGTGCTTTCGCGGCTGCTCTACGGCGGGAGCGTCTCGCTGCGCGTCGGGCTGATCGCGACGTTCGTCTCGTGCGTCATCGGCGTCGCCTACGGCATGGCGGCGGGCTACGTCGGCGGTGCGCGCGACTCGCTGATGATGCGCGTCGTGGACGCGCTTTACGCGCTGCCGTTCACGCTGTTCGTGATTCTGCTCACGGTCGTCTTCGGGCAGGAGATGTGGCTGATCTACGTGGCGATCGGCGCGATCTCGTGGCTGACCATGGCGCGCATCGTCCGCAACCAGGTGCGCGAGCTGCGCACGCAGGCCTTCGTCGAGGCCGCCGTCTGCATGGGCCAGACCACGACGAAGATCATGACGCGCCACCTGCTGCCCAACGTCCTCGGCACGGTGATCGTGTACGCGACGCTGACGGTGCCGGGCGTGATGCTGCTCGAGGCCTTCATCAGCTTTCTCGGGCTGGGCGTGAAGCCGCCGATGACGTCGTGGGGGCTCATGATCAAGGAAGGCGCGGACTCGATGGCGGACTATCCGTGGCTGCTGATTTTCCCCGGACTCTTCTTCGCGGGAACGCTCTTCGCGCTGAATCTTTTCGGCGACGCCCTGCGCGACGCGTTCGACCCGAAAAAATGAGCCGCCGCTCCCGCGCCGCGAAATTCCGCGCTTCCGGGCGCGTTCCCGCTTGATTTCCGCGGAAGCGAAATTTATTCTCGCGGAACATTCAAACTCCTTTTCACGCGCAAAACCTTTTTTTCAACCACAAAAAATTATGTCCACCATCATTGACATCAAAGGTCGCGAAATCATCGATTCTCGCGGTAACCCGACGGTCGAAGTCGACGTCGAACTCTCCTGCGGCGCCATCGGTCGCGCGGCGGTTCCTTCGGGAGCTTCCACGGGCGTGAACGAAGCCCTCGAACTCCGCGACGGCGGCGTTCCCGCGAAGCAGTTCGCGAAGGGCGTCGATCCCAAGAAGCGTTTCGGCGGCAAGGGCGTGCTCAAGGCCGTCGCGAACGTGAATGAAATCATCGCTCCGGAACTCGTCGGTTTCGACGCGCTCGATCAGCCGGCGGTCGACGCCGCGATGCTCGCGCTCGACGGCACGAAGACGAAGTCCAAGCTCGGCGCGAACGCCGTTCTCGGCGTCTCCCTCGCGGTCGCGAAGGCGGCGGCGGAAGCGTGCGGCCAGCCGCTCTACAAGTACCTCGGCGGCCCGAACGCGAAGGTGCTCCCGGTCCCGATGATGAACATCATCAACGGCGGCGCGCACTCCGACGCTCCGATCGACTTCCAGGAATTCATGATCATGCCGGTCGGCGCCAAGAGCATCCGCCAGGCGGTCCAGATGGGCGCTGAAACGTTCCACGCGCTCAAGAGCGTCCTCAAGAAACGCGGACTCGACACGGCGGTCGGCGACGAAGGCGGCTTCGCCCCGCGCCTGAACTCCGTCGAAGACGCGCTCGACACGATCGCCGCTGCGGTCAAGAACGCGGGCTACAAGTTCGGCAAGGACATCTGCATCGCGCTCGACGTCGCCTCCTCCGAGTTCTACGACACGAAGACCAAGCAGTACATCTTCAAGAAGTCCGACGGCCGCAAGCTCTCGGGCGACCAGATGGTCGACTTCCTCGCCGACCTCTGCTCCAGCTACCCGATCATCTCGATCGAAGACGGCTGCGCGGAAGGCGACTGGGAAACGTGGAAGAAGCTCACGGACAAGCTCGGCTCCAAGACGCAGCTCGTCGGCGACGACCTCTTCGTCACGAACACGACGTTCCTCAAGAAGGGCATCCAGCTCGGCGTCGCGAACTCGATCCTCGTCAAGGTCAACCAGATCGGCTCCCTCACGGAAACGCTCGACGCCGTCGAAATGGCGCAGTTCAACCGCTACACGGCGGTCATCTCGCACCGCTCCGGCGAAACGGAAGACTCCACGATCGCGGACATCGCGGTCGCGACGAACGCGGGTCAGATCAAGACCGGTTCGATGAGCCGCTCCGACCGCATCGCCAAGTACAATCAGCTCATCCGCATCGAAGAACAGCTCGGCGACACGGCCGTCTTCGGCGGAAAGATGATCGGCGACATCAACAAGTAAGAGCCCGAAGCTCAAAGAAGAGCGTTCCCGCGGAGCTGCCCCGGGAACGCTTTTTTTCCCCCGCGCTCCCGGAGACGCGGCGGAGCGACGGCCTTCCCGCCGCGCTTCTTGAACAAAAAAAGCGTTCCCGCGAAAAAACCGCGGGAACGCCCTCTCTAAACCTTAATCTTTAATCCTTACCCCTTCACGATGAGCGACTTGCCGGTCATCTCCGGAGGCGTGGGCAGGCCCATCATGTCGAGCAGCGTCGGGGCGATGTCGCCGAGCGCGCCGCCGTTTTGGCGCAGCTTCACGTCCTTCACGCCCTTGCCGTAGAGCACGACTTCGACGGGGTTGAGCGTGTGCTGCGTGTGCGGGCCGTGCGTGGCCTCGTCGTACATTTCATCGACGTTCCCGTGGTCGGCGGTGACGAGCATGTCCACGCCGCACTCGTCGGCGACGGCGCAGATGCGCTCGAGGCACTTGTCCACGGTTTCGACCGCCTTGATGATCGCAGGCTGCTTGCCCGTGTGGCCGACCATGTCGGGGTTCGCGAAGTTGGTGACGATGAGCGCGTACTTGCCGCTGCGCAGCGCGTCGATTGTCGATTGGCACACGCCCTCGGCGGACATTTCCGGCTTCTGGTCGTAGGTGGAGACTTCCTTGGGCGAGGGAATGAGCCCGCGCTCTTCGCCCGGGAACGGCTCGTCGCGGTAGTCGTTGAAGAAGAACGTGACGTGCGGGAACTTTTCCGTTTCCGCCGTGCGGAACTGCTTCAGCCCCTGCTTCGCGATCCAGTCGCCGAGGATGTTGACCATCGGCGCGGGCTTCGGGAACACGACGTTCGGGCAGAGGCCCTTCTGGTATTCCGTCATCGTGGCGTAGTAGATGTCGAGCTTCTTCGCGCGCGCGAAGCCGTCGAACGAATCGTCGATGAACGCGTGCGTGAGCTCGCGCGGGCGGTCGCCGCGGAAATTGAAGAAGATGACGCTGTCGCCGTCGGCGATTTTCCCCACGGGAGCGCCGTCCTTGACGATGCGGGTCGGGAGCACGAACTCGTCGCCCTGTTCGGAATCCGAGGACGGATTCTTGTAATACCATTCGACGGCGGCGGTCGCGGACTCGGCGGTCAGCGCGTCTTCGCCGATGAGGCATCGGTACGCCTTTTCGACGCGGTTCCAGCGGTTGTCGCGGTCCATCGCCCAGAAGCGCCCGGCGACGGTGGCGATTTTGCCGAGCCCGATTTCGGCGCACTTGTCCTCGATTTCCTTGATGAATCCGACGCCCGAGGTCGGCGGAGAGTCGCGGCCGTCCATGAACGCGTGGATGCAGACGTTCTTCACGCCCGCCGCCTTCGCGCCGCGGATGAGCCCGTAGAGGTGCGGGAGCGTCGAGTGCACGCCGGCGGCGCTCGCGAGCCCCATCAGGTGAAGCGCGCCGCCGGTCTTGACGACGTTCCCGAACGCGGCCTGAAGCACGGCGTTGTTCTTCATGCCTTCGTCGGTGAGACCGAGGTCGATGCGCATGATTTCCTGCGGAACGATGCGCCCGGCGCCGATGTTCTGGTGCCCGACTTCGGAATTGCCCATGATGCCTTCGGGCAGCCCGACCGCGGGACCGTGCGCGGCGACTTCCGTGCGCGGCCATTCGGCGGAAAGTTTGTTCGAGAACGGGATGTCCGCGATTTTCAGCGCGTTGTATTTGTCCTGTTCCTTGTGGTGGTTGGCTCCCCAACCGTCTCGGATGACGAGTAGAACTGTTTTGCTCATAAGTACCGACGATTTTGCCCCTTTCGCGGGAACGGCGCAATTTCAAACGCAAAGCACGCGAAGAAAACCGCGCCGCCGAATTTTTTGAACCGGGAAGGAACAGAAGCGGAAAAAGAGTTTTTTCATTCGGCGTCGCGGGAACGAAAAGGAGGGCGAGCGTCCCGCTTGCCCTCGGAATCTGCCCGCGCAAACTTCCCTTTAAGCTTTAAGCTCTTCTTTATCAAACTTTCGTTTGTAAGGCGGACGCGGCGCGGGTTAAGGTGAACGCATGAAAAATCCCCTTCCCGAAACTTCCGCGGCGGCGTTCGCGGACACGAAACCGCACTACGCGCTGCTCGACGGGCTGCGCGGCGTCGCGGCGCTCACCGTCGTCTGGTTTCACATTTTCGAAGCGTTCGCGACGAGCCATTTCGACCAGCGCGTCAATCACGGCTACCTCGCGGTGGACTTTTTCTTCATCCTGTCGGGCTTCGTCGTCGGCTATGCGTATGACGAGCGCCTGCGCGCGGGAACGCTGAGCGTCGGCGGGTTCTTCAGGCGCCGCCTGATCCGGCTGCAGCCGCTCGTCGTGCTCGGCGCGCTCATCGGCGGGGCGATGTTCTACACGCAGGGCTGCGAGTTCTGGGACGTCTCGAAGATTTCCGTCGCCGCGCTGCTCGTCGCGACGCTGATGAACGCGCTGATGATCCCCGCGGGCACGGGAACGGAAATCCGCGGCGTGACTGAAATGTATCCGCTGAACGGCCCGACGTGGTCGCTGCTCTTCGAATACGTCGGCAACGTGCTCTACGCGCTCGTCGTGCGGCGGCTGCCGACGCTCGCGCTTGCGGCGCTGACCGTCGCGGCGGGAATCGGGCTCGCGGCGTTCGCGCTGACGGCGCCGTGGTTCGGGCTCGCGGAAACGGCGCCGGGCGACGTCTGCGTCGGCTTCGCGATGACGCCGAACAATCTCGCGGGCGGCTTCCTGCGGCTCGCGTTCTCGTTTTCGGCGGGGCTGCTGATTGCGCGGATTTTCCGTCCGTTGCGCGTGCGCGGCGGAGTCGCGTTCTGGGTCGGCGCGGTGGCGTTCGTCGCGCTCGCGGCGTTCCCGCGCGTCGGCGGGGAGGCGGCGCCGTGGCAGAACGGGCTCTACGACGTGCTGTGCTGCGTCGTCGCGTTCCCGCTGATCGTGTGGCTCGGCGCCTCGGGCAAGGCGGGCGGCAGGGCGACCGCGCGCGTGTGCACCTTCCTGGGCGACATCTCCTACCCGCTTTACATCGTGCACTACCCGTTCATCTACCTTTATTTCGCGTGGGTGAAGAACGAAAACCTCACCTTCGCGCAGTCGCTTCCCGGCGCGCTCGCGCTGTATTTCGGCTGCATCGCGCTGGCGTGGCTCGCGCTCCGGCTCTACGACGTTCCCGTGCGCCGTTGGCTCTCGCGGCTCTTCCGGGGAGGCGACATTCCTGTCGCTTCGTCGAGAGCCTCTTAAAAGGAAATTCTTTTTCCCGATTTCGCCAAACGACTGGTAAGCGAAGCGTGGAGTCAGATCGTGTCCCCAAAACGCTCGGGCGAAGGCATTCCAGTCTTCGTTCCCGCGGCGGAGACGCGGACGCCCCGCTCCCAAAGCGTGCAGCCTGTGAATAACTCGCCGCGGGCGCTCGGATTCGGCGGCGACGGCGGGCGCGAAATGCCCGCCGACGCGTTTGCGCTTGTCGCGCGTTTTTTTTTGCAGAATCGGGCGAGCTCGAAAACGAGGCGTTTTCGTCGCGAGAACGCGGTGTTCCCGCAAGCGCGCTCTTTTCGGGGAGATTTCGCAAAACCCATGAAGACAAAAATCGCATTGCTTCTTGTCGCGCTCGCGGGCGTCTCCTCCGCCGTTCTCGCGGAAATGACGAACACGCCGTCGGCGCTTTATGCGGCACCGTCGGCTGAAAGAAAAGGCGCGGACAAGCTGCTTGACCCGGCTGGAGATTGCCTGACGGAGCGTAATCCGGACAGAAAGCAATGGTGGGACGAGATTGAAAAAAAAGTGCCTGTCTGGAAAGACATGCTGACGCCTCGCTTTAAAAAATTGGTCGATTCCAAAAGAGATTATATTAATTTTGCCAAGAGCGTGCGCTCAAAAGACGAAAGAAAGAACATTCACAGGAACAGCATGGCGTTTGTGTTTTATCAGACGGATGCGCTCGGCATTTATCTTTCCGGCACCCGGCGTATTTTCGTCGTGCCGCTGACGTTCGGCGCTGCCGAATGGATCGCGCCCCAAAAAACGCCGCTAAAAAAGCCTTACGTTTCCTTGTCTCCCAAGCTGAAGGCGGAGCTTTCCAGGAAAGACGCGGTTTATCTTGAAACGCTTGCGGAAGTGCTGAACGAAAATCTGCATTTTATGTTTTCGCCGATTCCGCAGCTTACGCTCAAAGAGATGTATAGGGGCGCCTATCTCGGCAAGCTCCTCTTGATTCCGACGCGCTTTAAACCCGTTTCTCTGGAAGATGTTTCACAAGATCCGACGTTAAAAGATACTTCTTCCTTTTCGCCAAAAAGGATAAAATATATTCGCAATCGATATAAAGACTATATTCCGCAAAAATATTATGATGAAGCTTATCTGATGAAGCATTTAGCCGGCGGCAATCCGCTGAAATTCGAGATTCAAAAGCGCTTGGGCGCGCCCCTTTGGAATATCGGCGAAACTTTTCCGGATATCGTGACGCCGGTTTTTGGGCTAACGTGTTCAGGAATACCGGCTTTGGGGGGAGTCCATGAATACTTGGGCTTGTTTCCCTTCAGCGTCGTGCCGTTGACTAATGGGGAACAAATGATCAAAGGAAGCTCCCGGAAAGCGGTATTACCGCGTTGGGGAGGGAATCGGCAAGCCATATTGACGCGTTTGTCCGCATACGGAACTTATTTTAAAAGCATGCGCGCTTCTTTTAAAACTCTTCAGGAAGATTGGCGGGCGGAGCTGGAAAAAGAAGGGCTTTCAAAAGACGTGCAGCCGAAAACGCTCCGCCAGAAAGCCTTTAAGGAGCTGGACGCGCAGCTGCGGCCGCTCATAAGGAGAGCCGAACATACGCTGGAGGGCCAAAGCGAATGGTGCAAATCGGGTTGGGGCATGATCGATATTCAGGTTTTTGCGGAGAAGAAAGTTCCCCATTCCCTCCTTTAGCGGCAGGAAAGGCGCAGACGCGCAGCGCCTTTCTGTTTTGCGGTTTTGGGGGCGAAGACATTCCCGGCTTCGTTCCCGCGGCATGCGATTTCCCGTGGACGAACTTCCGCCGCGCGGCGTCCGCGCGTTCCCGCGACGGAGACGTGGACGTCTCCGCTCCCATATGTTCTCGCGCAGATCCGCATGAAATGCGGAACAAGAATAATCCCATGCGGCGGAATGCCGCTTGGGACTGCGGCTCAAAAAGAACACGCGCCTAAAAGGCGCAACTGCCCCGCGGGAACGGCGTATCGCGGGGCGTCGGACGCCTCGGACGGTTGCGCCTTTCAGGCGCGGTCCGTGCTTGCGGCGTCCCCCAAGCGTGCTCCGCGGCGCGCATGGGTTCCGTTTGTTCCGCCCCTTCGGGGCTCGGCGCTCCCATGCGCGTTCCCGCGCGCGTCCCGCAGGGACTATTGTAATTTTTTTATGGATACTTTTAAATTCGCGAAAATTCGTGTCGATTCGTGGTTAAGAACGTTTTCGTCCGCGGTCCTCGGAGGGGCGGGCGGCGCTTTTTCCGGCGTTTCCGAAAAAATGGCTTTACACGCGCCCGGATAAAGGCGATACTTGCGCTTCAATTTTCAAATCAACCATCGAAACAAATGGGCAATCTCAAGAAAAAACGTCGTCTGAAGATGAACAAGCACAAACGCCGGAAACGCTCGAAGGCGAACCGCCACAAGAAGCGTCTCTGGGGCTAGGCCGATTGAATCGGCGCGCCGCTTTTCCCGGAAGCCGCCTCGCGCGCCGCTTCCGGGAAGCGCGTTTCCTCTTTCGAAAAAAAACACGTTTCCCCACGCTTCGTCGTGGGATTTTTGTTTTACGCATGTCCGTGTTCAAAGCAGTTTCCGCATTATTTTTCCCGCCCCGCGAGACGGCGCCGGTCGTCGTGCTTTCGCCCTCGGGAAACCTCAAGAACGAAGAGGACGCGGTCCGCGGGCTCTTTGAACGGGGGCTTTCCGAATACCATCTCCGCCGGCCGCGCTGGAACGCGGACAAGGTCGCCGCGTGGTTGCGCGCGCTTCCCACGGAGTTCCGTTCCCGCGTCGTGCTTCACCAGTGCCCCGAGCTCGTGAAGAAATTCGGGCTGCTCGGCTATCACGTTTCGGCGGACGCCGCGTTTCCGGCGGATCTCCCGCGCGAAAAGATCAGCGTTCAGTGCCGCGAATACGCGGACCTGGAAAAGCTCGGCGGCGCGTGCCGCTGCGTGATGCTCGGGCCGGTGTTCCCGCGCGCGGACCGCGACCTGACCGTTCCCGCGCGCACGCCCGCGGAGTTCGGCGCGATCGCCGCCTACGCGCGCGGGCACGGATTTTCCGCGCCGATCTTCGCGTTCGGGGGCGTCGCCGCGGACAACGTGCGGCTCTGCCGCAGGCTGGGCTTCGACGGCGTCGCCGCCGTGGGCGCCGTCTGGGAAAGCGGCTCCGATCCCGTGAGCGCGTACCGCGCGCTTCGCCGAAAATGGTGACGAACGTCGGAGAACTGCCCTCGCTGGCGCCGCAGGCTCTCGTCGTTTCCCAGCCGGCGGAATTTGCCTCCGTCGTCCTCGCCTCCTCCGTGCTGGCGCCTCTGCGCGCCGCGCTGCCCGGGGCGCGCCTCTACCTGCTGATTCAGGAGAAGTTCGCGCCTCTCTTCGTCGATCATCCTTCGCTCGACGGCATCTTCACGATCTCGCCCGAATCCACGTCGGACGAGCTCGCCGCGCGCTTCAGGAAACAGAAGATCGACGCCGTCGCGCACCTGAGCTTCGACCGCAAGGTCGGCGACGCGGTGAAGGCGGCGGGGATTCCTTTTTCCGTCGCGCGCGCGGGAACGCACGACGGCGGCGTCTCGCTCGAAATCGTCGACGGGAAAAAGGCGCTCGCCGGGCACGAGGCGTTTCTGAATTTCGAGGTGCTCGAGCCCTTCGGCGTCGCCGTTCCCGAGCGCCCGGTGATGGAGCTTTCGGTCTATAAGGACGCCAGGCGCGAGATCTTCGCCGAGATCGCGAAGAAATACGGGCTCGATTCCCGGAGCCGCTACGCGGTCGTCAGCCTGGATCCGAATCGGGCGGGGCACGGCGTCGCCTCTTCCGTCTTCGCGCAGGCGGCGGAATGCATCACGCGCGATTCCGGCATGCCGATCATCGTGCTCGGCCGCGCCGGCGGGAACGAGGCGTTTCTGCGCTTCAGCCGCGATTCGCACGGCGCGCACGTCATCGACCTGCGCGGGAAGACGACGCCGCCGGAAGACGCGTGGCTCGTGAGCGGCGCGCGCCTGTGCTTTTCCGGAGAGAACGCCTACGCCTATCTCGCCGTCGCGACCGAGTGCCCGCTGATCGCGCTCTTCGTCGATTTTTCCGCGGAACGCTGGTTCCCGCTCGGGCACCTTTCCACCAACATCTTCACGGGCGCGCGGCGTTTCCCGCTCGAACCGCCGTGCCTTTACCGCCTCCGAGCCGCGCGCGCCTTCAAGCGCGAAAAGATCGCCTCCGCGCTGCGCTTCTCCCTCGCGCTGAAGGATCTCTGACCCCGCGAAGCGCGCGGACGCGCGGGGCGTTCCCGGCGTTTTCCGGCGAGCTCTTGGTTTGACGCGTTCCCGCCGCGCGCGCAAAATGTCGC
Source organism: Candidatus Spyradosoma sp. SGI.093 (assembly GCF_050314555.1). Classification (NCBI taxonomy): domain Bacteria; kingdom Pseudomonadati; phylum Verrucomicrobiota; class Opitutia; genus Candidatus Spyradosoma; species Candidatus Spyradosoma sp. SGI.093. The sequence goes on along the minus strand of NZ_JBNPNH010000003.1, from coordinate 70,359 downwards.
GCATCATGAAAGTTCTCACCGTTCTGCTTTGCGCCCTCTGCGGCGTCGCGCTGTCCGGCTGTCTGTATTCGCCGGACGTCACTTACACCTACTGGCGCCGTTCGGAATCGACGGGGCTGTATTCGCCGCTGCGCTCGGAAGTGCCGCTCACGCCCGACGAGATGCGCGCGCTCGGCCTCGTCGAAACGCTTCCCGAAAACGCGAAGACCGTCGAAGCGCGATGAAGCCCGTGAAGACGCTCACGATTCTGACGGACGGCTTCGAGGAGACGGAGACCGTCGTTCCCGCGGACATGCTGCACCGCGCCGGCGTCGCCAACACGTTCGCCGCGGTCGCCGCCGGCGGGCGGACGCTGCTCAAGGGCCGTTCCGAAATCTCCCTGCAGGCGGACGAGACGCTCGACGCGCTGCGCGCGCGCCTCGGCGGGAACGCGGAGCTCGCCGCGCATTTCGACGCGCTCTTCATTCCCGGCGGCCCGGGAACGTGGACGCTGCTCGAGGACGGGAACGCCGCCGAGCTCGCCGCCGCCTTCGCCGCGAAGGGCAGGCTCGTCGCCGCGATCTGCGCCGCGCCGCTCGTGCTCAAGGCCGCCGGGCTGCTCGACGGCAGACGCGTTTCCGCGCATTCCTGCACCTGGGACGAAATTCCCGCCGCGCGCGCCTGCGCTCCCGTCGCGCTGGACGGCGGCGTCCTCACCTCCCGCGGCGCGGGAACGGCGCTCGCCTTCGGGCTGGCGTTCGTCGAGGCGCTGCGCGGCAAGGCGGTCGCGGAAAAAATCGCCGCGGACGTGATGCTCTGAAATTTTCGTGCTTGCCAAGGCGCGGTTCGGGGAGTTTAATGCAATCTCCTTTTTTGATTCTGCCCGGATGGCGAAATTGGCAGACGCGTCAGACTCAAAATCTGATACCGCGAGGTGTGTGGGTTCGACCCCCACTCCGGGTACCATGAGACAATCTTAAAAGCGACGGAGAGGTGGCCGAGTGGCTGAAGGCAACGGTTTGCTAAATCGTCGTAGGGTGTCAAGCCCTACCGTGGGTTCGAATCCCATCCTCTCCGCCATTTTTAAGGTGTTCCCGCAGCGTCCGGGGTTTTCCCGCTCGGCGCTTTTTTCGCGCGTCCGCGCGTTCCCGCGCGAAAAATTCGCTTCCCGCGGGGCGGAAAACGATTATGCTTTCTCTGCATTATGACCATTGAAGAAATCCGCAAAAGCCTGCCTTCCGAGGCGCTCATGAACGTCGAAGGGCTGCCCTTCAAGAAAATCGCCTCCGGCAAGGTGCGCGAAATTTTCGACCTCGGCGACAAGCTGCTCATCGTCGCGACCGACCGCATTTCCGCGTTCGACTCGATCATGCCCAACGGCGTTCCCGGCAAGGGAATCCTGCTCACGCAGATCAGCCTCTGGTGGTTCGCGCAGGCGGCGAAGATCATGCCGACGCACCTCGTGCCCGACCACGACGCCGCCGTCGCCGAGCTGCTCAAGGACTTCCCGCAGCTCGTCGCACGCTCGATGATCGTGCGCAAGCTGAAGCCGCTCCCGATCGAGGCGGTCGTGCGCGGCTACCTCGCCGGCTCGGGCTGGAAGGAATACAGGAAGACGCAGGCGATTCTCGACCACGCGCTCCCGGCGGGGATGCTCGAGAGCCAGCGTCTGCCCGAGGCGATCTTCACGCCCTCGACGAAGGCGGCGGAAGGCCACGACGAGCCCATCACCGAAGCGCGCTGCGCGGAAATCCTCGGCGCGCCCGTCTTCGAGAAGGTCAAGGCGGCGACGCTCGCGCTCTTCGCGCTCGGCTCGAAGGTCGCCGACCACGCGGGGCTGATTCTCGCGGACACGAAGTTCGAGTTCGGGCTCGACGACGCCGGAAACCTTTTCCTCATCGACGAAGTGCTCACGCCGGACTCCTCGCGCTACTGGCCGCAGGAAGGCTACGCGCCGGGCAGGTCACAGCCGTCGTTCGACAAGCAGTTCGTGCGCGACTACCTCGAAGACATCGGCTGGAACAAGCTCCCGCCCGCGCCCGCGCTCCCGGCGGACGTCGTCGCGAAGTCGCGCGACCTCTATTTCGGCGCGCTCGAAAAGCTGATGAGCCTCTGAGCCGCGGGAACGCTCGATCCGAAACCGCAGAACCGAAAAGACCATGAAAGCCTACATTCTTATGGGTTCCGAATCCGACATGCCGCACGCGGAAAAAATCGCCGCGGGGCTCAAGGACGAGGGCGTCGATTTCGAATATTTCGTGCGCAGCGCGCACAAGGATCCCGTGGGCGTCTTCAACTTCGTGAAGGCGCACGACGACGAGGCGAAAGTCCTCTTCATCACGATCGCGGGGCGCTCCAACGCGCTCTCCGGCGTCGTCGCCGCGAACTCGAAGAAGCCCGTGCTCGCGTGCCCGCCGTTCAAGGACAAGCTCGACTTCCTCGTGAACATCAATTCGACGCTGCAGATGCCGTCGAAGACGCCCGTGCTTACCGTGCTCGAACCGTCGAACTGCGCCCTCGCCGCCGCGCGGATTCTGCGCGCGTGAGCGCCGCGCCCGGCGCCGCCCTCGACTTCAGATCTCAGTCTGCGCGCGCGAAACGCCCTCTCATGCCGTCCGAACCGCCGCCTCTTCCCGCCGCCGCGACGCCGCGGAAAAAACGTTTCCGCCGCGCGGTCTTTCTTGCCGTTCTGCTTTCGGCGTGTCTGCTTTTCGCGGCGGCGCGTTTTTCGGCGGCTTTCGCGGAGCCTTCCGAAATCGCCCGTATTCCCCGGCGCGCGGTCGAAGTCCTCGACAGCGGAAGCAGGGGATTTTTCCAAAGCTATGAGGCGTTCTGGCTGCTGAAGGTCAACGACGCCGCGGCGGTGAAGAACGCCCTCGCGGGAATCGAGAGGGAGCCGCCCGTCAACGAGACGACCGACGAATTTCGGGCCGAGGCGAATGATTTTTCCGAAAGAACGGTCGGACGCGTCTTCGACGGAAAGACGCGGCATTTCGGGACGAACGAAGCCGGCTGGCTTTGGGCGTCGTTCATCGTTTCCGAAGACGGAAAATTCATCTACGTTCACGCCGTGCACTGAAAAAACATGAAAACCGAAGACGGAGAAGCCCTTCCGCCGCTCACGCGGGAACGCGCCGAGCGGGAGCTCGAAACCGCCGGGAAAATGAATCCCGGCGGCTGGGTCGCGCACTCGAAATTCTGCGCGCTCGCGTGCGAAAAAATCGCCGAGAAAATCCCGCATCTCGACGCGGGAACGGCGTACGTGCTCGGGCTGATGCACGACGTCGGGCGCCGCGAAGGCGTCTTTCAGGAAAAGCATCTGCTCGACGGCTACCGCTACTGTTCCCGCTTCGGCTGGACGCAGGCCGCGCGGATCTGCATCACGCACGCGTTCATGATTCCCGACGTGACGGCGGGCGTCGGCAGGCTCGACGTTCCCGCGGAAGACGTCGCGTTTCTGAAACGCTACCTCGAAAGCGTCGAATACGACGACTACGACCGCCTCGTGCAGCTCTGCGACGGGCTCGCGCTCCCGGGCGGATTCTGTTTCCTCGAAACGCGCATTCTCGACGTCGCGCTGCGCTACGGCGTTCCCGCGTGCTCGCTCGCGCGCTGGCGCAGGCTCTTCGAAATCAAGGCGCGCTTCGAGGAAATCATCGGCGGCTCGCTCTACGATTTGCTTCCCGGCGCGAAGCTCCCGCTGTGAGTGAGCGCTTCGCGCGGTTTTCATGATGAAGTTTTCGTTTTCCAAAAAAATCTTTTTCGGCGTTCTCGCGGGAACGGCGCTCGTCTTCGCCGCGGCGCGCGGCGCGGAAATTCCCGGCGCTCCCGCCGAGCCGCGTCCCCTCGTCGCCGACGGCGTCTTCGCCGGGAGCGTCTTCGTCGCGGAAGACTGCGACATGGCGGAGCTCGCCGCCGCGCAGGATCTGGCGAACTGGATCCGAAAAATTTCCGGCGCGGAGAACGTGCGCGTCCGCACGGAAAATTTCGCCGACGCCGCGAATCCGCGCGGCGTTTTCGTCGGCAAGACGCTCGCCGCCGCGCGCGCGCGGGTCGCCGCTCCCGCCGAAGGCGACGAATCCTACGTCGTCGCGCCGCGCGGCGAGGCGCTCTTCCTCGTCGGCAGGACGCCCGCGGCGACGGCGCACGCGGCGGCGAAGCTGCTGACGCGCGATTTCGGCGCGGAGTTCCTTTTCCCCGGCGAAGACGGCGCGGAATGGACGCCGAAAAAAGACGTGCCGTTCCCGCGCGAGGATTTCGTCTGCGTTCCCGCGTGGACGCGCCGCGCGGTCGCTCTCGGCGGCGGCGCCGAAAACGCGGCGTGGGCGCGCCGGCTCGGCTTCGGCGAGCTGCCGCGCTTTTCGCACAACCTGTGCCGCATCTTCACGCCGGAAATCTACGCGGAGCATCCGCGCCTGGCGCCGTTCTGCAACGGGCGCGTCGAGGCCGAACGGAACGGCGGCTACGCGCCGCAGCCGAATCTCGCGAATCCGGACGCGCCGCGCGTCGCCCTCGCCGCCGCGAAGGAATACTTCGCGGAAAACCCCGACGCGCCGATGTTTTCCGTCGGCGTCAACGACTGCTTTTCCTGGGACGAGTCCGAGGAGTCCGCGCGCGCTTACGGCGACGCGCCGATGCGCTGGTTCCGCAATCTGCCGAACAGGTCCGATTATTTCTGGCGCTTCGCCGACGCGACCGCGCGCGCGCTCGCCGCGGCGGACGGCGGCGCCTTCGCCGGCAAAAAAATCTCCGCCATCGCGTATCTGGACTGCCAGGACGCGCCGACCTTCCGCGTCGCCGAAAACGTTTTTCCCGTGCTCTGCGCCGACCGCTCGCTGTGGATTTTCCCCGAGTTCGCGGCGGAGGACAAGGCGCTGATGCGGCGTTGGGCGGCGTCCGGCGTCGGCGGCTGGGGCGTTTACGATTATTACTACGGCGACCCGTTCCTGTTCCCGCGCGTCTTTTTCCGCGCGGAGGCGGATTCCGTCGCGTTCGCGCACGCCGCGGGCGCGCGGCTTTTCTACGGCGAAGTGTTCCCGCAGGCGCCGTTCGACGCGCCGAAGGTCTGGCTGCTCTCGAAGCTGCTCGAAAATCCGCGTGCGGACGCCGACGCGCTGCTCGAAAAATTCTTCGCGCTCGCCTACGGGAACGCCGCCGCGGAGATGCGCGAATTTTTCGCGCTCTGCGAAAAAATCTGGCGGGAGCAGGGCGGACAATGCCGCTGGATCAAGGGCTGGCGCGTCGAAAATTCCGTCGAGATCTTTCCCGCCGCCGCGCGCGCCGAGTGCCGCACGCTGCTCGAAGCCGCGCGCAAGGCGTTGCCCGAAGCCCCCGAGGACGTGCGGGAACGCCGCGTCGCCGCGCGCCTCGACGCGGCGCTGCTCTGTTGGGAACGCGCCGAGGCCTTCGCGAAGAGCTACGACGCGAGAAAAGAACTCGAGACGCGGACGCGCGCGCTGAAGACGCCCGAAGACTGCGCGGCGGCGCTCGAAAGCCCCGCGTGGAATTTCGAAAAAATCTATTCCGATGCGGCGTGGCTGCGCGCGCACCCGGACGCGGGTTTCGCGCCCTGCGGCATGGGCGTTTCCGACCCGCGCGCGTCGGCGTTCGTGCGCGTCGTCGACGCGCTGCGCGCGATGCCGCGCGACGAAGAACGGCTCGCCGCGGAAAGAAAGTTGGCGGGCGTGCTGCGCGGGCTTCCCGACGGGCGCGTCTCGGAAACGCTTTTCCGCGCGCTCGTTCCCGCGCTCGCGGGCGCGCCCGTCTTCGCGGAAAATTTCGAACCGCGCCTCTCGCGCGATCCCGAAGACGGCGAGGAACGGGAGAAGAGCGCCTTCGTCGCGCTCGACGAAAACGGCTGGCGGCGCGGCAAGACGGTCGCCGCGCCCGCGTCGTTCACGCTGCGCAGCGCTCCCGCGGAAAATCTCTTCTGCGGCGAAACCTCCGACGCGTGCGCCGGCGCGTCCGCGCTGAAGATTTCCGGTGCCTGCGAGATGACGGAGCTTTCCCGCGACGTGGAGACGCGCCCGGGCGCGCGCGCGGCGCTGAGCGTGCGCGCGCGCGGACGCCTCTCCGTCGGCGCGACGGCGGGATTCATGCTGCGCTGGCGCGACGCGGAAAGGAAGATTCTCCGCGTCGAGTTCGCGCGCCTCTCCTGCGGCGAAACGCCGGAATGGACGCGCTTCGTCGTCGCGGGAACGGCGCCGGAAAACGCCGCGACGCTCGAAATCCTGCTCAGCGCGGGCCTCTTCGCGCCGGATGACTTCGTCGCCTTCGACGACGTCGAACTCTTCGAATTCTGACCCCGCGCGGGGCGCGCGCGTCGGCGCGAAAATTTCTCTCGGCTTCCTGCTCGCGTGCGCGGGAACGCTTCCCGCCCTCGGATTCTCCGTGCGGGGCGACACGACGCTCCTCGGCGATTTTTCGACGGCGAACTACGAAAATCCGGAGGTTTTCATCATCGGCAGCTGCGAAGAGCTCAGCCTCGTCGCGCCGAATCCGCTCTTGGGCGTCGCCAATGATCCGCACGACACGTCGTACACGTTCACGGTCGACGCGGAAAGCGGTCAGCGCGGCGACATCACGATCGCGTCGAACATTCTCGCGAGCACCTACACCGAGACGACGGCGGTCAAGATGTTCTCCGACTACAGCGGCAACGTCTGCTACTTGGCGCAATACGCGAGCGGCACGATCGAGGCGACGGGCACGGTGACGCTGACTTCGACGGTTCCCGAGCCTTCGGCGTTCGGGCTGCTCGCGGGCGCGTTCGCGCTCGCCCTCTGCGCCGTCTCCCGCCGCCGGAGACGCAAATCCTGAACTTCGTAACCTGAAGAAACGAAAACGGCGTTCCCGCGAATCTTCCCCGCGCGCGAACGCCGCTTTTTTTCGGAAAGACGAGGACGCGCACGGCTTCGGCGCTCGATCGCAGGCGGAAAACGGCTTGATCGCGCGCGGAAATTTTTGCGAAAATCCGGAAAAACACCCCTTCAAGATGATCCGTTTCGCCAAACCTGCGTTCCCGCGTCGCGCGCTTTTCGTTTCGTTTTCCGCGGCGTTCCTCATCGCGGCGGGCGTTCCCGCCGCCGCTTCGGAGCTTCATTCGGACGTTCCCGTCTCCGTTTACGCCGATTTCGGGCAAAACGCCGGCCGCTTCCGCACCGGTTCGGTCAGCGCGCTGCTCGAGCATCTCAATTCCGGCGGCGTGACGCTTTCCTATCTCGGAGGTCAGGCGGAGAACACTTTGTCCGCGCCGACGATTTCCTTCGCCGGCGTGACCGACTCGGGCTCCGCCGCGGGAATAGGCGTGAACTTCGTCGCCACCGTGCTTCACGTCGGACTGGGCGCTTCGCTGACGTTTTCCCAAAGCGCGCTCGGCTCCGGAAACGCCGTGCGCTATTCGGCGATCGAATACGCCGACGGGCGAAAAGCGCTCGGGTTGGGGAGCGTCGATTACGTGCTTTCAGATTACCAGCACACGCCGGACGACGCGACGACGGACTACAAGGTTTCCCGCCTGAACAAAATCGTGACCGACGCGTCGCTCGCGACCGTCTACACGGGCGACACGACTTCGCTCGCGGGAACGACGCTTTACCGGGCGGCGGGCGGCACGATGGAGGTGCGCGATCACGCGGGCGTTTCGTCGCCGCTCGCGGACAAAAACGTTTACGTCGCCGGCGGCGTCGTCACTGCGGATTCCGCGACGAGCGCCGCGATGCAGGACGGGAGCGCCGGCAACACGTTCAGCGTGTCGTGGCAGCCGGACTGGAGCGCGGGCGGCGTTTCCGCCTCCGATCCGCTGCCGACGGCGAGCCTGGGCGGAGACTCGGGGAGCCCTCTCTACGTCTGGAACGCCGACGCGCGGGAATACCAGTATCTCGGCGCCGTATGGGGCGTCGGCGGATACGGCTCCACCGCCGCGGGAGCGACGCAGTGGACGCAGGGCGTGATGGATTCCTACGACCGGGTCGTGACGTCCTCCTCCGAGTCCGCTACGCTCTACGTTTCCGCCGTGAAAAACGCGGGAGAAGCCGTCACGTCGATGGTGTATCTCGCGGGCGGCGGCGAAAAGGAAATCACGCGCACGCCGTATTCGGGAACGGTGACGGGCGGCGCGGAGGGCGCCGTCGAATTCATCGGCGTGAAGCAGGGCGTGAACACCTGGAAGAACCTTTCCGGGATCAAGGACAAGGACGACTGGTACGCCTACGAATCCGCGACCATAAGCGGAGACGGCTACATGAACGCCGCGTTCCCGCTCTACTCGAATCAGACGGATTCCGCCGTTCTGACCTACGCGGATCTCTACCGCACGGAGAATCTCGTCTTCACGGCGGGCGCGGCGACGACGACCGTGCGGCTCGACGAAGCCGACGTCGATCTGGGAATCGGCTACGCGCGCTTTTCCGCGGGAACGCTGGGGACGGCGGAGTTCCGCCTGGAATCGAGCGGCGGGCATCAGCTGAATTCCGCGGGCTTCGTCGTGGACAAGGGCGTGGACCTTTACGTGAATCTGAAGAATTCTTCGAGGAACGCGTTCATGCGCGAATGGCGTAAAATCGGCGACGGCGACATGCATCTCATTGGGAACGACGACGATTTCTATTCGAATCACGTCCTGATCAATCTCGGCGGGAGCGGAAAAACCTATCTCGAATACGATTTGTACGACAATTCCGGATACGCCGCCTACAACGTGCTCGCGAACGGCGGAACGACCGTGGTCATCAAGGACACGAAGCAGATTTTCCGCGACTTCACGTTCGGGAACGGCGGCGCGACGCTCGACATGAACGGCAATTCCATGACGTGGGACAATTCCGTGGATCAGAGCGTCGAGGCGGACGGTTTCACGATTCACGCGCTGACGGAAGAGGCGATCATCGCCAACGCCAAGGCGGGAACGACGACGACGCTGACGTTCACGCAACGCGGCGCGCAGACGTTTCTCGGCTCGTTCCGCGACGCGGCGGGAGCGGGCTTCCGTTTCGTTTACGACGGCGGCGCCTCCTCTTCGCTCGAACTCAACGGCGTGTTCACCGATTTGTCGAACGCCGAGGGCAGCGGCGTCACCGTGAAGAGCGGCACGCTCGCCTTCGCGGGAACGCTCACCGTGCACGCGCTCGGCTCCGAAGACGGCACGAGCGCGGCGCGGCTGACGCGGGCCGACGATTGGCACTACGCGGACGCCGTGACGGACGTTTCCGTGGAAAGCGGCGCGACGCTCCGCCTCGGCTCCCACGCGCGGCTGAGCGGGAACGTCGTCGTGCGCGACGGCGGCGCGTTCGTCATGAGCGAAGGCGTGTATGCGCAAAACGAATACGTTGAAGGCGGATTCGTCCGCGAGAACACGTACGCGCTCCGCGATTTTTACGGACTCAAGGGCGACGTGACTCTCGAAGGCTCCGCCGAAATGCGCGTGGAGTTTTCCGCGGGAACGACGGCGGAGAACGTTTACGCCGGGAAGATTTCCGGGACGGGAAGCCTCGCGCTCGATCTCGCGGACGGTGCTCTGCGCCTCTCCGGCGCGAACGCGCACACGGGCGGCACGACGCTGAACGCGGGAACGCTCGTGCTCGAAAACGCGTCCGCGCTCGGCGCGGGAAAGTCTCTCGTCCGGGAAGGCGCGAAACTGGTCGCCGGGGCGGAGGTCGCCCTTTCCTCGGCGGGACAGTCGCTGACGCTCGTGCTCGGCGCGGCCCAGGCGGGCGAGAACGGGACGGCGGTCGTCGCCTCGGAAAACGGAGGAAAAATCGTCGTGTCCGGCGCGGCGGAGATTTATTTCGACGTTTCCGCGCTGATGAAATCCCGCGCGGCGGGCGAGAACGAGGATCTCGCCCTGACCGTCGCCGCGGAGTCCGCACTCGCGTTCAACGACGAAAACGCGCACGTCGGCTGGTGGGACGAAACGGGGACGCAATGGGCGGATCTGTACGATTACGGGTTTTCTTATGCGGACGGCGTGCTTTTCCTGACGGTTCCCGAGCCTTCGGCGTTCGGGCTGCTCGCGGGCGCGTTCGCGCTCGCCCTCTGCGCCGCCTCCCGCCGCCGGAGACGAAAATCCTGAACTTCGTAACCTGAAGAAACGGAAACGGCGTTCCCGCGAATCTCCCCCGCGCGCGAACGCCGTTTTCTTTTGGGAAAATTTTCCGCTTCCGTTCAGCTCAGCTTGTTCTTGTAGTCGGCGTAGCCGAAGTCGCGGATCAGGCGGTATTCGCCGGTCTCGGGAACGTAGCTCGCGATGGAGGGCAGGCGGATGCCGTTGAACGTCGTGTTCTTGACCATTGTGTAGTGCGACATGTCGAGGAGCGCGAGGCGCTGCCCGGGCGCGAGCGGCCGCGGAAACGAGTAGTCGCCGAGCACGTCGCCCGCGAGGCAGGTGCCGCCCGCGAGCCGGTACGTGTGCGCGAATTCGCCCGGCGCGCCCGCGCCGAGGATTTCCGCGCGGTAGGGCATTTCGAGCACGTCGGGCATGTGCGCGCTCGCCGACGTGTCGAGAATCGCGATCGGCATGCCGTTGTTCACGACGTCGAGCACGGTGCAGACGAGCACGCCCGTGCGGATGGCGACGGCCTCGCCGGGCTCCAGATAAATCTGCAGGTGCTCGCCCCATTTTCTGCGGAACGCGAGAATCGTCTCGCAGAGCAGGTCGACGTCGTAGCTCGGGTGCGTGATCCAGTGCCCGCCGCCGAAATTGATCCATTTCATGCGCGGGATGAACTCGCCGAATTTTTCCTCGAAATGCGGAATCGTGCGCGCGAGCACGTCCGCGCCCTGTTCGCACATCGTGTGCATGTGCAGGCCTTCGAGCCCGTCGAGATCGCCGTCGCGGATCTCCGAACGGATCGTGCCGAGGCGCGAGCCCGCCGCGCAGGGATTGTAGATCTCGTGCTCGACTTCGGCGTACTGCGGATTGACGCGCAGCCCGCAGGAGACCGCGCGCCCGCTCGCCTTCACGACGTCGCGGAAACGCCGCCACTGCGACGGCGAATTGAACGAGACGTGATCGACGAACTTCACCAGCTCGTCCATGTCCGCGGGCGGGAACGCGGGCGAATAGACGTGGCATTCGCCGGGGAAAAATTCGCGCCCGAGCAGCGCCTCGTGCAGGCCGCTCGCCGTCGTTCCCGCGAGGTATTTCGAGACGAGCGGAAACTCGCTGAACTGCGCGAAGCCCTTGAGCGCGAGCAGGATCTTCGCGCCCGCGCGGTCCATGACGCCGCGCAGCACGCGGCAGTTTTCCTCGAGCAGCCCGCGGTGCATCAGGTGGCACGGCGAGGGCACGCGGTTCAGGTCGAGCTTGGAAAATTCTTCGATGAAACGGTCGGACATTTGCCGCTCATTCTGCGTCAAAGCGCGTTCCCGCGCAAGAGGGGAAAAGGTTATGAGGTGACGAAGTTATGAAAGTTCTTTGCGCTCGGCTTCGCCGAAAGGATTTCGAAAAATTTTTCGCGAAGCGAAACGCAATCAACCTCCATAACCTTCATAACCTCCTACAACCTAGTCACTTCACGTCGTCGCTCTTCCTGCCGCCGCGCCAGAAGCGGTAGATCAGAAACGCGCCGAAAAGCGCCGCGCAGACGAGAATCGCCCACGAAAGCTCGCGGCTGTATTCGTTGATCGCGTCCTGTTGCCCGTGCGCCGCGACGCCGACGACCGCGAGCACGACGTTCCAGATCGCCGCGCCGAGCGACGTGAAGACCACGAACGGCAGCATCCGCATCCGCGCGATGCCCGCGGGAATGCTGATCAGCTGGCGCACCACGGGAACGAGCCGCCCGAAAAACGTCGAGACGACGCCGTATTTCCGGAAAAACGCCTCCGATTTTTCGACCTTTTTCCGGTCGATCAGGCACAGGCTGCCGAGCCGCGATTCCGCGAAGCGGTTCACGAGCGGGCGCCCGAAAAAAAGCGCGATCCAGTAATTCGCCAACGCGCCGACGAGCGCGCCGAGCGTTCCCGCGAGCACGACGAGCGCCACGTTCACGCGCTCGTCCTCCGTCGCGTAGAGCGGGCTGCCCGGCGTGCACGCGGCGTAGGCGGCGGGCGGCACGACGACCTCCGACGGGAACGGAATGAACGAGCTTTCCACCGCCATCAGCAGCGCCACCGTCCCGTAGTTCAGGTGGTCGGCGTACCAGGCGACGATTTTTTCCGGGAAGGATTTTTCCGCGGCGACGACGGGCTCCGCGGCGGACGCGGGAACGGCGCAGAGCGCGCACGCGAGCGCGGAGGCGGCGAGCGTCCGGCGGAAAATTGCGGCGCGGAAGAGCTTCATGCGCGGCGCGGAATCACTGGTTTTCGAGATAGCGCTGCGCGTCGAGCGCGGCGCGCGCGCCCATGCCCGCCGCCGTGATCGCCTGGCGGTAATGGCGGTCCGCGCAGTCGCCCGCGATGAACACGCCGGGCACGCGCGTGTGCACGCCCGAATTGTCGTTGGAAATCAGCGTTCCTTCCTCGTCCGTCGGCAGCGCGCCCGCGAGAAATTTCGTGTTCGGCACGTGCCCGATCGCGACGAAGATTCCCGAAACCGGAATCTCGCGGAGCGTTCCCGTCGCGACGTCCTTGACGACGAGCGCGCGCACCTTGCCGTCCGCTCCGCCGAGAATGCGCTCCGGCGCGGCGTTCATCACGCGTTCGATCTTCGGGTTCTCGGTCACGCGCTTCGCCATGATGTCCGACGCGCGGAACTTGTCGCGGCGGTGCACGATGTAGACTTTCGACGCGAAGCGCGTGATGAAGTTCGCCTCCTCGCACGCGGAATCGCCGCCGCCGATCACGGCGACGTCCTTGCCCTTGTAGAAGGCGGCGTCGCAGGTCGCGCAGGTGCTCACGCCGTTCCCGCCGTAAAATTCCTTTTCGCCGGGAACGCCCGTCAGCCGCGGCGCCGCGCCCGTCGCGACGATGACCGCCTTCGCCTCATAGACTTTGCCGGAGCTCGCCTTCAGCTTCTTCACGACGCCGGAAAAATCGACCGACTCGATCAGATCGACTTCGAAGCGCGCGCCGAATTTTTCCGCCTGCTGGCGGATGTTCCAGGTCAGCGTGAAACCGTCCACGCCGTCGGGAAAGCCCGGAAAATTTTCGACGACGGAGGTTGTCGTGATCTGCCCGCCGGGCAGCGAACCTTCGAGAACGAGCGGGGAAAATCCCGCGCGCGCGGCGTAAACGGCGGCCGTCGCGCCCGCGCAGCCGCTCCCGAGAATGATGACGTTTTCCATGCCTGCAAGGATTGCGGCGCCCCCGCGTTTTTTCAACGCAAATTTTGACGCGCCCGCGGGCGCGCAGGCGCGAATCCCGCGAAATCCGCGCTTGCGTTCCCGCCGTTTTTCCAAAAAAATTTCAGTCTCTGATGCAAAAACCGAAGACATGCGCTCTGCTGATTTCGACCTACAACTGGCCGGACGCGCTGCGCCTCGTCCTCGAAAGCGCCCTGCGGCAGACGCGCCTGCCCGACGAAATCCTCGTCGCCGACGACGGCAGCGGCCCCGAAACCCGCGCGCTCGTCGACGCCTTCCGCGAAAAGGCGCCCTGTCCGCTCCGCCACGTCTGGCACGAGGACGCGGGCTTCCGCAAATGCGTCATCTGGAACAAGGCGATCGCGCGGATCGCTTCGGAATACGTCGTGCAGATCGACGGCGACTGCGTGATTTCGCCGCGCTTCGTCGAAGACCATCTGAACGTCGCGCGTCCGGGCTGGTTCACCTGCGGAAGCCGCACGTTGCTGACTCGGGAACGCACGGAAGAACTGCTCACCGCGGGCGACGCGGACGGGCTCGGCGCGTTTTCGCGGGGCGTGAGAAACCGTGCTAACGCGCTGCGAGTGCCGTGGCTCTCGCGCATGATCCGCGAAAGCTACCGCGCCCGCAAGCCCTACATCTCCAAAGGCTGCAACATGGGCTTTTGGACGAAGGATCTGCTCGCCGTCAACGGCTACAACGAGGAAATTTCCGGCTGGGGACGCGAGGATGCCGAACTCGAAGTCCGCCTGATGAAACTCGGCGTGCGGAGACAGTCGCTGAAGTTCGGCGGCGTGCAGTTTCACCTTTTCCACAAGGAAAACGACCGTTCCCGCGACGCGCGCAACATCGAGATTCTGAACCGCGTCCTCGCCTCACCCGCCTTCCGCACGCCCCACGGCATCGTGAAGGAATGACCCGCGCTCGACGCGCGCGAAATCGCGTCCGCGGGAACGAAGGCTGGAATGCCTTCGCCCCTGCGAACGCTTTCACGCGAGGGGGCGGTGGAAGTCGGCGAAGCGCTTGATGATGCCGCCGAAGGCGCCGTTCGAGAAGAAGACGACGAGCGCGGGAGCGTCCGGCGTCGCCGCGTCCGCGAGTTCCTCCAGCTCGACGAAAAGCCGCTCGACGCTTTCCGGCGCGCGCGCGTCCACGCCGCGGGAACGCAGCGCCGCAGCGACTTCCTCCGTGTTCATCTTTTCCGCGCCGCCCGACGCGTGATGCACGGGCGCGACGAGCGCGGCGTCCGCGTTCGCGAGCGCGTCCGTGAACGCGTCCTGCAGGATCTTCCGCACGGCGGTGTTGCTGCGCGGCTCGAACGCGGCGATGAGGCGGCGGTTCGGCCAGCGTTCCCGCAGCGCCTGCAGCGTCAGCCTGAGCGCCGTCGGGTGGTGCCCGAAATCCTCGACGGCGACGAGCGCGGGCGTGTCCACGAGAATTTCGCGCCGCCGCTTCACGCCGCGGAATTTCGCGAGCGCGTCGAGCGGGAACGCCCATTCGGGCTTGTCCGTCGCGGTGTAGAGCGCGCACGCCGTCGCCGCCATCGCCGCGTTGCGCGCGTTGAAGACGCCGGACTGCGTCCACGCGACGCGCCCCCAGTCGTTCCCGCGCCAAGTCAGCGCGAACTCGGAGCCCTCCGGCGTCTCGCGGAAATCGCGGATGCGCACGTCGCAGTTTTCGCCGACGCCGACGCGCACGATCGGCGCCCACGTGACGTTTTCGAGGAGCGGCGCGATGTTCGCGTCGTCGCCGTTCGCCACGATGTAGCCGTTGCGCGGCACGAGGCGTATGACGTGCGAGAACGTGCGCTGCACGTCCTGCAGGTCGCGGAAAATGTCCGCGTGGTCGAACTCGAGATTGTTCAGCAGCAGAATCTGCGGCAGGTACTGAATGAATTTGCTGCGCTTGTCGAAAAACGCCGTGTCGTATTCGTCGCCCTCGATGACGAAGGGCCCGCCGTCCGTTCCCGGCGCGGAGCCGCCCGGCAGGTCGCGCGGCACGCCGCCGATGAGCCAGCCGGGATTTTCGCCGCGTTCCCGCAGCAGAAACGCCGTGAGCGAGGACGTCGTCGTCTTGCCGTGCGTTCCCGCGACGACGATGTCGCAGCGGTTCTTCAGCAGGCGCGTGCGCAGCAGCTCCGGCAGCGAGACGTAGTCGAGCGCGCGCGATTCGAGCAGCCACTCCATCTCGGGATGGCCTCGGGAAACGACGTTCCCGACGACGACGAGGTCCGGCCGGATGAACGCGAGCCGCTCCGCGCTGTAGCCGTCGTAAATCTTGACGCCGGAGTTCATCAGCATGTCCGACATCGGCGGGTAGATTCCCTTGTCCGATCCGGAGACTTCGTGCCCGAGCGCGCGCATGAGCAGCGCGGCGTTGCCCATCGCCGTGCCGCAGATTCCCATGAAATAGATGTGCATGATTTTTTTGAAAAATTAGGGATTAAAAATTCGGAAGCGGAAGTGTCTGCTTAGGTATTCTCCTGTCACTTGTCACCTGTCGCTTGTCGGTTCCTTGTCGCTCTTCTTTTCGAGCGCGGCGCGAACGTCTGCGAGCGTGCGGAGCGCTGCGATTTCCTCGGGCTCGAAAAAGACGCCGAACTCCGCCTCCAGCGCGAGAATCAGGTTCAGGTGCCCGACGGAATCCCAGGCGGGGCAGTTCGACTGCGAAAGCTCCGCGGGAACGCGCTCGAGCCCGAGCGTTTCCCGAAAGACTTTTTCGAGACGCGGTTCAATGTCGTTGTTCATCGGATACGAATTCGTAGGCAGAGGAAATTTCGAAGGCTCCGCGCGCGCGCAGGTCGAGCGCGAAGCGCGTTCCCGCGGCGTCCGCCGCCGCGAAGCCGAGCGAGGGCAGGAATTTCGCGCAGGGCGCGTTCTTCGCGGTGGGCGCGAAGTCCGCGGAAACCGCTTCGACGCCGCGTTCCCGCAGAAGATTCAGCAGCGCCCGGGCGAACGCCGTTTCGACGCCGCGGCCGAGTGCGCGGCAGCTCATCATGAAATTTTCGACGCGCGCGGATTTTCCCGCGTCCGCGAAGGAGATTTCCGCTTCGCCGACGATGCCGAGGTCGCCGAACCTGTCCGCCGCCGCGAGCGAGAATACGGCGTTCCCGCGCTTGAGAAATCCGCGCAGTTCCGCTTCCGTGCGCCGGCGCGTCGCGAGGTTGAACTGATTGGTCTTCTGCGTCAGCTGGGCGAGGCGCGGGAGCGAAAAATCGTCGGCGGGCGCGAGGCGCAGGCGGATGCCGAGAGAGGCGACGTAGTCCGCGAGCGAGGCGAACGTCCGCGAAAATTCCGCGCGCGCGGCGGCGTCGCGATATTGGCGCGTCTTTTCGGCGTCTTCGCGCGTCAGCGTTTCCGCGCGGAAGAACGCGTCGGCGAGCGTCTCGAAAAATTCCGGAAGCGCGTAAGGCTGCGCCGGATACGCGGGCGCGGCGACGGCGCCGCCGAACGCCTGAAGCACGCGTTCGCGTTCCCGCGCGTCGTCGTCGACGAAGACGAGCGAGTCCGCGCCGACGTTGAGCTCCGCGGCGATTTCGCGGACGCTCTCCGCCTTGTCGTTCCAGTTCACGCGCCAGGCGGAAACGTGCTCGGGGCGCAGAATCATGTCCGGATGCCTCTCGAAGACTTCGCGCACGTCGGCGTAATTGTTTTTTGAAGACACCGCGAGCACGACGCCGCTTTCGGCGAGCGCGACGAGGCGTTTCTGAAAATGCGCGAAGGCGTTCCCGGGGTAATCGCCGCCGATCTTTATTCCCGCGAAACCGTCTTCGCCGAGCGTGCCGCCCCAGAGCGTGCCGTCGCAGTCGAGCACGAGGCCTTTTTTGCGCGGGACGGGAACGCGCGGCGCGGGCGGCGGCGTTCCCGCGAGTTTTTTCGCCGGAGAAAACGGCGTTTTCGTCAGAAACCAGAGGCGCCAGTCGACGCCGAATTCCGGCGCGGCGAGCACGGGCGCGTTCCCGCGTTCCCGCGAAAATTTTTCCAGCTCGGCGGCGTAGAAGGCGACGGCGTCGCGCAGACGCGAGTCGGAAAGCACGAGCGGCGCGCGGCGCGGCGCGGCGAGCGGGACGAGCTCGAACGGCTTTTCCGCGGGAACGCGCGCCGCCGCGAGACGGAGCCGCTGCAGGAAATCCGCGACGAGCGCGCGCGCTTCGCCCGGCTCCGCGTCGGGCGGGAGCGCGTAGAACCAGCGGAAGATCTCCGCGTCCGCGGGCGCGCGGGAAACGTCGCCGTAGCCGGAGAACTCCGTTTCTCCGCGCGGGAAAAACGGCTCGACGGTCGCGTTTCTGAAGACGAAGCGTTTCACGCGTTTTTCTGTTCCAGCAGCTCGATCAGCCCGGCGTCCTTCGAGAAGAGAAACGCGACTTTCGCGTTCCCGCAGGCGACGGCGGGCACGGGCGCCTTGACGAGCAGCCAGGACTGCGCGCGCAGGTCGCGGATCGCCGCTTCGACGTCGGGAACGGCGTAGCAGACGAAGCTGGCTTCCGATTCGCCGCCGCTGTTTTTCAGCAGCTCGGAGACCGGAGAATCTTCGCCGGCGGGCTCGACGAGCTCCAGCGGAATTTCGTCGGGCTTTTCGGCGAAGCAGACGTTTACGCGCTGCAGCGGATCGAAGATTTTTTCTCCGCAGAGAAAGCCGTTTTCGCGAAGCTCGTCCGCCGCGCGCGCGATGTCCGCGACGGCG
This sequence comes from Candidatus Spyradosoma sp. SGI.093, assembly GCF_050314555.1. Lineage (NCBI taxonomy): Bacteria > Pseudomonadati > Verrucomicrobiota > Opitutia > Candidatus Spyradosoma > Candidatus Spyradosoma sp. SGI.093. The sequence goes on along the minus strand of NZ_JBNPNH010000003.1, from coordinate 52,456 downwards.
ACGCCGATGTGATGCAGTCTGAAGTTCGTGATGTTCATGTCGGGTTGAAGTCGAAGGGTTCCGAAAATTTCGTCGGCGCGAGCGAGAGCGCGGCGGCGGCCCAGGAAAGCCCGGCGCCGAAGCCGCAGAGCAGGGCGCGTTCCCGCGCGGCGAGGGCGTTTCCGCGCGCGGCGAGCGTCAGCGGAATCGACGCCGAGCTCGTGTTCCCGTATTCGCCGAGCGAATACAAAATTTTTTCGGGCGCGATCTTCATGCGCGCCGCGAGGAAGTCCGTCATCATTCTGTTCGCCTGGTGGAAGACGACGCAGTCCGCGTCCGCGGGCGCGAATCCCGCGCGCGCCGCCGTTTCCTTCGTCACGGCGGGAACGCTGCGTATCGCGAAATTGAATACGTCCATACCGTTCATGCGGACTTCGCACCCGGAGCGGACGTTGCCCTCCGCGTCGGTTTCCTCGCGCAGCGTCTCCGCGCTCGCGGGAACGCGGCTGCCTCCGGCGGGAATCTTCACGACGTCCGCGCCGCCGCCGTCGGTCTTCAGCGTGAAGTGGGCGGCGCCGAATTCGGGCGATTTTTCGACGAGCGTCGCCGTTCCCGCGTCGCCGTAAAGCGGCGCATTGACGCGGTCGCGCGGATTGACGCACTTGGAATACGTTTCGCCGTCGAGCAGCAGCACGCGACGCACGCCGGGAAGCGCGGCGTAGGCGAACGCGGTCGAAAGCGCGTAGACGTAGCCGGAACACGCGAGCGAAAGGTCGAGCGCGGCGCAGCTCTGCGGGAGCCCGAGCCGATGCTGGAGAATCGGCGCGGTCGCGGGCGTGCGGAAATCCGCCGTCTGGCTCATGAAGAGCAGGAAGTCGATTTCGTCGCGCGGCGCGTCGGGATTGTCGGCGAAGAGCTTTTCCGCGGCGGCGGCGCAGAGATCGGAGGCGCAGACGTTTTTCGGCGCGAGGCGTTTTTCGCGGATGCCGATCGCGTGAATCGTCTTTTCAATTTCGTCGTCGGGCAGAAGCCCGCGCAGCGCGTCCGCGTTGCGCGAAACGTCCGCGGGAACGCACGCCGCGACCGCGCGGATGCCGACTCCGTTGAATTGAATGTTTGCCATGCCCACCGATTAAAACGCAAACCCGCCGAAACTTAAAGCGATATTCTCGCGCTCGACGCGCGTCCGTTCCTCATGCTTTTTCGCTTTCAATTTGAGGTTCAAAGGGGTTTACTGCCGCCATGACGTTGGAACAAAAGGCGGAAATCGCGCGTAAGGCGATCGAGGGTGATTATCCGAACAAAGACATCGGCAAGCTCATTCACTTCGGCAGGCTCGGCGGCGACGATTTTTTCGGGAGCGAGCTCACGGAAAGGCTTCTTAACGATTACGGGGCTATTCGTGTCGGCAGCGACGGGAAACATGATCGATTAGGCTCCTTTGATTTCATGCCTGTTTGGAAAAACTCAAGGTTTGTTGCGTTTGACAACGCCTGAAACAACCCTGACGTCAGCCTCTCTGTCGTCGACCCTCAAAACGGAAATCCCGTTCTTCGCGATGTCGTCGAAGTAGTTCCCGCGGTCTCCGAAAATCCCCGAAGAAGAATCGCCGACCGAAGCGTTTTGCGGGTCGTAAAGTTTGAGCGCGCCGTCTTGAGTGCGCTCGGCACAGAAAACGTGACCGCTCCCTCGGGCCCACTTCACTTCGACGAAGTAGCGTCCTTTCTCGCGCGTCGCGTCATCGAGCGCTTTCAGATGGCCGCGCCTTCCGGAGGATTTCAGCTTCTTCTTCGTCGCGTCCTTCCAAGCGAACTGCGTCCCTTCCTCGAGGTCAGACTGATGCGGTGAATCTCCCGAGCCCCTGGCCTGAACGTCGAGCCCCCTTCGACGCATTTCGTAGGCGACGACGCAGGTTTGGCAGTTGTCGCGGAAACGCCGCGCCTTGGCGTAGTTCGGGTTGACGCTGTTCCCGTCGCCCTGTTCGAACGTCATCGGCGCGCCGAGCTTGACGCCCACCGCCTTAGCGACGATCTGCGCGTTCGCCTTGATTGCCGGCGAAAGCGGCGGCTCCGCGGGCGCGGGAATGCCCAAAATCGCCTCACGCGCGCGTTCGAGCTTCGCCTTGGCAATGTCGCTCGCCTTCGGCGTTTCGGGCGCGGGAACGGGGCGTTTCTCGCCGCTTTCGGGCTTCGCCTTGCGCGCCGCGCTTTCCGGCTTCGGCAGCAAACCGAGCCGAATCGCGTTCGCGCGCGAAACCTTGAAGAGCTTCATGCCGGAATTGTAGTCGAACGGCGGGAGCGGGTCGCCCCAGCGCGAAATGCGCGCCCAGATCGGGTCGTCGACGAGGGCGACCATGCGTCCCTCGACGAGCTTTCCGCCCGCATCCTGCCACCGCTTTTTCCAATCGCGCGGCTTCTTTCGCGCGCCGCCGCGCTTCAGTTCCTGCGCCGGGAACAGCTTCAGCGCGCCGCTCTCGATGTCGTCCCTGCGCTGAATCTGCGCGCGCGCTCGCGTGTACTGCGTGTCGTAGATGAGCTTCAGCCGCGCGTTGGTCGCGAGCTCGCTCTGCGTGAACGCGTCGAGCGCGCTTCAATCCACGCTCCCGTGAGGGAGCGACTTCGCGCCGCGCATGCGGAAAACACGTCAGCCGGTTTCAATCCGCGCTCCCGTGAGGGAGCGACCGACACGACGGGCGTTTACGCGGGCATCTACGTGTTTCAATCCACGCTCCCGCGAGGGGAGCGACGCGGAACGCCGTGAACCGGATTTCCACGGAGTTGTTTCAATCCACGCTCCCGCGAGGGGAGCGACAAAACTTATAGCGTTCGGCTTGTTCCACGTGGTTTCAATCCACGCTCCCGCGAGGGGAGCGACGGCCGCGCTGAAAGGCGAAACTGTTTCCAAAACGGTTTCAATCCACGCTCCCGCGAGGGGAGCGACTTGTATCGCGTAATGAGGGTATCCCCTACTCCTTCGGGTTTCAATCCACGCTCCCGCGAGGGGAGCGACCATGCTCACGCCCGACGGCGAATTGGTGTTTTGGTTTCAATCCACGCTCCCGCGAGGGGAGCGACAACGCGGACGCGTAAATTCGGGCGCAGTTTCAGTTTCAATCCACGCTCCCGCGAGGGGAGCGACGCCTCCTTCGTGAATTTTCTTATAGCGTTAAAGTTTCAATCCACGCTCCCGCGAGGGGAGCGACGCGGTCTGCGTCTTTCCCGTCCCGCAAGCCATGTTTCAATCCACGCTCCCGCGAGGGGAGCGACTCGGCGACGAAGTGCCCTATCCCGTGCCAGCATGTTTCAATCCACGCTCCCGCGAGGGGAGCGACGTGGGCAACCTCGAGCGGGACGTTCCCGCAGTGTTTCAATCCACGCTCCCGCGAGGGGAGCGACACATTTCCCCCGTGTTTGTCGTGATGTGGAACGTTTCAATCCACGCTCCCGCGAGGGGAGCGACCGCGGCTACTTTTCCGCCGCGGCGCAGGTTTGGTTTCAATCCACGCTCCCGCGAGGGGAGCGACCCGCCATCATGGGGAGCGTCGGCAATCTCGAGCGTTTCAATCCACGCTCCCGCGAGGGGAGCGACGCGCTGGGCGAATGCCGCGCATCCACTCCCTCAAGTTTCAATCCACGCTCCCGCGAGGGGAGCGACAGCGACGACGGCGAAGGAGCTCTTGCCCTGCTGTTTCAATCCACGCTCCCGCGAGGGGAGCGACGCCGCCTTCGCCGCAGCCTTCGCCGCTTCGCAGGTTTCAATCCACGCTCCCGCGAGGGGAGCGACCTCCGTGCGCGCCTGTTTTGGCGTATGACTACAGTTTCAATCCACGCTCCCGCGAGGGGAGCGACATCAACCACAACCAAAGGAACAATCATGGAAAAGTTTCAATCCACGCTCCCGCGAGGGGAGCGACTCGTCAGCAATCTATCAAACGACGATAGATTATGTTTCAATCCACGCTCCCGCGAGGGGAGCGACGTTTTTGGGGGACAGGCTCGAAAAAACTGGGAGTGTTTCAATCCACGCTCCCGCGAGGGGAGCGACTGGATAAATGTGGATAATTTCAAAAGCTTTAATGTTTCAATCCACGCTCCCGCGAGGGGAGCGACTTTGATAGGAGGTAATCAATGGGTATTTTTAGTGTTTCAATCCACGCTCCCGCGAGGGGAGCGACTATGAGCTCGTCAAAATGGCGCGAGAGCGTGAAGTTTCAATCCACGCTCCCGCGAGGGGAGCGACGCGGAGAAGCGCGTCACCTTGAGCACATCCATCAAGTTTCAATCCACGCTCCCGCGAGGGGAGCGACAACAATCAACAATCAACCAAAGGTAAAATCATGGTTTCAATCCACGCTCCCGCGAGGGGAGCGACAGGAGCAGGAGATTAATACTGCTCGCGAGCAGGAGTTTCAATCCACGCTCCCGCGAGGGGAGCGACAACAATCAACAATCAACCAAAGGTAAAATCATGGTTTCAATCCACGCTCCCGCGAGGGGAGCGACCTCGGGCCTGTCGCTCATAAAAACGCTGCAATTGTTTCAATCCACGCTCCCGCGAGGGGAGCGACCGAAGCGAGAAAGGAGGTTAAAAATGAAGAAGCGTTTCAATCCACGCTCCCGCGAGGGGAGCGACGGTTGTGCCAAGCCGCGAGGAGCGCGGCAGGAGTTTCAATCCACGCTCCCGCGAGGGGAGCGACGGGCGCGATTTCGTCGGGATCGAAATGTCGAGAGTTTCAATCCACGCTCCCGCGAGGGGAGCGACTCCAGCGCTTCGCGTTCATCCAGCTCGTTTATCCGTTTCAATCCACGCTCCCGCGAGGGGAGCGACGGCGGCGCGCTGCTCTCGTGGGACGAAAACACGGGTTTCAATCCACGCTCCCGCGAGGGGAGCGACTACCCGCGGCAACGCGCCGCAGGTTTGTCGAAAGTTTCAATCCACGCTCCCGCGAGGGGAGCGACCTTTAAGGGGCGCCCTTTTAATGGGCGCCTAATTGTTTCAATCCACGCTCCCGCGAGGGGAGCGACTCAACCACAACCAAGGAACAATCATGGAAAAGGTTTCAATCCACGCTCCCGCGAGGGGAGCGACCACGGAGCGCAGTTCGAGAATAACAAGCCTCATGTTTCAATCCACGCTCCCGCGAGGGGAGCGACAACAGTCCTCCGCTTTGGAGGCGGCAGCAGATCCGGTTTCAATCCACGCTCCCGCGAGGGGAGCGACGAGGGGTGGGGTCAGTTATTCACAATGGGTTGTGTTTCAATCCACGCTCCCGCGAGGGGAGCGACCAATGGATCCACGCCAATCGCGAGGGAACGAAGTTTCAATCCACGCTCCCGCGAGGGGAGCGACCCGGCGGGGTTGCCACCCCCGCCGGAAGGCGTTGTTTCAATCCACGCTCCCGCGAGGGGAGCGACAAACAATCAACAATCAACCAAAGGAACAATCATGGTTTCAATCCACGCTCCCGCGAGGGGAGCGACCGAGCTTGTAAAAATGGCTCGGGAACGAGAAGTTTCAATCCACGCTCCCGCGAGGGGAGCGACGGCGTTCTTTGATTCCGCGATTACGCCATAGAGGTTTCAATCCACGCTCCCGCGAGGGGAGCGACTATAGTGTGGTATAGGCAGACAGCTTACGACGCGTTTCAATCCACGCTCCCGCGAGGGGAGCGACATCGCTAAGGTTAATTAAATTAAAACATAAATTGTTTCAATCCACGCTCCCGCGAGGGGAGCGACACGGGAAGGAAGTTGAAATTTCAGACGGGGAGAGGTTTCAATCCACGCTCCCGCGAGGGGAGCGACCGTGCAATAGTGATTTCCTGCGTGTAAAGGCGCGTTTCAATCCACGCTCCCGCGAGGGGAGCGACGAGGGATCGCCCCCCTTTTTATTGAGACGTCATGTTTCAATCCACGCTCCCGCGAGGGGAGCGACGCTCGGGATCGAGAAGATTTTGAGCCGGTTGACGTTTCAATCCACGCTCCCGCGAGGGGAGCGACTCGTGCCAGTCTGGTTAAACTGCACGCCGAGCGTTTCAATCCACGCTCCCGCGAGGGGAGCGACCCACGCGCCTGTCGCTCATAAAAGCGCTGGAGTTGTTTCAATCCACGCTCCCGCGAGGGGAGCGACACCACGCGCCTGTCGCTCATAAAAGCGTTGGAGCTGGTTTCAATCCACGCTCCCGCGAGGGGAGCGACTCGCCTAATGAGACCCAGGCAGGTAAAGGCTGGTTTCAATCCACGCTCCCGCGAGGGGAGCGACAATCGCCAAGCTGGGCGAGGAAGAAGTCCTCAGGGTTTCAATCCACGCTCCCGCGAGGGGAGCGACGACTTAGAGGCCGAAGCGAGAAAGGAGGATAAAGTTTCAATCCACGCTCCCGCGAGGGGAGCGACCAGATACGCCAGTACGCGCGCAGGGGAAGCACGGTTTCAATCCACGCTCCCGCGAGGGGAGCGACTCCCCGCCGCGGACGAACCAACTTGCCAAGCGAGTTTCAATCCACGCTCCCGCGAGGGGAGCGACATGCCGTTGGCACTGTCGCTAAAATTTTTGCTTGTTTCAATCCACGCTCCCGCGAGGGGAGCGACACCCGGCGTTTCGTCGCGCACTTCGACGCGCGTGTTTCAATCCACGCTCCCGCGAGGGGAGCGACGGCGGCGCGCACGCCCGCGCACGCAGAAACGCAGTTTCAATCCACGCTCCCGCGAGGGGAGCGACCTTAAATTTTTAACCTACGAAAAATTTAACATGTTTCAATCCACGCTCCCGCGAGGGGAGCGACCGGTGCTCCCTCTCCGCGGCTATTGGCGTATTTGGTTTCAATCCACGCTCCCGCGAGGGGAGCGACTCTACCGGCACCTCTCAGGCAGGTAAAGGCTGGTTTCAATCCACGCTCCCGCGAGGGGAGCGACATCATGTCAAAACTGTGTTGCATTGTTGTTTAAGTTTCAATCCACGCTCCCGCGAGGGGAGCGACGTTAATCTTTATAGGTTGGCTAAAGCCACCAAGTTTCAATCCACGCTCCCGCGAGGGGAGCGACGCGGAGCTTATAACTTTCAGCTTGTTCCACGTGGTTTCAATCCACGCTCCCGCGAGGGGAGCGACTCCTTCTTTCTATGTTAATCCATGTTCCACGTGGTTTCAATCCACGCTCCCGCGAGGGGAGCGACTTATTAACCGCCTCGACCTCGAGGCCCGATGTGGTTTCAATCCACGCTCCCGCGAGGGGAGCGACAAAAAAATCCGCGACGGTGTCCCCGCCGCGGACGTTTCAATCCACGCTCCCGCGAGGGGAGCGACCTCCCGCGCCATTTTGACCAGCTCATACCACTCGGTTTCAATCCACGCTCCCGCGAGGGGAGCGACGCGCGTTACCCTTGCGCGCGTACTGGCGTGTCTGGTTTCAATCCACGCTCCCGCGAGGGGAGCGACGTGCTTGGTGCACAGGTGCTTTTTGGCAATGGTGTTTCAATCCACGCTCCCGCGAGGGGAGCGACGACCCAATGGGCCCACGTGAGGCGCGCGGGAACGTTTCAATCCACGCTCCCGCGAGGGGAGCGACTCTACCGGCACCTCTCAGGCCGGCAAAGGTTGGTTTCAATCCACGCTCCCGCGAGGGGAGCGACTGCTTGGGTAGCATTAGGCGCCGCCATAGGCGTGTTGTTTCAATCCACGCTCCCGCGAGGGGAGCGACCCGGCAGGGTTGCCACCTCCGCCCGCTGGCGTCGTTTCAATCCACGCTCCCGCGAGGGGAGCGACCTCGAGGCCCGTAATGGAAAGGAGGACAAAAATGTTTCAATCCACGCTCCCGCGAGGGGAGCGACCTCGAAGCGGAAAGGAGGTTAAAAAAAATGAAGTTTCAATCCACGCTCCCGCGAGGGGAGCGACCGCGCGGAATTGGAGTCCTCGAGAATACGCTTCTGTTTCAATCCACGCTCCCGCGAGGGGAGCGACGGCCACAATTTGGCGAGGGTTGGCGACTCGATGTTTCAATCCACGCTCCCGCGAGGGGAGCGACGGCTCGGGAGCAGGAAGATTTTGAGCCTGTCGACGTTTCAATCCACGCTCCCGCGAGGGGAGCGACGACTTTTACTATCCTGCGTTTGCCCACCTTGGTGTTTCAATCCACGCTCCCGCGAGGGGAGCGACGAGTTCCCCGCCACAATGGCGGGGCTAGTCTGTGTTTCAATCCACGCTCCCGCGAGGGGAGCGACAAATCAAATCGCGAGCAGAATTAGCGTCCGCAAGTTTCAATCCACGCTCCCGCGAGGGGAGCGACCCAACAAACCAACAAACCAACAATAAAAATTATGTTTCAATCCACGCTCCCGCGAGGGGAGCGACTGGAGAAGAATCGCACAGGGAAAAATCAAAGACAAGAGCGGATCTTTCGCGAACCCGAGCCGGTTTCGCAGCGGCGACGAACGCTCGCCTCGAACGACCACGCCAGAGCTTAGATTTCATGCGGGATGAGACGCATTCGCGAACCTCCCGCCATTTCCGGGAGCACTTGGATATGGCGATTACCTCGGGAGCGAAATCCATCACCGAAAAACGAAAGAAGCGTCACGAAAATGGCTTGAAGCGTGTCGTCGTTTGGCTATCTTTGAAAATGTAAATGGCAATCACTCACACATATCCGGACGGCACCGTTTTGGAATTCGTCAACGAATCCCAGATGCGCATGTGCGGTCTCGATCCGGAAGCGTGGAAAAGCCCGAACGACGACATCGTCTGTCAGTGGTGCAGACATGCCTTTGCCTTCCACAAGAGCGCAAAGGCGTGGCGCTGCGGCGCGTATCCGAAAGGAAAGCCGAATGCGGTCGACGATTCTGCGCCGTGCGAAAAATTTGAAGACGGCGGAAGCGGGAAAAAATTCTCCCGCGACGTGATTGCGGAGAATCTTCCGCAAGATCCGGAAATCCGCAAGGCGCTGATTGAACGTCTGCGCAAGGATTTCGGGAACGAAATCGCGATTGTCGGTGATCAGGCGCTCTACCTTGGAAGAATGGGTGTTTACGCTGCGAACATTTACTCCGGGCCGGGAAGGTATTTTCCACAGCATATCCAGCTTGATTCCGGGAATCTCGGAGTTCGCGTTCTTGACGAAATCGCGCGAGCTTCCAAGCTGCTTCGCAAGGCGTGGACGTGGAAAAATTTGCTTTGGGTTCTCGCGAAAAAGGGGAATCTCGAAGAGTTCAAGCTGATGCCGTTTATCTGCTACGCGCCCTCGCATGTGAAGGCGCGCGAAAAGTCCGTGGCGCTTGGGAGGCGCATCGGAGACCGCGTGCACTGGGCGTTCGTTTATCCGGAAGGAAGGCATCTTAATGCGGAATACGCCGGATCGACTCCGGCGGAAAATGCGGATTCTGCGCCGACGGACGCCTGAATCCGTCCGTAGCTCCTTTTAGAGCGGATGTTCCGCGGGACGCAAAAAAGTTTCCCTTAATTTCCTGAGGGTTTCGGGGGATTTCGAAATTTTTCTTGCAAAAAAATTCGTGCGGGAAATCATGGCGGCACAATGACTTCTCGAACTACCGCAATCCGCCCGGGAAAATCCTGCTCGCACATCCGCCCCGTTTGTGCGAAACTCGACGTTTCTTCGGTCGTTCCCATGCGGGAGCGTGGAATGAAACTTCGCGATGGCGAACACGTAAGCCTTGTGGAGCATCGCTCCCTCACGGGAGCGCGGATTGAAACTATTTTTGTTTTAATAAAGGTTGCGTGGTCAACCGCGCGCCCCATAAATAATATTCTATTTATGTTTTAGTAAATCTATTTGACTTCCTTTTCACACCTCTCTACCTTGTCGAACAACAAAGATGAACGAATCTGACGCCATCGCCCGTCCCGGGCAAACGCTTGAAACGCACTTGCACGAGTGCGCGGCGATTGCGTCCGCCGACGCGTCGCGAATCGGGCTTCCGAGCATCGGGCGGCTCATCGGGCTTTTGCACGACCTCGGCAAATTCAGCAAGGTCTTCCAAAGCTACATCGGCGGGCATGCGAAATCCGGCGGCAATCATTCCAGCGCCGGCGGGCTTTGGGCGTTGGCGCACTTCCCCGAAAGCGCCAATTTTTCGGAGCTCGCTTTTCGGCAAATCGTCGCTCTGTGCTGCTTTTCGCACCATGCGGGAACGCTCATCGACTGCGCGCCTCCGGACGCGAGCCGTCCCTCCGTCTTTTCCCGCATCCGCGAGGAAGAGCTGAAGACGCATTTCAACGAAGTTTCCGAGCGAATCCCGCCGAAACTCCGAAATGAAATTTCCGAAACTATGGAATCCGCAGCATTCGAAAGCGAGCTGAGGGAATTCCGCGAACGTCTGAAGAATTTCGCAGCACGGGAGGGGGCGAAGAATCGCCGCCGGGCGAAAAAGCTGTTCGCGCTCGGAAGCACCGCGCGCTTTCTTCTGAGTTGTCTGATTGACGCAGACCACACGAGCGCCGCCGGGGAAGCCGTATTCGCGCCTCCGCCGAGCGTCCCCGACTGGGGAAGAGTCGAAGCCTCCGTGGAGCGCTTTATTTCGGGCTTCAGAAACGATTCAAAGATATCGGCTCTGCGCACGGAAATTTCCGAACGTTGCCGCGACGCGGGAACGCGCCGTTCCAAAGGCATCGCGCTGCTGACGCTGCCGACGGGAAGCGGCAAAACGCTGGCGTCGCTGCGCTACGCCGTGGCGCACGCGAAGGCGCATCGCGCGGAACGCATTTTCTACGTCATTCCCTACACGTCGATTTTGAGCCAAAACGCGGACGTCATCCGCCGCGCCGTCGGAAAAGATTTCGCCGCAAGCGTTCTGGAACACCATTCCAACGTCGTTCCCGAATCGGACGTCGACGCCTACAGGAAACAGACGGAATCCTGGAACGCTCCGATCGTGCTCACGACTGCGGTTCAGTTTCTGAATGCCCTCTACGCGAAAGGCGCGGACTGCGTGCGCCGGATGAACAAGCTCGGGAACGCCGTCGTCGTCTTCGACGAAATCCAGGCGCTGCCGACGAGCTCCGTCTATCTCTTCAACGGCGCTCTGAATTTTCTGTGTGATTTCTGCGGCGCGTCCGCTCTGCTGTGCACGGCGACGCAGCCGTTGCTCGACCGCGTTCCCGACGGATTCTGGGCGCTTTCGCTTCGGGAAGATCCACATGTCATTCCCGACTATGCGCGCTATTTTCCGTCGTTCGAGCAGAACAGGAAAATCCTCGTCTGCGACGTTCCGGAATCCGAACGCTGGGACTTGGACGCGTTCGCGGAATTCCTGCTCAAAACGACACGGGAGCGCGGACATACGCTCGCGGTCGTGAACACGAAACCGTTCGCGGCGGCGCTCTTCAAACGCGCCCGCGAACGTGCGGACGACGACGTGGAAACGTTTCATCTGAGCAATTCGATGTGCTCCGCGCACCGTGCCCATGTGATTGAAAAGCACATATCGCGCAAGGCGCTCGCAGACGCGACCCGTCGCGGAAAGAAGGTACTCTGCGTCAGCACGCAAGTCGTGGAATGCGGCGTGGACGTGGACTTCAACGCAGTCGTGCGCAGCATCGCGGGCGCGGATTCTCTGGCCCAGGCGTTCGGGCGCTGCAACCGCGACGGCGCGCTCAAGGACGGCGGCAGGGCGTTCATCGTCCATCCGACGAAAACCCTCGAAAACGCCGACGCCATTCCGCAGATAGCGGAAGGAAAACGCAAGGCCGCGCAGACGATTCGCGAGCTGAGCGCGGAAAAGTGTCTCGGCGAAGACTTTCTCAATCGCTACTTCTCGCTTTATTTCACGCGATTCGCGGACGAGCTTTACTACCCGATGAACGACGGGCTCGACGCGTGTGCGCTGCTGACGGACAACGCCGCGGCCGCAGACGCTTTCCGCGAAGACCGCGGGCGCGAACGTTTCCCGCTCCCGCAGGCCTTCGACACGACGGCAAGCGGCTATTCGCCGATTTCAGAGAAAACCGTTTCCGTGCTCGTGCCCTATACGGGAACGCCCGACGGACGCGGGAACGGGAACACGCGCGAGGAAGAACCGCCCGACGAACAGAAAACCGGCGCCGAGCTGCTTGCCGCGCTCCAGGATCTGCGCAACCCGCAGACGCCGGACGAATGGACGCGCGCTAAGAAGCTGCTGCGCCTCGCGCAGAAATTCACCGTCGCCGTTCACGAAAAAAAGATCGGCGGAGAAGCGGGGGCGCGCTTTTTCATGCTGAATCGCGGAGCCGTTGAATTTTATTCGCTCTCTCCCGAATTTTACGATTCCGCGCCCGCGGCCGTCGGTCTCGCACCGGAACTCGCGGGAACGCTGATTCTTTAATCATCAATCTGATTTTCCATGAAACACGACACGCCAAAGAACACGGTGGAATACAAAGTCCACGGCCGATTCGCACTTTTCTCGGACCCCATAACGCGCATGGGCGGCGAACGCGGCAGCTACCAGATACCCACTTACGAAGCGCTCAAAGGCATCACGAAAAGCATTTATTTCAAGCCGACGTTTTCGTGGTTCGTGGACCAGGTCCGCGTGATGAAGATCATCCAGACCGCCGCGAAGAGCGTCAAGCTGCGCCCCTTCCAGAAATCCGCGCCGGACTTGTCCATCTTCACGTATCTCGTCGACGTGGAATATCAGGTACGCGCTCATTTCGAGTGGAATCTGAACTATCCCGAAATGGCGAAAGACCGAATCGCGGGAAAACACTTCGAGGTCGCGCGGCGCATGATCGAAAAGGGCGGACGCCGCGACATCTGTCTCGGCACGCGGGAATGTCAGGGCTACGTCGAGCCCTGCGCTTTCGGAGAAGGCCGCGGCGCCTACGACGACGTTCCCGAGCTCGCGTTCGGTCTGATGTTTCACGGCTTCACCTATCCAGACGAATACCCGAATCCGAATGCTCCCGAGCAGGAAAAAAACGTGCTTCGCGCGAACTTCTGGAAACCCGTGATGAGGAAAGGCGTTCTGACGTTCCCGCGTCCGGAAGAATGCCCGTTCTCGCGCGCCGTCCGACCGATGAAGCCCGCCCGTCCGCGTTCCCGCGGACTCGACGACGCGACGCTTGTCTGAACACATGGAGGGAGAGAACGATGCACTGGCTTCAGGCTCTTTACGAAACGTACGACGCGAACCGCAAACTCGTCGGCAAATACGAGACCGAATCGCTCGTCGGCCGCGGCGGCAAGGAAATCACGCTCGCGCTTACGCCGCTTTTCCCGATTTTCCACATCGCGCAGAACGCCCACGTCACCGTCGTGTTGAACGCGAAGGGGGAATTCGCGGACGCGCGCGTCGTGACGGAAAATCCGCAGACGATTCTTCCCGCGACCGAGGAATCGGAAGCGCGTTCGGGTGCGAAAATCGCTCCGCACGCGCTCTGCGACCGGCTGATGTATCTCGCGGGAAATCGTCCGGATTTTTTCGTGGACGAAAAAACGGCGCGGCTCGCGTTTGCGGGCGGGAACGACAAAACGCGCCTTGTCGTCGGCTATTTTGAAACGCTGAACGCGTGGGCGGATTCTCAGTTCGCGACGCGTAAACTGCGCGCGGTCCGCGATTACATCGCACGCGGCACGCTCGTCTCCGACCTTGTCGCCAAGGGAATCGTCACTCTCGACGAAAACGGGAAAGTGAGCGCGCGCGCCGGGAACGAGGAGCTCGCGAAGGCGCTCGGCAAACAGACCGAGCAGTACAAGGCGCTGATTCGCTGGGAAGTTGAAATTCCGAACGAGACGGAGCCCGCCGTCTGGCGCGATTTCGAGCTCTTCGATTCATGGGCGAAATTTCGCGAGAGCGTTTCGACGTCGCGCGGATTCTGCTACGTTTCCGGGAAAGAGAACGCCGTGCTCCCGAAATTTCACGCGGCGAGAATCCGCAATCCGGGAGACGGCGCGAAACTCATTTCCTCCAACGACGCCGACGGCTTCACGTACCGCGGGCGCTTCGCGGAATCCGGCGAAGTCTGCAGCGTTTCCGCCGAGGTTTCGCAAAAAGCGCACAGTGCGCTCCGATGGCTGATTTCCCGCCAAGGCACGCTCATCAACGCGGACTTCGCCGTCGTCGCCTGGTGTGCGGGAACGGTTAAGGTCCCGCTTTTCCTCGACGATGACGACTTCGACGACGAGCCCGAAACGCCGCCGACGGAGGAGACGAGAACACTGGGAGCAAATCGAGCGGTCGGAAACAAAATCGTCAAAAATCTGCTCGGTTATCCGGCGAAGCTCACCGCGCAGGAAATCCGCACGGTCTTCGTGGCGGCGGTGGATTCCGCTTCTCCGGGACGTCTCGCCCTCGTCTGCTACAGGTCGTTCCCGCAGTCGCTTTATTTCGAAAATCTGTCCCGTTGGTACACGGATTGCCGCTGGCCGTTTCCCCGCACGAGGGAATTTCCCGCCGCGGCGAAAACGCCGACGCCGCAGCAGATTGCGCTCTGCGCTTACGGGAATGCGGTCTCCTCGAAAAACAAGCTGCTGCAGAGCACCGTGATGCGGATTCTGCCCTGCATCATCGAGCGGAAAGCGTTCCCGCGCGACCTCGCGGACTCCTGCGTCGCGCGCGCCGCGAATCCGAATTCCTTCAAGGAAAAGCAAGATTGGGAAAACGCGCTCGCCGTCGCCTGCGCCGTATTCCGTTTAAGATTCAACCAAGAAAACCCACAGGAAAAATTGACGATGAACCTCGATGAATCCAGAAAAACGCGCGACTATCTCTACGGTCGCCTGCTCGCTTTGGGCGAGCATCTCGAAGCCGCAGCGCTGAGAATCGCGGACTCGAAAAATCCGCGCCAGACCAAGGCGGAACAGCTGATGTCGCGATTCGCGCTCAGACCGTACTCGACCTGGCGCACGATCGAACTCTCGCTTACGCCCTACCGCGCGATTCTGCGCAAGAACGCCGGCGAAGGTCTGCTGAGACGGATCGAAAGCGACATCGACGAAGTGATGACGATCTTCGGATCGCTTTCCGGCGACGAAGACTTCACGAACGACGCGCCGCTCAGCGGGGAATTTCTGCTGGGCTACCACTGCCAGCGCCGCCGCAATTTCGAAAAGAAAAATCAGAATCAGAACAACGAATCCGAAGGAGAGTAAAATTCCATGAGCAACGAAACATTGAAGAACAAAATAGATTTCGCCGTAATCTTCACGGTGAAGCACGCCAACCCGAACGGGGATCCGTTGAACGGCAATCGCCCGCGCGTCACGCTCGACGATCACGGAGAGATTTCCGACGTCTGCCTGAAACGCAAGATTCGTGACAGGCTGCAGGCGGACGGGCAGACGATTTTCGTCCAGTCCGACGACCGCTGCGACGACGGCTGCAGAACGCTGAAGGCGCGATTCGAAAAAATGCTCGAAGACGAAAAGCTCGCGAAAGCCGGCAAGGCGGAAATCGTCGCCGCCGCGAACAGGCGCTGGTTCGACGTCCGCGCGTTCGGGCAGGTTTTTGCCTACAAACCCGCCGGAGGCAAGAAGGGGACGGGAAAGAAAAAAGACGGCGAAGAAGAAGCGGAGGGTTCCGATGCGGTCTCCATCGGCATTCGCGGTCCCGTTTCCGTTCAGCCCGCGTTTTCCGTGGAACAGGTCAACATCACGAGCATGCAGATCACCAAAAGCACGAGCAATGAAGGAGACGGTTCGAAGAAAACCTCCGACACCATGGGCATGAAGTACAGCGTCGATGCCGCGACCTACGTCTTCTTCGGAGCCGTCAATCCGCAGCTCGCGTCGCTGACCGGATTTTCCGACGCGGACGCGGAAGCGCTCAAAAAAGTCCTCCCGCGCCTCTTCGAAGGCGACGCCTCTTCCGCGCGCCCGGAAGGCAGCATGGAAGTGAAGACCGTTTTTTGGTGGAAGCACAATTGCGCATCCGGTCAGTATTCGTCCGCGAAAGTCCATCGGACGCTTGAAGTCAAGCCCGACGGCTCCTACACGCTTTCGCCGCTCGCCGGTCTCGCGCCGGAAGAAATCCCCGGATTCTGAAAAACGGCGTTCCCGCGAGAAAATTCGCGGGAATGCGCGCTCCGATGGACGACGAGGACAAGCTCGCGATTTCGGCGCTGCAGCATTTCCGGTTCTGCGGGCGGCAGTTCGCGCTGATACACGTCGAACGGCTGTGGGCGGAAAACCGCCTGACCGCCGAAGGCCGCCTGATGCACGAAAAGACGGACGTTCCCGCTGCGCACGCGACCGCGGGAACGCTCGTCGTGCGCGCGATGCCGCTCGCCTCGGACGCGCTCGGGCTCTACGGCGTCGCCGACACGGTGGAATTTCTCCCCGACGGCACGCCGTTCCCCGTCGAATACAAGCACGGCAGGCCGAACCCGCACGGCTCCGACGAAATCCAGCTCTGCGCGCAGGCGCTTTGTCTCGAAGAAATGACGGGGCGGGCCGTTCCCGCGGGAGCGCTTTTTTACGGCAAGACCCGGCGGCGGAAAAACGTGAGCATCGACGCGGCGCTGCGCGAAAAGACGCGCACGCTC
The DNA here is from genome assembly GCF_050314555.1 of Candidatus Spyradosoma sp. SGI.093. Lineage (NCBI taxonomy): Bacteria > Pseudomonadati > Verrucomicrobiota > Opitutia > Candidatus Spyradosoma > Candidatus Spyradosoma sp. SGI.093. Next base: position 36,009 of record NZ_JBNPNH010000003.1, on the reverse strand, counting down.
GCCGCCGAGGCGCACGCCTTGCGGGAACGCGGCGAAACGCCCCGGGCTCAATACGATCCCGCGAAGTGCGATTCCTGTTCCCTGCGCGAACTCTGCCTTCCCGAATGCGGAGACGCCGCCGAAAAACTCGAGCGCGCGTGGCGTTCCCGCCTGCTCGCCGACTGACATTTCTCCCGCCATGAAAATCCTGCAGAACACGCTCTATGTCACGAAAGAAAACGCCTACGTCCGCCTGGACGGCGAAAGCGCGGACGTCCGCCTCGACGGGAAATCGCTGGGGCGTTTTCCGCTCATCAATCTCGCGGGCATCGTCACGCTCGGCTGGGACATCGCGTGCTCGCCCGCGCTGATGGGCGCCTGCGCCGAACGCGGAATCGCCGTCTCTTTTCTCAATCCGCACGGAAAATTTCTCGCCGCCGTTCACGGCTATCCGAACGGGAACGTGCTGCTGCGCCGCCGTCAGCACCGCGCGGCGGACGATCCCGCGGCGGCGCTCGACATCGCGCGGCGCTGCATCCAGGCGAAGTTTTCCAACACGCGCACGCTCCTGCGTCGCGCCGCCCGCGAAGCGAAAGACGCGGACGCCGCCGCCGCGCTCTCGCTCTGCGCCGACATTCACCGAAACCGCATTTCCGAAACGCTCCGCGCCGCGACGACCGACGAGCTGCGCGGCATCGAAGGCGACACCGCCGCGCATTATTTCCGCGGCTTCAACGCGCTCATCGTCTCGCCCGACGAAAAAATGCGCCTCGCGGGGCGTTCCCGCCGTCCGCCGCGCGATCCCGTGAACGCCGTGCTCAGTTTTCTCTACACGCTGCTCGCGCACGACTGCCGCTCCGCCTGCGCCGCCGCGGGGCTCGATCCGCAGATCGGATTTCTGCACGCCGACAGGCCGGGGCGCCCGGGGCTCGCGCTCGATCTCATGGAGGAATTCCGCCCCGTGCTCGCCGACCGCGTCGCGCTCTCGCTCATCAACCGCCGCCAGCTCTCGTCGCGGGATTTCCGCTTTTTCGAAAACGGTTCCGTGCTGCTTTCCGACGACGCGCGCCGGACGCTGCTGCAGGTCTGGCAGGAACGCAAGCGCGAGGAAATCACGCACCCGACGCTCGGCGAAAAAATGCCGCTCGGCCTCGTGCCGCTGATGCAGGCGCGCCTGCTCGCCCGCCATCTGCGCGGCGACTTCGCGCACTACCTGCCGTTTCTGTGGAAATGAAGATTTAACCCGAAAAGAAAGCGCGAAAAAATGTTCGTCCTCGTCGCCTACGACGTCTCCACGAGCACGCCCGCGGGAACGCGGCGGCTCTCCCGCATCGCGAAAATCTGCAAGAACTTCGGCCAGCGCGTGCAGAACTCCGTCTTCGAATGCCGCGTCGATCCCGCGCAGTGGGTTTCGCTGAAGGCGCAGCTGCTGAAGAACTTTTCTCCGCGGGAGGATTCGCTGCGCTTCTATTTTCTCGGGAACAACTGGGACCGCCGCGTCGAACACCACGGCGCGAACCCCGGCTTCCGCCCCGACGCGGACGTCATCCTCTGAGCGCGCGGGCGGGGCGGGGACGAAAAACGGCGTTCCCGCGGGAACGCCGTTTTTTCGAGGGGCGCCGTTTTACGCCGAGCGCGTGGCGGCGAGGCGGTCGGTTTCGCTCATCGCGGCGAGTTCTTCGACGCGACGGAGGTCGAGCTTCAGCGCGGCGGCGAGGCGCGTGCCGTAGTCCTTGTCCGCAAGGAAGCAGTGCGCCGCGTGGCGGTACTTCACGTTGTCGGTGACGGGCGCGATGTCCGCCGCCGTGTTCGCGATGAGGAGCGCCTTTTTGTCTTCGGCGAGCAGGCGGTAAAGGTCGCCGGGCTGGCGGAAGCAGTCGTCCGTGCGGTCTTCGTAGGGATTGTGGTGATCGACCGCGCCGTCGGTCTCAAGGCGCGGCGGGCGCACGGAGGGCGTCGCCTCCCATTCACCGAAGCCGTTGGGCGCGTAGCCCTTGGTTGCTCCCGCGTTTCCGTCCACGCGCATGAGGCCGTCGCGGTGGTAGGAGTGCATCGGGCATCGGGCGCGGTTGACGGGGATCTGATCGTGATTCACGCCGAGACGGTAGCGCTGCGCGTCGCCGTAAGAGAAAAGTCGTCCCTGCAGGAGTTTGTCCGGCGAAAAGCCGATTCCGGGGACGACGTGCGCGGGCGCGAACGCCGCCTGTTCGACGTCGGCGAAATAATTTTCGGGATTGCGGTTGAGTTCGAGCACGCCGACTTCGATCAGCGGAAATTCCTTGTGGCTCCAGGTCTTCGTGATGTCGAAGGGATTTTCGCGATAATTTTTCGCCTGTTCCTCCGTCATGATCTGGAAGCAGAGCGTCCAGCGCGGGAAGTCTCCGCGTTCGATGGCGTCGAAGAGGTCGCGTTGGTGGCTTTCGCGGTCGTTCGCGATGATCGCCGCCGCCTCTTCGTTGGTCAGGTTTTTGATGCCCTGCTGCGTGATGAAGTGGAACTTCACCCAGACGCGCTCGCCCGCGGCGTTCACGAGGCTGTACGTGTGGCTGCCGAAGCCGTGCATGTGGCGGTAGCTCGCGGGAATGCCGCGGTCGGACATCACGATCGTGATCTGGTGCAGCGCCTCCGGAAGCATCGTCCAGAAATCCCAGTTGTTCTGCGGCGAGCGCAGATTCGTCTTCGGGTCGCGCTTCACGGCGTGGTTCAGATCCGGGAACTGCAGCGGATCGCGGATGAAGAACACCGGCGTGTTGTTGCCGACCAGGTCCCAGTTGCCTTCCTCGGTGTAGAACTTGATCGCGAAGCCCCGGATGTCGCGCTCGGCGTCGGCGGCGCCGCGTTCGCCCGCGACCGTCGAGAAGCGCACGAAGACGTCCGTCTTCTTTCCGACTTCGGAGAAGAGCTTCGCGCAGGTGTAGCGCGTGACGTCGTGCGTCGTCGTGAACGTGCCGAACGCGCCGCTGCCCTTCGCGTGCATGCGCCGCTCGGGAATGACTTCGCGGTCGAAGTGCGCGAGCTTTTCCATCAGCCACACGTCCTGCATCGTGATCGGACCGCGCGCGCCGGCGGTCTGAGAGTTGCGGTTGTCCGAGACGGGCGCGCCGACCTCGTTGGTGAGTTTTTTGTCGTTTTCCATGGTTTTCCTTTGCTTTGTAATGATTACAAATTTATAGGCATTAAACTCTCGCTTCCCGTTTTTGTAAACTCCAAAAATCGCGGGAACGGGCAGGGCGCGCGCCCGCGGAGGCCCCGGAAATCTTTTCGTCCGCGCGCGAAAAAAGCGTTCCCGCGGGCCGATGCTTTGCGGTTGAAAGGACGGCGCGTTTGCGGGAGACTTTCCGCTTTTCCCATGAACCGAGTCTACATCAAAACCTACGGGTGCCAGATGAACGAGCGCGACAGCGAGGCCGTCGCGGAGATGCTGCGCGCCCGCGGCTATTCCATCGTGGACGACGAGCACGAGGCCGACGTCATTCTGCTCAACACCTGCAGCGTGCGCGATCAGGCGGAGCAGAAGGCGATCGGCAAGGCGTACCGCCTGCTGCCTTCGCGCAAAAACCGCCTGCGCACGGACGCCGACGGCGGCAAGCGGCGCATCGTCGGCATCATGGGCTGCATGGCGCAGAACCGCGGGCGCGCGCTGCTCGATTCGCTGCCCGACCTCGATCTGCTCGTCGGCACGCAGAAGTTTCACCGTGTTCCCGAGCACCTCGACAAGCTGCTCGCGACGCTGCGCGGACTCGGGCCGCGGCCGTCGAGCATCGTCGATCTCGACGAGGAGGCGGGCTCGCAGAACACGATCCGCGCGCACACGCCGGGGCGGAAGGTTTCCGCGTTCGTCTCCATCATGCAGGGCTGCGACATGCGCTGCGCCTACTGCATCGTGCCGAAGACGCGCGGGCACGAACGCGCGCGCCCGATCGACGAAATCGTCGAGGAGACGCGGGAGCTCGTCGCCGCGGGAACGCGCGAAGTCACGCTGCTCGGGCAGATCGTGAACCGCTACGGCATCCGCGAATTTCCGGCGGTCGACGGCAAGTCGCCTTTCGTGCAGCTGTTGGAAAAACTCAGCGAAATCGAGGGGCTTTGGCGCATCCGCTTCACGTCGCCGCATCCGTCGGGCTTCCGCGAAGACCTCGTGGACGCGTATCGCCGCCTGCCGAAGCTGTGCAGCTACATTCACCTGCCGGCGCAGAGCGGTTCGGACAAGATCCTCAAGGCGATGCGCCGCCCGTATTCGCGGGAACGCTTCGTCGAGCTCGTGCGCGCGCTGCGCGCGGCGCGTCCGGACATGTATTTTTCGACGGACGTCATCGTCGGCTTCCCCGGCGAGACGCGCGAGGACTTCGAGCTCACGCGCTCGCTCTTCGACGAAGTGAAATTCGACATGGCGTACATCTTCCGCTACAGCGTGCGCGCGGGAACGCCGGCGGAGGCGCTCGGCGACCCGATTTCCGAGGCGGAAAAGGACGCGCGCAACAAGGAGCTGCTCGCCGTGCTCGAAAAGGACTCGCTCGCGCGCAACGAATCGCTCGTCGGCACGGAGCAGGAAGTGCTCGTCGAATCGCGCGCCAAGCGCGGCGAGGGCATCTTCGAAGGGCGCAACGGCGGGAACAGGAAAATCGTGTTCCCGGCGGACGAATCCTTCCTCGGCAAGCTCGTCTCCGTGAAGATTTCCTCCGCGACCGTGACCACGCTCTCCGGCGAAATCACCCGCGTCCTCGCGGAGTGAGCGCGCGGCGTTCCCGCGCGGCGGGCGCGAAAAAATCCCGTTCCGCGGAGGCGGGAACGGGATTTTCGGAAAACCGGATCGGCGGATTATTCTTCCGGGCGGGTTTTCGGGAGGTTCGTCAAGCGCGTGCGCTTGTCGGACCACTGACCGCGTTTCTTGAGCAGATCGACGCGTTCGAAACGTTTGAGCACGGTGCGGTTCGAGGAACCGGCGGCGGCGCTTTTGAAGCTGGCGTGTTGCGACATGGTTACAGTCTCCTTGCGTTGTCGGTGAATTACATGTTTTCGTAGCGCTGGCGGAGCATGTTGCTGAACGCCTGGGCTTTTTTCTTGCGGCGGCGTTCTTCGCACGGCTTTTCGAAGTAGCGCTTGGCGCGGACGTCACGGATGATGTTTTCGCGGTCGAGCTTCTTCTTCATGCGGCGAAGCGCTTTGTCCATGCTTTCGCCTTTACGAATCTTGATTTCTACGGGCATTGGTTTGACTTGTTTCTGTTGAAAATGGTTCGAATTGGAAAATGTGAAAGGAAAGCATGGCTTTTTCGCCCCCGCGCGTCAAACATTTTTTCGGCGCGGAAACGCGTTTTTTTCGGTTCCGCGAAAAAAGAGCTTGCCAAGCCGCCGATTTCCCGCGATAGTTGAGCCTCATTTTTAAAAAGTACAACCTTTCAAACCAGAAAACATCATGTCACGAGTTTGCGCAATCACAGGCAAGCGTCCGACCAAGGGACGCAGCATCGTTCACAAAGGTCAGAGCAAGAAGAGCGGCGGCATCGGGCTCCAGCTCGTCAAACAGACGAAGCGCACGTTCAAGCCGAATCTTCAACGCATCCGCGTGAAGCTCCCGAACGGCAGCATCAAGCGTCTCTGGGTTTCCGTCAAGGCGCTTAAGGCCGGTCTCGTCGAAAAAGCGTAATTGCCTTTTCACGTCTTCCCGCGAAAAATCCGTCGACGCGAAAGCGCGGCGGATTTTTTCTTTTGCGCGTTCCCGCGAAAACGATAGATTCTCCCGCAACGATCATGAACAACAAAGTTCTCAAACTCATCATGGAGGGCGAACAGCTTTCGACCGAGCAGATGGCGCGGATTCTCGAGCTCACGCCCGCCGAAGTCGAAGCCCAGCTCGCGCAACTCAAGGACGAAAAGATCCTGCTCGGGTGGCGCCCCGTGCTCAATCCCTCGTTCGACGAAGAGACGCGCGTCCGCGCCGTCATCGAGCTGAAGGTCTCGCCGGACGTGAGCGGCGGGTTCGACCGCGTCGCCGAGCGCATCAGCCAGTTCGACCAGGTCGAAAGCTGCTACCTGATGTCGGGCGCCTACGACCTGCTCGTCATCGTGAACGCGGACAACCTCTACAAGGTGGCGAACTTCGTCCACAACCGCCTCGCGCGCATCGCGGGCGTGCTTTCGACGGGAACGCACTTCATGCTCCGCGCCTACAAGGAATCGGGTTTCGCGATCGCCGCCCCTGAAAAGCCGGAGCGCCCCGCGGTTTCTCAATAAGCGGCGCACGCGGGCGGCAAAAATTCATTTCCGCGCGCGGGAACGGGCTGAAACTCGTGACTTGTAACTGGTAGCTGGCGCATTGCGGGTTTTGCTCCGGCAAAACCTTTCGAAAATGCTTCCCAAAGTAATCTCCAGTCACCAGTTTCCGGCGACCAGTCACTCGTTTATCCGTTCTCGCTCATCAACTATCCGTCATCAATTTTCAACTATCCGTTATTCGTCATGAGAGATTTTCTCGCTTCACACGTGCGCACGATGCCCAAATCGGGCATCCGCGACTTCTTCGCCATCGTTTCGCAGATGAAGGACGCCGTTTCGCTCGGCATCGGCGAACCCGACTTCGTCACGCCCTTCCACATCCGCGACGTCGCCATTTCCGCGCTCGAACGCGGGCACACGAGCTACACGGACAACCGCGGGCTCATCGCGCTGCGCAGGGAAATCTCCAAATACGTCGCCGCCAACTACGGCGCGGAATACGACCCGGAGACGGAAATCATCACGACCGTCGGCGTCTCCGAAGCGCTCGACGCCGTGCTGCGCGCGATTCTCAATCCCGGCGACAAGGTCATTTACCACGAACCCTGCTACGTCTCCTACTGCCCGTCGATCAAGCTCTGCCACGCGGAAGCGATCGCCGTCGAGACGAAGGCGGAGGACAAATTCGCGATCACGATCGACGCGCTGCGCAAGGCGTGGCAGCCCGGCGTGAAGGCGCTGCTCATCAACTTCCCGACGAATCCTACCGGCGGCACCGCCTCGCGCGGGCTCCTCGAGGAAATCGCGAAGTTCGCCGTGGAGAAGGACATGCTCGTCATCTCCGACGAAATTTATTCCGAGCTCACGTTCGACGGCGATCACACCTCGATCGCCTCGATTCCGGGCATGCGGGAACGCACGGTCTTCCTGCACGGCTTTTCCAAGGCGTACGCGATGACGGGCTTCCGCGTCGGCTACGCGTGCGGCCCGGCGGACATCATCGACGGCATCCTCAAAATCCACCAGTACGGGATTCTCTGCGCGCCGATCGTCTCGCAGGAGGCGGCGATCGAGGCGCTGCGCAACGGTCGCCCGGCGATGCTCGAAATGCGCGAGAAATACCGCGAACGCCGCGACTTCATCGTGCGCCGCTTCAACGAGCTCGGGCTCAAGTGCCACTCGCCGCGCGGCTCGTTCTACGCGTTCCCGGACATCACTTCGACGGGCATGAGCTCGATGGATTTCGCCAAGGGGCTGCTCGCGGCGGAACGCGTCGCGATGGTGCCCGGCACGGCGTTCGGCAAATGCGGCGAAGGGTTCTGCCGCGCGAGCTTCTCGACCTCCTACGCGAACATCGACGAAGCCTGCACGCGCATCGAGCGCTACCTGAAAACGCTGAAGCGCTGATTTTTTCGTTTTACGCGGGAGCGCTTTGAGAATAAAGTTCCCGCACAATTTTCAACCATTCGATTCACTTATGTCCGGACACAGCAAATGGGCTACGACGAAGCGCCACAAAGGTTTGGTGGACGCTAAACGCGGCAAGATTTTCAGCAATCTCGCCAAAGAAATCACGCTCGCGGCGCGCGAAAGCGGCGGCGACCCGAACTCCAACATGCGCCTGCGCTCGATTCTGACGCGCGCGCGAGCGGCGAACATGCCGAACGACAACATCGACCGCGCCATCAAAAAGGGCACGGGCGAGATTCCCGGCGTCGTTTACGAAGAAATGGTTTACGAAGGCTACGCTCCCGCGGGTGTCAGCCTCATCGTCGAAGTCACGACGGACAACAAGAACCGCGCCGTCGGCGAAGTGCGCTCGACGTTCACGAAGAACGGCGGGAACATGGGCAGCTCCGGATCCGTCGCGTTCAACTTCAACCGCAAGGGACAGATTCTCGTTCCCGCGGAAGGCATCGGCGAAGACGAGCTGATGGAGCTCGCGCTCGAAGCCGGCGCCGAAGACTTCAAGAACAACGGCGACCACTACGAAATCATCACCGCGATCGCCGACTACGACAACGTCGCCAAGGCGCTCGAGGACAAGGGCGTCAAGCCGGCGGAATCCGACATCGTCTATCTGCCGAACGTCACCGTGCCGATTTCCGACGCGGAAACGGCGAAGAAAGTCCAGAAGCTCATCGACGCGCTCGAAGACCTCGACGACGTCAAGGCCGTCTATTCCAACGACGACTTCGACGAATCGCTGCTGGACTGAGTCCGCGCGCGCATCTTCGCATAGCGGACGGCGCGCGGCGCCTCCGGGCGTTCCCGCCGTCCGCGTTCCAATTTCCCGAACCCATGAAACCGCCTCCGCAAAACAACAAACGTCCGCAACGCCCGAAACCGTTCGTGCCGAGCAATCCCATCCGCGTCGCGGCGCGCGCCGTCGTCGTGCGGGACAACAAGCTGCTCGCCGTCATTCTCCGCGACCAGAGCGGTCCGTTCTACGTGCTTCCGGGCGGCGGTCAGAAGCACGGCGAAGAGCTCTACAACACCGTGCGCCGCGAGTGCGCGGAAGAGCTCGGCATCTCCGTCGAGCCCTACAAGATGCTCTACGTCCGCGAATACATCGGCAAGAATCACGATTTCGCGGCGCGCCACAAGCATTTCCACCAGGTCGAGGTCGTCTTCGCCTGCGATCTGGTCGAGGAAGGCAACATCGGGCACGGCTCCGAAGAAGATTCCCGCCAGGTCGGCTACAAATGGATTCCGCTCGCGGAGCTTCGCGAGACGCGCTTCTTCCCCTCGCTCTTCAAGACGTTTCTGAACGACAAGAACGAGCTGGAGATCCCGACCGACTATCTCGGCGACATCAACTGATTTTCCTGCGTTCCCGCGCGACGCCGCAGCCGCCGCGGGAACGTCCGCGCCATGCCGAAAAATTCCCGTGCCGAAACTTTCGCCGCCCTGCAGGCGCGCAATCTCGCCGTCGCCAAGAGCGAAGGCGTGGTCGCCATCTGCGGGAACGCGCTGCTCGGCGCCTTCAAGCTTTGGGTCGGCGTCGTGACGGGCTCGCTCGCCGTGCTCGCCGATTCCTGGGAAACGCTCTCGGACTGCCTTTCCTCCGCCGTGCTCATCATCGGGCTGAAGATTTCCGAAAAGCCCGCCGACGCCGAACATCCCTTCGGGCACGGGCGCGCGGAGCTCATCAGCTCCGTCGTCATCGCCATGATGCTCGCCGGCATCGGCGTCTCCTTCGGCAAGGGCGGCGTCGAAAAAATCCTCGCGCGCGAATCCGTCGAATTCGGCTGGCTCGCGCTCTCCGCGATGATCGCGACCATCGTCGTGAAGGAGGCCATGGCGCAGTACGCGTTTTGGGCGGCGCGCCGGACGCGCCTCAATTCCCTGCGCGCGGACGCCTACCACCACCGCAGCGACACGCTCAGCTCCGCGATTCTGCTCGTCGGCATGATCGCCGCGAAGCTCTCCGGCGGTGCGCTCTGGTGGATGGACGGCGCGCTCTCCTGCGTCGTCGGCGCGCTGCTGCTGCGCCTCGCGTGGACGGTTCTGCGCGACGCCTCCAACCGTCTGCTCGGCGGACGCGTTCCCGCGGACGTCGAGGCGAAGATCCGCGAGCTCTGCGCGCGCGTCGGCGGCCGCGACGACTTCGATCTGCACCACCTGCATTTTCACGAATACGGCGCGCACACGGAAGTGACTTTCCACATCCGCTTCGACGGCGACACGCCCCTGCGCGACGCCCACGCCTGCGCCGACAAAATCGAGAAGGCCGTCCTCACCGAGCTCGGCGTCGATGCCACCATCCATCTCGAAGTGAAGAAGTGACTTCCGGGAGCGGCGTTCCCGCGTCGCCCCTCGGTTACGCAGACCGAGGCAAGCCCGAATTTTTGACCACGGAAAAGCGCGGAAATTTTTTCGCGGACGTTCGCAGGAACGCAAAGTTCTCCCGCAAAGACGCCAAGACGCGAAGAATCCTGAATCCACGAATTTTTATCGGAGGGTAACCGTCTCGAGTGCCCTCGAAAATCCCCCTGCATTGTTTCCGGCTTTTTCTCCGCCTTACGCCGTTCCTCCGATTATGAATACCGAGGCAAGCGAAAAGTTTTAACCACGGAAAACACGGAAAAGCACGGAATTTGTCATTTGGTGAAAATTCGCGGGAGCGCAGGGGAGAAGCGACATTCCTGTCGCTTTGCCGAGATTTGCTTAAAAGTATTTTCGCGGGAGCGTCGGGAATTTCGTCCCTCCTTTGAGCGATATTCAACGGTCGTTCACTTCCTTTTGGTTATGCGGCTTCGGAGGCGTTTACCCCTCGGTATTCATAACCGGGGTAGGATTGCGGAAAAATTCAACGAAAACCAAAAACAAATCCACACAATGAAAACATCAAAATTGCTTATCACTTCACTCCTCGCCGCCGCGGCGATGGGGACCTCCGCGTATGCCGGGTTCGTCTGGAACGGCGGAGCAGCCATCAGACCAGATCTGTGGCAATTGGAAAGCTCCTGGACGCTGACGGACGGCACGACTTGGCCGACGTCGGATTCGCGCGCGGCCGGACCACTGACGCCGTACTCCAACGCCTGGAACGGCGTGACGGTCGCGAACGCTTCCGGCACTGTCGGCACGTTCGAAGGGTGGGCGCTCGGGCTCACGCTTCAGAACGCGAACCTCACGGTCACGACTCTGAATAAATTTCAAGGCGGCTGCACGCTCAATCTGGACGCGGCTTCGGTTCTCTCGATGACGCTCAACGGCAGTGGTACGCTTGCCGGGAACGTGACGGTCAACACGGAAGGCGTCTTTAATCTGAAGCTCGACAAAAACTACACCGGCGGCGGGTTCGTCGCCAATCTCGGCAACGGCGGCGTGCTGAATTTTTCCGCGTATGATGCTACTGCGAGAACCGCCAAAGTTTCGACGCTCAACGCTACGCTGAACACGGCGGATTTCGACAGCTACACCATCGACGCCAACGGAAACACCGTTTACACGCGCAAACTCATCACGCTCGGCGACAACGTTTCTTTCGACTCCACGAACACGACCGTGACGATGACCGCCGGCGCCGGCGTGGGAACGCTTACTCGCGTGGAAAACATTTCCGGCGCCGACGCCGGTTCCTACAAGCTCACGAAAGATTCTTCCGGCTACAGCGTCTCCTACGTCGTCGCGGGAACGACTTACGCGTGGAACGCGACCGCCGCCGACGACTCCGTCTGGGATACGTCGGCGGAGAATTGGACGACGGACGGCGGTTCGACGAGCATCGCTTTCGAGAACGACAAAAACGTGCTCTTCGGCGCGGGAGACACGCTCGCGAAAACCGTGGCGATCGATTCCGCCGTCAGGGCGGGAACGATTTCCGTCGCGGAAGATTACACTTTCAACGTCGGCGCTTCCGGTTCGCTCTCCGCGACCGCTGTCGCCGTCGCCGGGACTAAGACGGCGACTCTGAATCTCGCGTCGAACATGGCGCTTTCCGCGAATCTCGGCGGCTCGGGAACGCTCAAGAAAACCGGTACGGGCGTGCTGACCTACTCGGGCACGATTTCCTCGGGAGCGACGCTCGAAATCGCATCCGCGGGGACGACGGCCGCTCCGAACACGTTTTCGGGAACGCTTTCCGCAGGCGGAAATTTGATTGTTTCCGGAGGAGCCGTTGTTAAACACGAAATAGAAAGCGGCAAGGTTCTCTCGGGAAACATCACGATTACCGGCGACGGCTCGACGTTCATTCAAAAAGGAGACGACAAAAGCGATCAGCTGAACTACGACGGCACGACTTCCATCGTCGTCAAGGACGGCGGCACGCTCGCTCTCGGCAGCAATCGCTGGACGTTCAACGCCAATAATTCGCTTTTGCTCGACGGCGGGAACATCACGGGATCAAGCCAGAGCGGAAACTACGGCAATCTCGATTTCAATGCGGCGAAAACGCTCAACGTATTGAATTCCTATGGCAAGGAATCGACCATTTCCGCGTCGATTCGTCTGCGTAACAATCTGACGCTCAACGTCATCGGAGACGCGACGCTGAACATCACCGGGAAAATCGGGAACGCGGCAGCCGGCAAAAAAATCATTAAAACCGGCTCGGGCAAGATGACGCTTGACCTCCGTACATACGGAGAAGGTGAGAGCGCACCGAGCGAAAACTTCACCGGCGGGCTCGACGTCAACGGCGGCGAGGTCGAAGTGCGTCATGCGAACGCGCTCGGCACAGGCGCGGTGACGGTCAACGGCGACGGCTCGATTCTCGATTTCGCGGTTTCCGGCGGCACATTTACGCAAGGCACGAATCAGGCGCTTACGACGACGAACGGCGGTAAAATCACCGTTTCGGCGGGAACGCTCGAGCTCGCGGGCGCGGTCAATCTTTCCAATGCGATCGAGGTCGCGAGCGGCGCGGCGGTCACGACGAGCGGCGTCAAATTCGCGCTCTCGGGGTTGACCGGAAAGGCCAACGAGGACGGCTCCACGACCTTCAGGCTCTTTACGCTCGCAAGCGGGGCGGCGCTTACGTGGGACAGTCTCAACGCGACGAATCTCAATTTCACGGGAACAAATTTCATTGCTCGCGGCGCGAGTGCGACCTTTAACGCCGACGGGACCATGACGGTCACCGATGGTACGGCTGGCGACCTCGTTTGGAACGGAGGACCCTCCGGAACTTGGAATTACGCCGAGGACAACATGCCGTGGACGATGGGCGGCGCGAATACGGCGTTCGTCAACAACGACAACGTGACGTTCGCCATGTCGGGAGACGTCGCGGTGACGGTCGCCTCTACAGGTGTCACCGCGGGAACGGTGAAAATCACGGCGGGTACAGTCACGCTTTCGGGCGGGAAGGTCACGGCTATGGACAAATTCATCGTGGAGTCCGGAGCGACGCTGAAGCTCTCTCCTGTGAGCACAAGTAGTGACGACGGCGCTTACGTCGCCGGCGAAGTGGAAGTGCGTTCGGGCGGCACGTTGGACATGAACGGCGTCGGCGGCGCGTCCTACGGCGGACTGACGACCGTGACGCTCGCCGGCGGCAAACTCACCAACACTGGCGAGAGCAAAGGGACGGGCGCTCGGCAGTTCGATTCCATCGTGCTGACGGCGAATTCCTCCGTCGTCGCCGATTCCGGCAAAGACTTCGGTCTTGTGAAGAGTGCTCACGAGGCGACGACTCTCGATCTCGGCGCGCACAAGCTGACGAAGAGCGGCGGGGGCTCGTTCGTCCTCGTGAACACGACGATTTCCGGCAACGGAGGCGTGCTCGACGTGACGGAAGGGACGATTCGCGGCCTCACGGCTGACAACAAAAATATCGCGCTCGGCGAAGGCGTCACGCTGAAGACGAGCGGCACCGGCGGCGCCGATAACATTAAAATCACGTCCATGGGAGCGAACTCGAAGCTCATCCTCGGCGGCTCGACCGCGAGCACGGTGGCGCTTTCCGGCGCGCTCGGCACGGGAGCGGTCATCGACGTTTCGGGCGCCAACGCTGTCACGGGAACGATTTCGTCTATGGCGTTGGGTTCGTCGCTGACGCTCGCGGGAACGGGAACGGCTTCGACGATTAGTTTTACGGGAGCCACTTCGCTTTCCGGGAATTTGACGATAGGAAACGCGACGGTGAACGTTTCCTCGCGGACCGATATTTTTAATTACAACAACGACACGATTCAAAACATCGAGCTCAACGAGGGCGGCGTCTTGGCTCTCGGCGCGTATCGCCAGACATTCACGAATTATGTGAAGTTCATACTTAACGGCGGAAGGATTACCGGCGACGGCTCAAGCGATTCGCACGGATACGCCATGGACTTCATCAAAAGCAACACCGTGACGGTGACTGCGGATTCCGAAATCGCCGCGAATATGACGATTCGCCGCCACAATGAGACTGGCGCGACCCTCGCTTTCGAGGTGAACGACGGCGCGACCTTGACGATTTCAGGCGATATTTTGACGCCTTCTTCGGCAGCCCAAGATACAAACTCTGTTCTCGTGAAGCAGGGTAAGGGCACGCTGGTTTTGAGCGGCACGAACACCTATAACCAGGGAACACGCGTTGAAGAGGGAACGGTCGAAGTGCGGAACGCGAGAGGGCTCGGCACGAACACTGTGAACCTCACGGGCGACGCGACGTTGCAGATTGGAGAAACGAGCGGCAGAGCAGCGCTGACGGTCGCGAACAATGTCGCCGTCGCTTCCGGCAAGACGTTGACTTTGAAATCCGAGAACGACGGAAACAAGCTTACGGGCGTGATTTCCGGCGCGGGTTCGCTGAAGGCGACGTATTATGCTTCTCAGAACGAAGCGTTGACGCTTGCGGGCGACAACCGTTTTTCGGGCGGGCTTGAGGTCTCCGGCGTCAAAGTGAGCGCCGAACACGCGAACGCTCTCGGCTCGGGAATGCTCAAGATTTCCGATGTGAGCGTGACGTATCCCGATCACGGCACGATTACATTCGGCGGGAGCGTGAACGCGGCGGCGGCGAACGTCGTGCTTCACGACGTTTCGTTGCTCGCGAACAATTCCGCGCAGCTGACGGCGGACGCGAGCTGCAACTTCACGGTCGCGGGGGGCGCCGTGCTTTATCTCGACATCGGTGCGCTGACGGAAACGGTTCTGACGGGCGAGCAAGTGGCGCTGACGATTGCGGCGGCAAGCGCGTTCGACAATTCCTTCTTCTCGGCGGTCGAAGTCGGCACGTACGGTGAAGACGGCTCGTGGGTCAAAGACCTGCAGTGGGCTTACGTCGAAGGTTCGTGGAACGTCGGCGCGGGAACGCTTTCCATCGCGATTCCGGAGCCGTCGGTGTTCGGGCTGTTGGCGGGACTCGGGGCGCTCGCGCTCGCGGGAACGCGCCGACGCCGCCGGAAAGCTTAAAAGTTCAGGAGTTGAGGAGTTTAAAAGGTAATTACTTTTCAACTTTTTAAACTCCTCCACTTCTAAACTTTTCCTCATCCATTTTTCTTAGTGTGTGTTAGTTAGTGTGTGCGTCCCCGGGGAGAGATCCTCGGGGACGTTTTTTTCCGCGGGAACGCGCGGCGATTTCGAGGCGTCGGCGTTTCGGCGCTTTTCCGTGGAGATTGCCGTGAGTTTTCGTGGTCCGGGAAAAGGAACAGGGATTTCGGGGATTTTAAGGGATTTGATTCAGTCCCGCGGAGCGCCTCGCCGCGGGAAAGGGAAAAAGCCTGCCTCACGGACGAAGGCAGGAATGCCTTCGCCCCCAAGCGTTCGCATGAAATGCGGAACAAAAATAACCCCATGCGGCGAAACGCCGCTTGGGGCAGCGTCCGCGCAAAAAACACGCGCTTGAAAAGCGCAACAGCCCCGCGGGAACGGCGTGTCGCGAAAACGCCTCGCGCGTCGGGCGGTTGCGCCCTTCAGGCGCGGCGCATGTGCGGTTTTTCCCCAAGCGCGCGCTTCGCGTCGCGCATGGGGTTACGCTTGTTTCGCCCCGTCGGGGCGCGGCGTTCGCGCGCATGGGAGCGATGCGCGTTTCTGCGGAGCTCCGGCGCTCCGTGTCAAAAGAGCTTAAAGCTTAAGGGGCAGAGCTTAAAGAGAAGTTTGTGCGAGCAGATTTCGAAGGCACGCGAGACGCGTACCCGCCTTTTCGTGGAATTCGTGCAATTCGTGGATAAGAAATCCGCGCGAATCCGCGAAATCTGCGGGAGAAAAATTTGTGCGGGAGGGATTTCGACGAAGCGGCTGATGAGCGAAGCGTGGAGCCATGCCGCTTCTTTCCGCGCTCAGCGGCGGCGCTGACCGGGGCGCGCGGGGGCGGCGGCGGGCGTCGCGGGTTTCGGCGCGGAGCTGCGAAGACGGTAGGTGATGCGCGCCTGCGTGAGATCCTTCGGATCCATTTCGACGCGGACGGTGTCGCCTACGAAAATCTTGATGAAGTTCTTCCGGAGCTTGCCGGAGATGTGCCCGAGCACGACGTGCTTGTTGGGGAGCTCGATGCGGAACATCGTTCCCGGGAGCACCGCGATGATTTTGCCTTCCAGTTCAATGATGCCTTCGGAATTCGCCATGTATTTTGAATGTGTTTACGAAAGAATTAAGTCGCCATAATCGGCTTTCGGACGTTTCGCGTCAACGGAGAAACTCGCGGGAGAGCGTTCCCGCGCGCGGAAAGCGGCGGGAACGTTTCCGCGAAGCGCGTCATTTCGCTTCGGGCGCGGCTTCCGTCTTCTTTTCCGCGGGGAAGCGTTCTGCGAGCAGGGCGTTGACGGGCTTGGTGATGTCCGCCGCGGGCGCGGCGTAGACGACGGCGCCGTTCGCGACGTTGAGCACGATTTCGATGCCGTTCTTTTCGGCGTATTCCTTGATGACGGGCGCGATTTCCTTGAGGAGGTCGTTGAGCTTGCTCCGGCGTTTTTCGTCGAGCGCGCGCTTCGCCTGGTCGAGCGCGGCGGCGAGTTCCTGGCGTTCCTTCAGGAGCGCCTTGTTGATTTCGCGCGCTTCGGCTTCCGCCTTTTTCTTGGCGGAATCGCTGTTGAGGGGATTTTCGATTTCCTTGATCTTCTTCTGGAGCTCTTCCGCCTTCTTGTTGAGCTCGGCGACGGCGCTCTTTTCCTGTTCCTGGATCAGGGCGACGTCCGCCTTCAGGCTTTCGAGCACGGCGGAGGTCTTGGAGAAGCCGTTGATGACTTCTTCCATGTTGATGACGGCCGTCTTGGCGGCCTGAGCGAAGAGCGTTCCCGCGGAGAGCGCGAGAACCGCGACGATGGTGGTGATTTTTCTGATCATGATTTTTTAGGATTTAAAAGCTGGTGCCGAAGGAAATGTTGAAACGCATGCCGTCGTCGTTGTCGTCCGAGGTGTTGATCGGGAAGCCGATGTCGAGGTTGAGCAGGGCGCCCCAGATGAGCATGCGGAAGCCGAAGCCGACGTCGTCGTTCCATTCCCGCGGCGAGAAGTCGAAGGAGTCCGCGTTCACGAAGCCGCCGTCGTAGAAGAGCGCGAAGCGCAGCTGTTCGAGGAGCTTGATCGTGTATTCCGCGGAGACGAAGAAGCCGGAGTCGCCGCCGTAGGGCTCGTCGCCGATGAAGGGCGCGACGTGCGCGTAACGGAAGCCGCGCAGGTTGTAGGGGCCGCCGTACTTGATCTTTTCGAAGAAGGGCACGTAGCTGTTCCCGAAGGCGTGGGCGGTGTCGGCGCGCATGCGCAGCTTGAGCGTCTGTTCCTGGTAGTTGAAGATCGGGAACCAGCGCGCGGCGTCGAGGCGCATCTTGTAATACGTGCATTCGCCGCCGAAGGGGCCGCCGACGAGCTCGTTCGTGAGCGCGATCTTCGTTCCCGTGTTCGGGAACAGGTAGCTGTCGCGCGTGTCGCGGGAGAGCGTGATCCCGCCGCGGGAAAGGAGCGTGTAGCCGGCTTCGTCCCAGACGAACTGCGGCACGTCCCATTCGATGTCCTTGATCTCGTAGTTGTCGATCTTGTAGTAGAACGTGCCGTAAACGCGCTCGAAGAGGCGCCGCCGCGCGTAGAGCTTCACGCCCGCGTCCACCGTGTTGTAGCTGGAGCTGACGTAGGTGTCGGACTTGTAATACGCGTCGTAGCCGACGGCGATTTCGCGCCCGAAGATCATCGGTTCCTCGAAGGACTGCTCGATGGTGGTGGAGTTCGTGCCGACCTGAATGCGGAAGCGGAATTTCTGCCCGCCGCCGCGGAAATGGTTGCGCCAGTTGAAGAGGTCGAAGTTCGATTCGGAAAATTCGACGTAGGCGGAAAGGCTGTCCACCGTCGAGAAGCCGCCGCCGAAGTTGAACGAGCCCGTGGGCGCTTCGGTGACGGAGACGACGAGATCCTTCTGCCCGGCGACGGGCGTGTCCGCGGCGCGCAGCGAGACGCTCGCCTGCCCGGAAGGCTGGCGGAAATAGCTCGTGTTCTTCAGGCGGGATTCGGAGGTCTTCATCCGCACCATGTCGAAGACTTCGCCCGGCGCGAGCACGAGTTCGCGCAGGATGATTTCGGACTTCGTCGTCGTGTTGCCTTCGACGACGACGGAGCGCAGGTAGGATTTCTCGCCTTCGGAAATCTTGAATTTCAGCGTGACCTTGCCCGTGTCCACGTCGGGCTCGCGCGTGACGGCGACGCGGCAGTTCAGATAGCCGACCTGGCCGTAGTATTCGCGGATCTTTTCGACGGCGACGTTCACCGCCTGCGGCGAATAGGGCATGCCGGGAAAGAGCAGGTCGAAATCCTCCTCGTTCCCGCGGCGCACGCCGCGCGGCGAATACTGAGCGAGCATCGCGACGATCGCCTCTTCGGTGAAGCGCGCGTGCTGCTTGCCGAGATCGTTCCCGCTGATCCTGATCGCGTCGAGGTGGTAGCGCATGCCTTCCGAAATCGTGATTTCGAGCGGCATGTCGCCCTCGGTCTCCTCGTTGTTCACGAAGGAGTAGCCTTCTTCGAGCTCTTCCCGCGGCTGACCGTAAATTTCGACGTCGAGATAGCCGGCGTTCTGGTAAAAATTCTTCAGTGCGACGAGGTCGCGGCGGTACGTGTCGTAGTCGAAGCGTCCCAGATCGCGGATCGGCGAAAACTTCAGAAAGCGGTTGCCGGGCCACTCGGAAAAATCGAAGGTGTACGCCCAGGTCGAAGTCTGCATCGCGTAGCGCAGCGTGTAGTCGTCGAACGCCTTGTTGCCGACGAATTTGATTTCGGTGACGCGTGTGTCGAGGTTTTCCTCGACGAAGAAGGTGACCGTCGCCGTTCCCGCGTCGGCGTCCGTCTTCACGGCGTGAGAGATCTTCACGAACGGGAAACGCGAGGCGTATTTCTTGCGGATCTTGGATTCGGCGCGGGCGACGAGAACGCGGTCGAGCGGCGCGCCGACCGTCAGCCCCGCGTCCGTGCATTCCTTGATGAGCTTGCCGCGGAAAAATTCGATCACGCCGCCGTTGCCGCCGCCTTCCGGGCGCGTCGAATCGAGCTTGTTCACGATGATCTGCTCGTATTCGGTCTGCGCTTCGGGCGTGCCGCCGTCCCATTCCTTGTTGCCTTCGAAGAAGATGCCGACGAGCAGCGGGCGCGCGACGTAGGAGACGCGCAGATCGACGGCGGCGGCGTCCACGTCCGGAATCGGCTCGACGGTGATGAAGTCGAAGAGGTTCGTGGCGTAGAGCGAGCGGATGGTCGCGGACTGCGCGGGGCGGGAGAATTCGTCGCCGGGCTTGAGCGAGACGTGCGCGGCGATGAGCGCCTCGTCGATTTTCGGGCCGCCTTCGTTTTTGAAGAGGACTTTGCGGACGTAGAGTTTGCCGGCTTCGCGCTTTGCGGCGGTCTGCGTTCCCGCGGCGGCGGGCGTCGCGGCGGCTTCGGCGAAGGCGGTCTGCGTTCCCGCGGCGAGGAGCAGGGCGAGCGTTCCCGCGAACGCGGCGGTTTTGTGGCGGCTGGCGGCGGTCGGGTTCATCAGTAATTCGGTTCGCTGATATTGGTCGCGGGGGTTTCGAAACGCGTGATGTTGCTGTGGAAGTAAAGCGGGATGTCACCCGTCGGACCGTTGCGCTGCTTGGCGATGATGAGGACGCGTTCACGCACGTCGCGCTGGCGTTCCTCTTCGTCTTCGGTGGGCGACTTGCGCTGCCCGCCGCGCTTGATGTCGATGAGCATGATGACGTCCGCGTCCTGCTCGATGGAGCCGGATTCGCGCAGGTCGCTCGCGCGCGGCTTGCGGTCTTCCTTGTCGGAATCGCGGTTCAGCTGCGCGAGCGCGATGATCGGCACGCCGAATTCCTTCGCCATCGCCTTGATGGAGCGCGACGCCTCCGCGATCTGCTGTTCGCGCGGCATGCGGGAATCCGTGCCGTTGATGAGTTGCAGGTAGTCGATGACGATGAGCGAGAGCGGCGTGCGCGCGTGGATGCGGCGCGCCTTCGCGCGGATTTCCATGATGGTCTGCCCGCCGACGTCGTCGATGATCAGCTTGCGCTTTTCGTAATCCTTCTTCGCCTCGAAGAGCTTCTGCGTGTCGCCCTGCTGCGCGAAGCCCTTCTGGATGTTGCGCAGATTCACGCGCGACTTCGACGCGAGCAGGCGCAGCATCAGGTCCTCGCGCGTCATTTCGAGACTGAACATGAGCACCGTGCGCGGCGGCGTTCCCGCGGCTTCGCGCTTTCTGTCGAACAGCGCCGCCTCGATGAAGTTCAGCGCGATGGACGTCTTTCCCATGCCCGGGCGCGCTGCGACGACGATCATCTGGCCCGGGTGAAAGCCGAACGTCATCTGGTCGAGCGTCGTGAAGCCCGTCGGCACGCCGTGAATCGCGCCGCGGTTCTTTTCCATCTGGCGCAGAATCTCCATCGTGCGCGCCGTGAGGCCGCCGGGACCGGTCTGGTCCGTGCTCTCCGCGGAATCCTGCACGTTGTCGCCGGCGATTTCGAAAAAGGCCTTCTCGACGCGGTCGAGAATCATGCGGATGTCGTCGCCGTCGGAAAACGCGCGCTCGACGGTCTGCACCGAGGTCGCGATCAGCTTGCGGCGGAAATATTTTTCTTTGACGATTTCGAGCCAGTGCGGCGCGTGCACCGTCGTCGCCACCTTGTTTTCGAGCTCGCGCAGATAGACGGGACCGCCGGCGGCTTCGAGCTTGCCGAGCTCCGCGAGCTTCGTGAGCACGGTGATGGAATCGACGCCCGTTCCCGCGTTGCTGAGCGCGGAAATCGCTTCGTAGATGAGCTGGTGCTCCGTGCGGAAAAAGGTCTCGGGAACGACTTTCTGCGTCTGGCATTCCGCCAGAATGTCGCCGCCGCCGTCGAGCAGAATCGCCGAGAGCAGCCCTTGTTCGGCCTCGACGCTGTGCGGCGGAATCCGGTCCGCGAAGACCGACGTCGCGCCCTCGCCGAACGCGGGCGCGTCCCTGCGGGAACGGCGCGGACGCGGGAACGCCGCCGCGGGCGCGGCGCTCCGCTCCGGCGGAGGCTCCGGCAGGGGAACTTCTGCGGGCATTTCGTCGGGCTCGAAAAACGGCGCTTGTTCGGAATCGGACATGTGAAAAGGAAAGTCCCCGATGCTGACGCAATTCCGCCTCTTTTGCAAAAGCAAACTGGGGCCGCCTTCGCGCGCGCGAGAAGGGCTTCGTGTTCAATTTTGTTGCGCGGGAGGGGAGGACCTGTTAGAAATTCCGGCATTCTTACCCTGTTCGGGAACGCCGAACGCCAACCAAAGTTTTTCCCCATCCAGTTCACAGATTTTCAGGCTCGACTATGATTTTTTCCGCCGACGATTACGTTGTTCAACTGATTCAGGACCGAGAGCTCGTGAGCCCCGACACGGTGGGCGTCGCGCGTCAGGAAGTGCTCGGACAAGGCACGCGCGAAAGCGAAGCGGACGAGGCCGTGCTCCGGCTGCTCGTCGAAAAAGGCTACACGACGTGGAAGGCGATTTCCTCCGCGCTCGCCGAAGAGTTCGACATGGAGACCGCGGATCTTTCGCAGGTGCGCCCGACGGACGAGGCGCTGCAGATCGTCGGGCAGGACGCCGCGCTGCGCTACAACGTGCTGCCGCTCCAGCTGGAAGGCTCGTTCCTGCTCGTCGTCATCGGCGACCCGCTGGCGATGGAGGCGATGGACGAGCTGGGGCGCCTCGTCGGCAAGACGCTCAATTTCAAGGTCGCGCCGCCGGACGAGATCAAGGAGGCGGTGCTCGCCGCCTACGATTCCGCGGGAACGCAGGGCGACGGCTCGCTGAGCGAGATTTTCGGAGACAATCCGAGCGGCTCGGACGTCAAGATTCCCGGGAACGACGACAAGAACGCGCGCTTGGAAGACGCGCCGATCATTCAGTACGTCAACAAGCTGATCACGGAGGCGATCCGTCGGCGCGCGTCCGATATTCACATGGAGCCGCTGGAGAAGCGTTTCCGCGTGCGCTACCGCATCGACGGCGTGCTGCAGGAAGTGGAGAATCCGCAGAAGCGCCTGCAGGCGTCGATCATCGCGCGCCTGAAGCTGATGGCGAACGTCTCGCTCGCGGAAAAGCGCATTCCGCAGGACGGCCGCATTCAGATCCAGGTCGGCGGGAAGGACGTGGACCTGCGCGTCTCGGTGCTCCCGACGGTTTACGGCGAATCGATCGTCATGCGTATTCTCGACAAGGAAGGGCTGAAGCTGGGGCTTCCGGAGCTCGGCTTCTTCTCCGACGACCAGGAGGTCTTCATGAAGATCATCACGGGCGCGGACGGCATCTTCCTCGTCACGGGACCGACGGGCTCGGGCAAATCGACGACGCTGTATTCGGCGCTCAACTACATCAACCAGCCGGACCGCAAGATCATCACGGTCGAGGATCCTGTCGAATACCAGATGGCGGGCATCAACCAGGTGCAGGTGCGTCGCGAAGTGGGCATGACGTTCTCGTCCGCGCTGCGTTCCATGCTCCGTCAGGCGCCGAACATCATCATGATCGGTGAAATCCGTGACTTGGAGACGGCGGAAATCGCGGTCAATGCGTCGCTGACCGGTCACATGGTGTTCTCGACGCTGCACACGAACGACGCTCCCGGCGCGGTCTCGCGACTCGTGGACATCGGCGTGAAGCCGTTCCTCGTCTCCGCGTCGCTGCGCGGCGTGCTGGCGCAGCGCCTCGTGCGCCGCATCTGTCCGGACTGTTCGGAATCCTACACGCCGACGGAAAAGGAGCTGATTTCGATCGGCATGACCGTCAGCGACCTTTCGGACACGAATTTCCGCAAGGGCCGCGGCTGCGTGAAGTGCCACGACACCGGCTACCGCGGGCGCCGCGGCGTGTTCGAGCTCTTCCTCGTGAACGAGGAGATCCAGGAAATGATTTACCAGAACGCGACGCTCGTCGATCTGCGCCGCAAGGTGCGCGACCTCGGCATGCGCACGATGCGCGAGGACGGCATCCGCAAGATCGCCGCCGGCATCACGACCATCGAGGAAGTGCTCTCGACGACGGTCAGCGTCGACTGAGCGTTCCCGCGGACACCAAGAAACGATACAGAAAGGCTTTTGAAAAAATGAATTATCTTTTGAACGATCTGCTCGACCTCGTGGTCGCCGAAAAAGCTTCCGACCTGCACCTGCACGTGGACCAGGCTCCCGTGCTGCGCATCGCCGGGAGCATGGTTCCCGTCGAAGGCGTTCCGCTGACGCCGGAGGACACGGAGGCGATGGTCAAGGAAATCACGCCGCCGCACCATCTGAAGCGCCTCGAGGAACTGGGCGGCTGCGACTTCGGCTTTTCCTTCGGGAACAAGGCGCGTTTCCGCGTCAGCTGCTTCAAGGCGCGCAGCGGCTTCGGCGACGCGAACGCCTACGGCATCGTGCTGCGCCAGATCCCGCACGACATGTTCACGCTCGAGCAGCTCGGGCTTTCGGACAAGGTGAAGTCGCTGCTCATGCGGCAGCGCGGGCTCATTCTCGTCACGGGACCGACGGGCTCGGGCAAATCGACCACGCTCGCGTCGATGCTCAACTGGATCAACGAGCACGAGGAGCGCCACATCATCACGATCGAAGACCCGATCGAATATTTCCACGAGCACAAGCGTTCCGTCGTCACCCAGCGCGAAATCGGGCGCGACGTGCCGACGTTCTCGGACGCGATCCGCGCGGCGCTCCGCCAGGACCCGGACATCATCCTCGTCGGCGAAATGCGCGACC
This sequence comes from Candidatus Spyradosoma sp. SGI.093, assembly GCF_050314555.1. Classification (NCBI taxonomy): domain Bacteria; kingdom Pseudomonadati; phylum Verrucomicrobiota; class Opitutia; genus Candidatus Spyradosoma; species Candidatus Spyradosoma sp. SGI.093. The sequence continues at coordinate 12,212 of NZ_JBNPNH010000003.1, read as the reverse complement.
TCGAGACGATCACCGCCGCCGTCTCCGCCGCGGAAACGGGGCACCTCGTCTTCGCGACGCTGCACACGACGGGCGCGGCGAGAACCGTGGACCGCATCGTGGACGCGTTCCCGGCGGACACGAAGGAGCAGATCCGCATGCAGCTCGCCTCGTCGCTCGTCGCCGTCATCTCGCAGGTGCTCTGCCGCCGCAAGGAAGGCGGGCGCGTCGCGGGCTACGAAATCATGGTCAACACGGACTCGACGTCCGCGCTCATCCGCGACAACAAGACCTACCGCATCACCTCGGAAATCCAGACCGGCGGCGCGCTCGGCATGCGCACGCTCGACGGGCACCTGTTCAACCTCGTCGAAGAGGGCGTCATCGAGCCCGCCGAGGCGATCACCTACGCGCAGGAGCCGGACGAAATGCGGCAGAAACTGCGCGAAATGAATTACTAACCCCCAACGCCACACCGTTATGTTTGACGAGCACAGCGAAGATCTGATCACCTACCTGAAGGACACCGGGAAAGTCACCGAGGAGCAGCTCAAGGAATGCTGGACGGAGCACGACGAAACCGGCAAGCCCTTCACGGACGTCGTCGAGGACAACGAATACTTCACGCGCGACGAGATTCTTGAAGTCGTCGCGGAGCGGATCGGCGTCTCCTGCGTTCCCGACGTTCCCGACGCCATCGACGCCAGCCTCATCCGCATCCTCAAGGCGGAGCAGGCGCACAAATACGGCATCGTGCCCTACAAGGCGGACGCGGACCAGATTTACTTTCTCGCCAAGGATCCCTTCAACTTCCCCGCGGCGCAGAACGTCGCGTTTCTGCTCGGCCGCGATTCCGTCGAATTCTCCGTGTGCAATCCTGCGAAGGTCGAGGACGCCATCATCAAGTACTACGGCGAAGAAAATTCGTCGATGGACGCGGTGCTGAGCGAAATCGAGGGGCTCGACCTCGGCGGGGACGACGAGAACGCGCTTTCCAATTCCGCCAATCAGGCGCCGATTATCCGCTTCGTGGACGTCGTGCTGCAGGAGGCCGTCAAGGCGAAGGCGTCCGACATTCACTTCGAGCCGTTCGAAGATCAGTTCCGCATCCGCTACCGCATCGACGGCGCGCTCTACGAAATGGCGCCGCCGCCGAAGTCGCTTGCGAACTCCGTCACCGCGCGCGTCAAGGTCATGTCCGGTCTGAACATCGCCGAGCGCCGCATTCCGCAGGACGGCCGCATCAAGACCACCGTCGGCGGGCGCCCGATCGACCTCCGTGTCTCCACGCTCCCGACGCAGTTCGGCGAATCCGTCGTGCTTCGTATTCTCGACAAGGGCGTCGTCAACCTCGACCTCGAAAACCTCACGATGACGGACGAGATCATGAGCGGCATCCGCGAGCTTGTGAACCGGCCGAACGGCATCTTCATCGTCACGGGACCGACGGGCTCCGGCAAGACGACGACGCTTTATTCCGCGCTCCGCGAAGTGAACACCGTGGACGTGAAGATCCTCACCGCCGAAGACCCGGTCGAATACGAGATCGAGGGCATCATGCAGGTGCAGATCAACCACCAGGTCGGGCTCACGTTCGCGTCCGCGCTGCGTTCCTTCCTCCGTCAGGACCCGGACACGATCATGGTCGGGGAAATCCGCGACCAGGAGACCGGCGGGATCGCCGTCCAGGCGGCGCTCACGGGGCACGTCGTGCTTTCCACGCTGCACACGAACGACGCGCCCGGCGCCGTCACGCGACTCGTCGATATGGGCCTGGAGCCGTTCCTCATCGCGGCGTCGCTCGAAGGCGTGCTCGGCCAGCGACTGCTGCGCCGCATCTGCCGTTCCTGCAAGACCGCGTACGAGCCCGACCAGGCCGTCATCAACATGCTTCAGGTCGATCCGCTCGAAATCGCCGAAAAGCAGTTCTTCTACGGCAAGGGCTGCTCCGAGTGCAACCGCACGGGCTACAAGGGCCGACAGGGGCTTTTCGAGCTGATGATGATCAACGACGCCGTCCGCGAGCTCATCACCAAGAAGGCGCCGACGCTCGTCCTCAAGCAGAAGGCGATCGAAAACGGCATGCGCACGCTGCGCGACGACGGGCTGCGCTGCATTTTTGACGGATTGACCACCATCGAAGAAGTCTTAAAGTATACCTAATTCAACCGTTCATCAGACACCCCTCCAAACCCATGGCAAAATTTAAATACAAAGCAATCGACGGCTCGGGAAAACAGGTTTCCGGCACCGTCGAGGCCGTCAACGAAGAGCAGGCGCGCGCCGCGCTCACGCGCAAGAGCCTCATGGTCTCCTCCATCGCCGAAGACGGATTTTCCTTCGGAAAGAAGTCCGGCAAGAAGACGCAGGCCTTCAACAAGAAGATCACGACGGAGCAGCTCACGGTCTTTACGCGCCAGCTCGCCACGCTGCTCCAGGCGGGCCTGCCGCTGCTGCGCGCGACGCAGATTCTCGCCGAACAGGAACGCGACCCGAACTTCAAGACCGCGCTCGACAACATCTGCGACAACATCCAGTCCGGCAATTCGCTCTCGGATTCGCTCTCGCAGTACCCGCGCATGTTCGACCGCCTTTACGTCAACATGATCAAGGCGGGCGAGGCCGGCGGCGTGCTCGACACCGTGCTCGACCGTCTCGCCTCGTTCCAGGAAAAGTCCGAACGCATCAAGAAGAAGGTCAAGTCCGCGATGGTCTATCCGTGCGTCGTCGTCACGGTCGCGGCGGTCATCGTCTACGTGCTGCTCACGTTCGTCGTTCCGTCCTTCCAGTCCATGATCGCGTCTCAGGGCGGCGATATGCCCGCGCTGACGGCGTTCGTCATGAGCATCGGCAACGCGCTCCGCGACCACTGGATCCTTACGCTCGCGATCATCGCCGTGCTCGTCTTCGGCATCCGCTTCATGTTCAAGAACCCGAAGATGACCGCGCTCCGCGACCGCGTGCTCTTCCGCATGCCGAAGATCGGCACGTTCCTGCAGGTCGTCACCGTCTCGCGCTTCTGCCGCACGTTCGGCACGCTGATGTCCTCCGGCGTCCCGATTCTGCAGGCGATGAAGATCACCACGGAAACGCTCGACAACGTCGTTCTTCAGGAGGCGCTCGAAAAAGTTCACGACCGCGTCCGCGACGGCGACACGCTCGCCGCGCCGCTCGAACAGGCGAAGGTGTTCCCGCCGATGGTCTGCTCCATGGTGCAGGTCGGCGAAGAAACCGGCCAGCTTCCGGAAATGCTCAACCGCGTCGCGAACAACTACGACGAAGAAGTGGACAACGCCGTCGGCGCGCTCACTTCCGTCATCGAGCCGCTGCTGATCGTCTTCCTTGCGGTCGTCGTCGGCACGATCGTCGTTGCGATGTTCCTGCCGATCATCTCCGTCATCAAGACGATGACCGGCGGCTGATTCCGCCGCGTTCCCGACGCGAAAACGCCCGCGAGGTCCCGCACCCCGCGGGCTTTTTTTGTGGAAGGGTAAGCGTCCCGCTTGCCCTCGGAAATCTGCGGATACAAACTTCTTTAACGCAAAGAACGCAAAGAAAAACCGCGAAGGTAAAGGAAGTTAAAGAAAGTTTATATGGGAAAGGCGGCTTTCCAACTGCTTCCTCGGAAATCCGCCCGCACAAACTTTTCCCGCAGATGACGCAGATTTTCGCAGATTTTTTGATAATAGGAGGGTAAGCGTCCCGCTTGCCCGACGAAATCCGCGGACGGAAACTTCAATCCCGCTTCGGCGGGGCGCTTCGCGGGGCCGGATCGAATCCCTTAAAATCCCCGAAATCCCTGTTTTTTCGCTCCCGTGCGCGCCGCCGTTCCGTCGCGTCCGCGTCTCATGCCTCAGCGCTCCCTTCCAGGCGTTCCCGCGCGGCGGCGAGGTGTTCCGGCGTGTCCGCCTGAATCCGCAGAATGTCGTCCGCCTCGAGCCGCGTCGCGCCGGTCGGCGTGAGAAAGCGGTTCTCGCGGCGGATCATGACGACGAGCGCGCCCCGAGGCAGCGCCAGCTCCGCGAGGGTTTTGCCGACGACGGACGCCGTTCCCGCGATCGCGATTTCGGCGTAGCCGGCGTCGATCGCCTCCGTCTCCTTGTCGAACGCGGAAGGCGCGGGCGCGCTTTCCTCGACCGTGAGCCCGAGCCGTTTCGCCGCGGCGAAAAGCGTCGTCCCCTGAATGACGAGCGAGGAGACCGAAATGAAGAACACGGTGTTGAAGATCATCTTCGCCGTCTCGGGATCGACGCCCGGCGTCGTCAGCGGAATCAGCGCGAAGACGATCGGCACGGCGCCGCGCAGCCCCACCCACGACGTGAACGCGAACACGCGCGCGCTCGGGCGGAACGGCGCGAGACACACGCCCACCGCGAGCGGGCGCGCGACGAAGATCAGGAAAAGCGAAATCAGAATGCCTCCCGCGGCGACGGATTTTATCGCCGAAACGTCCGCGAACAGCCCGAGCGTGAGGAAGAGCGAAAGCTGCATCAGCCACGCGAAGCCGTCGTAGAATTTCGTGATGAGCCGCTTGTGCACGAACGGCGCGTTGCCGAGGATCATGCCCGCGACGTAAACCGCGAGAAAGCCGTTCCCGCCGCAGGTCTTCGTCGCCGAAAACGTCAGCGCCGTCAGCGCGACCATCATCACGGGATAAAGCCCTTCGACGATCAGATTGATGCGGTTGATGAGCCGCACGAAGACGAGCCCGAAAAGCGCGCCCGCGAGCGCGCCGACGCCGAGATTCATCAGCACGGCGGGAACGGCCGTCCAGAACGCCGCCGGCGCTTCGCCTTGCCCGGACGCCGCGACGTGCGAGACCAGCGTCGCCGTGAGCACGTACGCCATCGGGTCGTTCGAGCCCGATTCCAGCTCCAGCAGCGGGCGCAGATTGTGCTTCAGCCCCGTGTTTTTGGAACGGAAGATCGAAAAGACCGACGCCGCGTCCGTCGAGGAGACGATTGCGCCCAGCAGCAGCGATTCCGCGAAGGAAAAATTCAGCGGCACGAAGTCCAGCTTCGAGACCGCGAAGATGAACGCGCCCAGAAAAAGCGCCGTCAGAAAAACGCCGAACGTCGCGAGAACGCCGCCGCGCACGGCGACGGGGCGCACGTCCGCGTATTTCGTGTCGAGCCCGCCGGAAAAAAGAATGAACACGAGCGCGAGCTCGCCGAGCAGACTGAGCGCCGCCGAATCCGTGAACGAGATTTTTTCGCCGCAGAGCAGACCGATCCCGAGGAAGAGCAGGAGCAGCGGCGCGCCGATCTTGTGCGTCGCCTTGCCGGCGAAGATGCTTCCCAGAAGCAGCAGCGAGCCGATCAGCAGATAATTGTCGGGCGTGAACGTCATAAACTGCGCGCAAGCATACGTGCTCCCGCCGAAACCGCAAACGCGGAATTTTTGGCGGGCGGGGCACGCGCCCGCTTGCCCGCGAAATCCGCTCTCGCAGAGATTTTACCGGAAGTTTCTGAAGCCGATGGAAGTTTCTTCCCGGAAAATAATTGGCTATTTGCGGCGCGATGCACGATAATGGCGGCATGAAGCTTTTTTCTCCCGAAGCCCGCAGGAAGTGGTGCCGCCGCGCGCTCGCGCTCTACGTCGCGGGAACGCTCGTCGCGGGCGTTCTCGTGCTCGCGGCGGCGTCGAGGCCGCTCGGCGACGCGCTCGAAGATCTGCAGCGCGTCGGCTGCACGCCGTTCGCGGAGCTGCGCGAAGCGGACGCGATCGTCATTCTCGGCGGCGACGAAGGCACGCGCGCGCTCGGCGCCGCGAAGGCGTTCCGCGCCGGGCTCGCGCCGCGCGTCGTCGTCAGCGCGGACGAGGATTTCCTGCTCGACGCGCTCGCGGCGGCGGGCGTTCCCGACGAGGCGATTTCGGTCGATCCGCTCGCGCGGCGCACCATCGACCACCCGCGCACGATCTGTCTCTTGCCCGGCGTCACGCCCGAGAGCCGACTCATCGTGACGAGCAGCCGCCTGCAGGAACGCCGCGCGAAATTTCTTTTCGAAAAGGCGGGCTTCCGCGACGTGCAGATTTATTCGATGGACGCCGACCGCATCGCGTTTCAGCGCCGGCATCCCGAAAAATTTTCGCGCGCGTTCTGGAGCTTCCGCCGCGCCGCCGAGCTCGGTTACGCCTACGCCGCATGGCTGAAATACTTCATCGTGGACTGAAAAAATGGACCGCATCGACCGCATTCTCAACCCGCCGAAAAACGTCATTCTGCGCCTGTGGCTCGCCGCGGCGATCATCGTCGCCGCCGTCTGGCTTTTCGTGACGTGGGACGAACGCTTCCGCGCCGAATGCGGGGACGAGCTCGTCGAGTTCGCCGTGCTCGGCGTCGAGGAAGGCGGGCGCATGCGCGAAAGTTTTTCGGGCGAGGATTTTTCCGTGCGCATGCGGCGGCTCGGGCTCTCGCTCACGGCGGCGCGCGGGGAAATGCGCAAAAAGCTCGCGACGGAATTTTTCGGGAACGAAGAGGCCGCCTCGCGCTTCGTCGCCGTTCCCGCCGTGTGGATCTACGCCCGCGGGCGCACGGACGAGGAGAAGGACCGCGCCTTCGAAAGCTACGGCAAGTCGCTGTTTTCGCGGGAACGCTATTGCTTTTCGCTGGCGGACGAAAGCGGATTTTCCGTGCAGATTTCGCCCGCGCTGTTCACGATTTTTCACGCCAAGACGGGCGAGGCGATCTGCGCGCTGCCCGTGCTGAACAAGCCGCCCGCGTCCGGCAAATTTTCGCTGAAGATCGAGGCGCGCGGCGGGAACGGGCTTTGGCGGACGCTCGGCGAAATCCCGTTTTCGTGCGCGCTGAAGGGCGGGAACGGCGCTCCCGCGGCGCCGCCGTCGCCGGTTTCGCCGAAAGAAACGCTCTCGGAAAGCGAGCTCGACGAGGCGTTTTCGCTGCCCGACCGCGTTCCCGCGAAGGCGGAGCTCGTCGAATTTTCGCTCCCGGAGCACGCGCGCTTTTTCTCGGAAAGTCCGGACCTTCACGACGCGTTCGCGCGGCTCGGCGTCGCGATCGAAGGCGACGAACGCACGCCCGCGCGCGCGTGGAGCGTCGAAAACGTCGCGATCGCCGCGCCCGCGGGCGAGGAGACGCGCTCCGTCTCCTGGGACGAGCCGGACGCGCTCGGCGTCAACGTGCGCTTCACCGACGGCGAGGCTTTCGAGACGCTGAAGGACGGCGTGCTGCGTTCGCCGCTCGCCAAGACGCTGTTCCCGGGCGCGGACGAGGCGTGGAGCGTGCGCGTCGCGCTCGTGCGCCGTTTCGCGTTCGCGCCGGAGGAAATCCGCTCTTTCAAAGAGCTGAAGCTTTCCCGCGTGCCGACGACGCTCGAATTCGCGGGAACGCGCGTCCGCGTCCGCGCCTACGCGGAGAAAAAATACTACCGCACGCTCGCGAACGGCATGCCCGCGCTCGTGCTCGAAATCGAGGGCGCTGCGGATCTTTCCGCGCCCGGCGCGCTGTTCTGGCAGCCCTTCCGCGTGCGCACGGACGCGGGCGAGGAGTTGCTGCCCGAGAGCGTCGTGCGCGTGCGTCCCGGCGTGCGGCAGTACTGGTATCTGCCCGAGCGCAAGACGGAAAAGCTTCGCGTCGATTACGCGGTCTCGCGCGCGGCGATTCTTTCCGCCGAGGTCGTCCCCGAAATCCGCGGCCGCGAACTTTGATGCGCGTCCGGCGGGGATTTTCCGGAGACCGCCTTGAAGAAATCAGAGTACGCGGGAACGGGAAGAGAAAGCCCGTTCGAATGAAATTTTCGAGGGGACGGCGGCAGCGTCGTCCCCTCGAAGGGCTTGCGGTCAGAAGGAGACCTGGAGCATCGTGCGGAAGGAGAAGGAATCGTCCGCGTGAGCGCCTTGTCCGAAGTAGTGGCCGTATTCGAAGCCGGCGGCGAGCTTCACGTACTTGTTGAAGTAGTAGTTCGCGCCCGCGTAGTAGGTCGTCGCGTTGTCGTGGTTCCCGCTTGCTGGAACGCGGTTCTGGATGTTCGCGTTCACGACGCCGGAATCCGTGTTCAGGTAGGTGAAGCGCACGGCGGGCTCGAGGCCGCATTCGAGGCGGTAGGCGGCGGTGAGATTCAGACCGTAGAACGAATGCAGATCCGCGGCGCTCTCGCCGTCGATGTAATACGCGTCGGCGAGCAGCGTCAGCCCGCCGTCCGTGAACTGCACGTAAGGCTCGATGCCGTACACCGTGCCTTTGTTCGTGCTCGCGCCGCTTTCGCCGTCGTTTCCGAAGTTCACCGTGCCGTTGAGCCCGAAGTAGAGCTTCGCGTCGCCGTCGAGCTTCATCGTGTAGCCGACGTTGCCCGTGAGCGCGAGGTCGTTGGAGCGGCTGTCGTAGTCCTTGTCCACGGCGTTCGTGAGCGAGACGCCGTAGTCGATCGCCTCGTCGAGCTTGCCGTCCCAGAACACGCCGATGTGGTAGCCGGCGAGGCCTTTCGCGTATTTGTTCCCGCTGACGAAATTGGAGTTGAGAGAGCGCTCGAGGCAGAGGAATTTCGACGAGGGCGAATATTCTTCGTGCATGAAGTGCGTCTTCTTGTGGCCGACGGTCAGCGTTCCCGCGTCGAATTTGCGCGAGATGATCGCCGTGTCGATGTAGTCGTTGTAATTGCTTCCGCCGTTCGCGGTGCTGTCGAACTCATAGACGATCTTCGCGCTCCAGGCGTCGCCGACGTCGGCGGAGACGCCGATGCTGGAACGGCGGATCGAGAAGCCGTTCTGGTCGGACGCCTTTGCGCCGCTCGCGTTCGCGTAAACGTACTGCGCCTGGACGAGACCGGAGACCTTGACCTTGATTTTGTCGGCGGAGGGAAGCTCGGGAAGTTCGAGCACGATTTTCGTGCCGCCGCTCTTTTCGGGAGCGGGCGCGGGAGCCGCGACGTTCGTCTGCTCCTGCGCGAAAGCCGTTCCGGCCGCGAGCAGCGCGGCGCACGAGATGAGGAATTTCTGTTCTGATTTCATAAGGGAATCGTGAATTTTCAGTTAAAACGTGCGCGGATTCTACGGGCTCGCGCGCCGCTTGGAAACATTCTTTTTGCTTCGCGGGCCCGCGCGCGCGGTGGTAGATTCGCGGGAATCATGGAGCTTTTGTTTTTGGGCACGGGAACGTCGCAGGGCGTTCCGATGATCGAGTGGGAACGCGACTGCGCGGGCTTCGACGCGTCGAATCCGAAGAATTTCCGCGGGCGCTCGTGCGCGCATCTCGTCGCGGACGGCGCGCACGTGCAGATCGACGCGGGACCGGAATTCCGCGTCGCGTGCATCCGCGAGCGCGTTCCCGCCGTGGACTTCTTTTTTCTGACGCACGAGCATTCCGACCACATTCTCGGCATGGAGGATCTGCGCCGCTACTGCGCGCTGCGCGGCGGCGAGGCGATTCCGGTGTTTTCGACGCCGGGCGGCGTCGCGCGCGTGGAGACGCTTTTCGACTACGCGATCCGCGAACGCGCTTCCGACGGCTACGTCGCGCTGCAGCCGCGCGTCGCGCCGGAGCGCTTCGAGCTGCCCGCGGGAACGCGCGTCGAGACGACGACGCTGCCGCACGGGAAGAAGATTTCGACGCTCGGCCTCGTCTTCACCGAAAAATCGAGCGGCAAAAAACTCGCGTATTACACGGACTGCCGCGAAGTGCCCGACGCCGCGGTCGAGCTCGCGCGCGGCGCGGACGTGCTCGTGATCGACGGTCTGCGCCCGAAGCCGCATCCGACGCATCTTTCCGTGCAGGAGGCGGTGGAAGTCTCGCGCAGAATCGGCGCGGCGCGCACGTTTCTCATCCACATGACGTGGCAGGTCGATCACGCCGAATGGAGCGCGAAACTGCCCGCGGGCGTCGAGCTCGCCTACGACGGTCTGCGCGTGGAAGTCTGAACGCGCGCCGCCTTTTTAAAGGTTGGATAATTCCGCCGCGCGGACTAATAATGGCGGCATGAACATTTATCCGGCAATCGACATTCAGGGCGGGCACTGCGTCCGTCTGCGCCAGGGACTGGCGAACGAATCCACGCGCTATTTCGAAGATCCCGCCGAGCCGGCGAAGGCGTTCGCGGACGCCGGGAGCGCCTGGATTCACGTCGTCGATCTGGACGGCGCCTTCGAGGGCGCGCCGAAGAATCTCGCCGCGCTCGAGCGCATCGCCGCGACCGGGCTCAAGGTCGAATTCGGCGGCGGTCTGCGCACCGCGGAAAACGTCCGCGCCGTGCTCGACGCGGGAGCGGCTCGCGCGATCGTCGGCACCAAGGCGGCGCACGACGACGCTTTCGTCGCCGAGCTCGTCGCGCGTTTCGGCGGCGAGAAAATCGCCGTCGGCATCGACGCGAAAAACGGCTTCGTCGCCGTCAAGGGCTGGGTGGACGTGACGACGCGCCGCGCGACGGAGCTCGCGGGAACGGCCGCGCGGCTCGGAGTGAGCACGATCATCTACACGGACATCGCGACCGACGGCATGCTCAAAGGACCGAATTTCTCGGCGCTGGAGGAGATGCTGCGCAGCACGTCCGCGAACGTCGTCGCCTCCGGAGGCGTGTCGCGGCGCGAGGACGTCGTGCGGCTCCGCGGGCTCGCGGAAACGTACGCGAATCTCGACGGCGCGATCGTCGGCAAGGCGATTTACGAAAAGCGCGTCGATCTGCGCGATCTACTGGAAATCGCGCGCTGAAGCGGTTTCTCCGCGCGTCCGAATCCTTGTTTTTTTTGTAATCATGAATCACTTACATCCTTACTGGCGCATGGCGTACATTCAGGCGAACAAGTCCGGTCCGAAGTGGGCGGATCCGTTCGCGGAAATTCCGAATCAGGCGGACGAAAAGGAAGTCCATCTGATCTATCGCGGCAAGACGTGCTACATCGTCATGAACGCGTTCCCGTACAACGCGGGTCATCTGCTCGTCACGCCCTATCGCGCCGTTCCCGCGCTCGCGGATCTTTCCGCCGAAGAGCGCGCGGAGCTGGTGGATCTCGTCGTGCTCGGCGAAAAGATTCTGAGCGACGCGCTCAAGCCCGACGGCTTCAACGTCGGCTTCAATTTCGGCGCGGCGGCGGGCGCGGGCATTCCGCAGCATCTGCACTGTCACATCGTTCCGCGCTGGGAGGGCGACAGCAATTTCATGCCGGTCATTTCCGACACGCGGACGCTCGTGGAATCCATGGATTCCATGTGGGAGCGGCTGAAGAAGTTCACGCCGGCGCACGGAACTTTCGCCGGTTGAAAAACGCGCGGCAACATGATTAAAGAGGATTACTTATGAAAATCTTGGTCAACGGCTACAAGGGACGAATGGGGCAGGCGATTCTCACCGCGGCGCAGAACGCGGGCGCGGAAGTCGTCGCGAAATGCGACGTGGGCGAAACGTTCACGGCGGAAGCGGTCGCGGCGTGCGACGTCGCGATCGATTTTTCGTTTCACGAAGTGACGCCGGCGCTCGCGGAGGCGTGCGCGGCCGCGGGCAAGCCGCTCGTCGTCGGCACGACGGGGCACACGGCGGAGGAGCGTTCCCGCATCGAAGCGGCGGCGAAAAAAATCCCGATCGTCTGGGCGGGCAATTATTCCGTCGGCGTGAACGTGCTGAACTGGCTCGTCGGCAAGGCGGCGAAGCTGCTCGATCCGTCGTTCGAAATCGAAGTCTTCGAAATGCACCATCGGCACAAGAAGGACGCGCCTTCGGGCACGGCAGAAAAGCTGCTCGCGGTCGTCGAGGCGGCGCGCGGGCTGGACAAGTCCGCGGAGCGCCACGGACGCGCGGGGCTGGTCGGCGAGCGTTCCCGCGAGGAAATCGGCGTGCACGCGCTGCGCGGCGGGAGCGTCGTCGGCGACCATACGGTGATTTTCGCGGGCGAGGGCGAGCGCGTGGAACTGACGCACAAGGCGGAGTCGCGCGCGATTTTCGCGAATGGTGCCGTTCACGCGGCGGGCTGGGTCGTCGGCAAGGATCCGGCGGTTTACGGCATGGAAGCCGTTCTCGGACTGGAAGGCTGATTCACGCCTGTCCGCTTTGAAATCCGCCGCGCGAATCGCGGCGGATTTTTTTGAGCCTTCCTTCTGGACAATTTGTAATTAAAATTCAGATACGCATATCATCATTTGAATCCGAATGTTTTTTTGTCCTTTCCGTCCTTTCGGTCCTTTTGGGGGTTGGTTCAGAGTGTTCGGGAGTGTTTTGGTGTGTCCGGGGGCGCCTAGGGGTGTTTTGGTGGAGTTTTTGCTGGGTTGCGGGCGAGTGTTTCTAAAAATT